>DATHVS010000212.1:0-42580 GCA_035461195.1 Nocardioidaceae bacterium
GTCGGTCGACGTCATCGAGATCGACGCGGCCAGCCACGGCGGTGTCGACGACGCGCGGGACCTGCGCGAGCGGGCGTTCTTCGCCCCCGTCGCGAGCCGCTACAAGGTCTACATCATCGACGAGGCCCACATGGTCTCGACCCAGGGCTTCAACGCCCTCCTCAAGCTCGTCGAGGAGCCCCCGCCGCACCTGAAGTTCATCTTCGCCACGACCGAGCCGGACAAGGTCATCGGCACGATCCGCTCACGGACCCACCACTACCCGTTCCGGCTGATCCCGCCGCGCCTGCTCTCGTCCTACCTCTCGGAGATCTGCGAGAAGGAGGGTGTGCACATCGAGCCGGCCGCGCTCCCTCTCGTCGTCCGTGCCGGGGGTGGCTCCGCCCGTGACACACTCTCCGTGCTCGACCAGCTTCTCGGCGGTGCCGGCGACGACGGGGTGACCTACGAGCTCGCCACCGGCCTCCTCGGCTACACCCCCGACGCACTTCTCGACGAGGTGGTGGACGCGTTCGCCGCCCACGACGGCGGCACCGTCTTCGGCGTGGTCGACAAGGTCATCGAGACCGGCCAGGACCCGCGCCGCTTCACCGAGGATCTGCTGCGCCGGCTGCGCGACCTCGTGATCATCTCCGCGGTCCCGGATGCGCCGGCCACGGGCCTCATCGACGTCCCCGAGGACCAGGGCGAGCGGCTCGTGGCCCAGTCCGCCCGGTTCGGACGCTCCGACCTGACCCGTGCCGCCGACCTGGTTGCCGCGGGGCTGACCGAGATGCGCGGCGCGACGGCGCCCCGGCTCCTGCTCGAGCTCATCTGCGCGCGGGTGCTGCTCCCCGCGGCCGACGACTCGACTGCGGGGGTGCTCGCGCGTCTGGACCGGCTCGAGCGCCGCGTGTCCATCGAGGGCGGCACCCCGTCGACGGCTTCCTCGGCACCCCCCTCGGCTGCCTCGACGCCCACGCACCACCCCGCTGCCGCGCCTGCCCCGGCCGCGCCTGCCCCGGCCGCGCCTGCCCCGGCCGCGTCTGCCCCGGCCGCGTCTGCCCCGGCCGCGCCGCCGCCCACGACCGAGCCCCGCGATGCCGAGCCGGTCCGTGCCGAGCAGCCGCCCTCCCAGCCGACGCCGCAACCTACGGCGGAGCCCCAGCAGGCCCAGCGGTCCGGCGGTCTCGGTCTCGTCGAGGTACGCCGGCTGTGGCCGGACCTGCTCGAGTCGGTGAAGCTCAAGCGGCGATTCACCTGGATCATGCTGAGCCAGAACGCCCAGGTCGCCGCCGTCGACGACAAGACGTTGACGGTGGCCCTGGTCAACGCCGGCGCGCGGGACTCGTTCATGCGCAGCGGTAGCGACGAGATCCTCCGGCAGGCGGCGATCGACGTGATCGGCCAGGACTGGCGTGTCGAGGCGATCGTCGACCCGTCGGCCCAGCCCGGAGCGGACCCCGCCAACGAGCCCCGGACCGTGCGGCCGGCCGTCGCTCCACAGCCTGACCAGCAGGCGCCCGGCCCGCCGTCACCCGAGGCAGCACCCACCTCGCAGCAGCCGCCGCGTGCGCCGGTCGACCCCGATGCGATCGCCACGGCTCGGGGCGCGATCCAGGCGACCCGCGCTCCCGGGACCGCGCAGCGAAACGAGCCCACCGTCTCCGACGAGGACGTCAGTCCCGACGACCAGGACGCCGACGACGGCGGCCTGGCGGGGGCCGAGCTGCTCGAGCGTGAGCTCGGCGCCCGCGTCATCGAGGAGATACCGCACGAATGACTCGCAGCACGACCATCACAGCCCCCACACAGCAGAGGACAGCACGATGACCGAGGCAAACCCGTTCGGCGAGGGCGGATTCGACATGAACGCCCTGCTCCAGCAGGCCCAGGAGATGCAGCAGCAGATGATGGACGCCCAGGCCCAGCTCGCCGAGGCGACCGTCACCGGCACGGTCGGTGACGGGCTCGTGGCGGTGACGCTCAACGGCACCGGTGAGCTGGTCGGCGTCTCCATCAAGAAGGGCTCCTTCGACCCCGAGGAGACCGAGGACCTCGAGGACCTGATCGTCGCGGCCTATCGCGACGCCAAGGCCCAGGCCGACGCGCTCGCCTCGGAGAAGCTCGGCCCGCTCGCGGGCGGCCTCGGTGGCGGGGACCTGCCTGGCGGAGGGCCAGGCGGGCAGCTCGGCTTCTGATGTACGAAGGCGTCGTCCAGGACCTCATCGACGAGCTCGGCCGGCTGCCGGGCGTGGGCCCCAAGAGCGCTCAGCGCATCGCCTTCCACATCCTCCAGACCGACCCCGTCGACGTACGCCGGCTGGCCGAGGTGCTGCTCGAGGTCAAGGAGAAGGTGACGTTCTGCTCGGTGTGCGGCAACGTGGCCGAGGAGGAGACCTGCCGGATCTGCCGCGACCAGCGGCGGGACCCGTCGGTGATCTGTGTCGTCGAGGAGTCCAAGGACGTCGTCGCGATCGAGCGGACGCGGGAGTTCCGAGGGCGCTACCACGTGCTGGGCGGGGCCATCTCGCCGATCGAGGGGGTCGGACCAGACGATTTGCGGATCCGCGAGCTGATGAGCCGGCTCGCTGATGGCGTGGTCACTGAGGTCATCCTCGCGACCGACCCGAACCTCGAGGGAGAGGCGACCGCGACGTACCTCACGCGACTCCTTCGCCCGATGGGGTTGCGCGTGACGCGACTTGCTAGTGGACTGCCTGTAGGCGGTGACCTCGAGTACGCCGACGAGGTCACGTTGGGTCGGGCGTTCGAAGGGAGACGTGCCGTCGATGACTGAGCAGACGCCATCGGCCGCGGGTGAGAGCGGCATCCACAGCGACCTCGAGGACTTCGCCCAGCAGATCGCCGACCAGGTCGAGAGCTTCCTGCTCGCCCTCCAGGCCATCGCCCGCGGCGAGGCGACCGGCGGCCACGCCATCTCGCTGCTGCTGCTCGAGGTCAGCCAGCTGCTCCTCGCCGGGGCGCGCCTGGGAGTGCAGACCGACTTCGAGACGGTCGAGAAGTACCAGCCGGACGCCGGCCCCGACCCCGACCTCGACGCGATGCGGCTGCGTCTGGCGGTCCTGCTCGAGAGCGTGGACGCCTACACCGAGGTCTTCGACCCGTACGTCGACCCACCGGAGCTCGCTCCCTCGCTGCTGTCCGACGACCTGACCAGCATCGCCATGGCCGTCGCCCACGGGCTGCGCCACTTCAAGGACGGTCGGGTGGACGAAGCACTGTGGTGGTGGCAGTTCTCCTACGTGTCGTCGTGGGGCCACGAGGCCAGTGGTGCACTCCGGGCCTTGCAATCGGTGGTCTCCCACGACCGGCTCGATGCCGAGATCGAGGGTGAGGAGGAGCAGGTCGCGGCAGCCGACGAGTTCCTCGAGACCGCAAATCCTTGAGCTCGCAGGCCTGTCGTGCCCGACTTGCTGAAGATCTTGCGGTCCTCGCCGATTTCGGCGATGTCTTGTGATCTGGCAGGCGGGCTGAGCGGGACAGGTCGGCGGGTAGAATCGCCGAGATCCCTGAACGTCTCGAACCACCCCTGAGGAGAACCGTGGGCATTGTCGTGCAGAAGTACGGCGGCTCCTCCGTTGCCGACGCCGAAGGCATCAAGCGCGTGGCCCAGCGGATCGTCGAGGCCAAGCGCGCCGGCAACGACGTGGTCGTGGTGGTCTCCGCGATGGGTGACACCACCGACGAGCTGATCGACCTCGCCCAGCAGGTCTCCCCGCTGCCGGCGGGCCGCGAGCTCGACATGCTGCTGACCGCCGGTGAGCGCATCTCGATGGCGCTGCTCGCCATGGCCATCGGCAACCTCGGGCAGGAGGCCCAGTCGTTCACCGGCAGCCAGGCCGGCGTGATCACCGACGGAGCCCACGGCAAGGCCAAGATCATCGACGTGACGCCGAGCCGGATCGAGAAGGCGCTCGGGGCCGGCGCGATCGCCATCGTGGCGGGGTTCCAGGGCGTCAGCCAGGACACCAAGGACATCACGACGCTCGGTCGCGGCGGCTCGGACACCACCGCGGTCGCCCTCGCGGCGGCCCTTCACGCGGACGTCTGCGAGATCTACAGCGACGTCGACGGTGTGTTCACCGCCGACCCACGGATCGTCGCCACGGCCCGCAAACGCGAGCAGATCTCCTACGAGGAGATGCTCGAGATGGCCGCGAGCGGCGCCAAGATCCTTCACCTGCGGTGCGTGGAGTACGCCCGCAGGTACAAGATGCCCATCCACGTCAGGTCATCCTTCAGCAAGAAGACCGGCACGTGGATCGCAGAGGAGTCAAAGGTGGAGAACATGGAGCAGCCGATCATCGCCGGCGTCGCCCACGACCGAAGCGAGGCCAAGATCACGGTCGTCGGGGTACCCGACAAGGTCGGTGAGGCAGCGCGCATCTTCGAGGCGCTGTCCGAGGCACAGATCAACCTCGACATGATCGTGCAGAACGTGTCGGCCGCGTCCACGAACCTGACCGACATCTCCTTCACGCTCCCGCGCGCGGACGGCCAGCAGGCGATGGCGGCGCTGGCTCAGCTCAAGGACGAGGTCGGCTACGACTCGCTGTTGTACGACGACCGCATCGGCAAGGTGTCGCTGATCGGTGCAGGCATGCGCTCGCACCCCGGGGTCACGGCGAAGTTCTTCGCGGCCCTCGCGAACGCCGGCGTCAACATCGAGATGATCTCGACCTCGGAGATCCGGATCTCGGTGATCGTCGACGAGTCCCAGGTGGACGACGCGGTGTCCGCGACGCACACGGCTTTCGAGCTCGACTCCGACGAGGTCGAGGCAGTTGTCTACGGAGGGACCGGACGGTGACCCGGATGCGCAGCAAGAAGCCCACTCTCGCCGTCGTCGGCGCCACCGGCGCGGTCGGCACTGTGATGCTCGGCATCCTGTCCCACCGCGAGGACGTCTGGGGCGAGATCCGCCTCATCGCCTCTCCGCGTTCGGCGGGGAAGAAACTCCGGGTCCGGGGCGAGGAGGTCACCGTCGTCGCCCTGTCAGAGAAGGCGTTCGACGGGGTCGACGTCGCGATGTTCGACGTACCCGACGAGGTCTCCAAGGAGTGGGCGCCGATCGCCGTCGCGAAGGGCGCGATCGCCGTCGACAACTCCGGCGCCTTCCGGATGGACCCCGACGTACCTCTCGTCGTGCCCGAGGTGAACCCCGAGGCCGTCCGCAACCGGCCCCGCGGGATCATCTCCAACCCCAACTGCACGACGCTGACGATGATGGACGCTCTCGGCGCGCTCAACGCCAGGTGGCAGCTGACCGAGCTCGTGGTGGCGTCCTACCAGGCCGCCTCCGGTGCCGGCCAGCCCGGTGTCGACCGGCTGTACGACGAGCTCGAGGTCGTCGCGGGGGACCGGACCCTCGGCACCGTCGCGGGTGATGTCCGCCGTGCCATCGGCGACAAGCTCGGCGAGGCGGATTCGCCGTTCCCAGCGCCGCTGGCCCTGAACGTCGTGCCGTGGGCAGGGTCGGTCCGTGACGGCGGCTGGACGAGCGAGGAGCTCAAGGTCCGCAACGAGTCCCGCAAGATCCTCGGCATCCCTGACCTGAAGGTGTCCGCGACCTGTGTCCGGGTGCCGGTGGTGACGACCCACTCGCTCGCAGTGCACGCCACGTTCGCCGAAGAGGTCACTGTCGAGGAGGCGCGGCATGTGCTCCTGCAGGCGCCGTCGGTCGTCCTGCTCGACGACCCCGCGACCGGGAACTTCCCGACCCCCGCCGACGTGGTGGGTGCCGACCCCACGTTCGTGGGACGGATCCGTCAGGCGCTGGACTTCCCGAACACGTTGGAGATGTTCGTCTGTGGCGACAACCTCCGCAAGGGGGCGGCGCTCAACACTGCCCAGATCGCCGAGCTGCTCGCGAAGGAGCTCACCCCCTGACGGGCTCGTTCTCGAACCGTGTGGTGACCCAGTGGGACAGCAGGTACGCCAGCGCGCTCAGCACCGGGATGACGACGAACATCGACGGTGAGTAGATCGCGTCGAGCAGGGTCAGCATGACCACGACGGCGACGATCCCCACAGCGAGGAAGCTGGTGCTGCCCGGGTCGCTCACCTCGAGCGCCTTCAGCAGCAGCATGCCGAGCAGGATCATCAGCGCGAGGATCGCGACGAGGATGAAGAAACCGGGCGCGCCACCGCAGGTGCTGACCCCGCGGACCGCCTCGCACGCCGTCAGCGCGGCGTAGGTGCCACCAGCTCCCGCTCCACCGACGACAAGGCCCGTGACCGCGGCTGCTACTCGGCCGGGGACCTTGGGCAAGGCCGTCCCGGCGCGCGCTCTGGCCGCACGCCGACGGGGTTCAGGTTCTTCCGGCGTCGGCGCCGGCGGTGGTGGTGGCGGTGGGGGCTGGGTCGCGAGCGGCCGGGTTGGCTCGTCGACGGCGGCTGTCACGGGCTCAGGCGGCGCCTCCGGCGTACCTGACTGCTCCTCGGGCTGCACGCGGGACCGCTTCTTGCGACCGAAGGAGGGAAGGGAGAGCGAGGGGAGCTCGAGCGAGGGCTCCTGCTTTTCGTCACCCGGAGTCTGACCCATGAGCCGAGTCTGCCAGATCCCCTATGTCCGAGCTCCGACCAGTCTGGCGTCACCCACCACCGCCACCGCCTGGACAGAGCTCAACACGAGACCAATCCCACGCGTGAGGGTGAGCGAACACCGGACCGTGGCAACCGTCACGCTCAGTGCTCCAACTCTGGGGAGGGAAACCCATGAACCTGCGCAGACTCACGTCGGCTTTCACGGCGATCGCCATGACGGGCGCCGTCTTCGCGACGATCGCCGCTCCTGCCGAGGCAGGCGACAAGCACAAGCTCGGCAACCGAAGCCTCGCGACGGTCCTCGCCGCCGACGGCAGCGGCTTCGACAAGAACCCGCACGACTTCGACATCCTCGAGAACGCCGTGCTCGCCGTGCTGGCCGCCAAGCCCGACAGCCCGGTCGGTCTGCTCGCCGACGGCAAGGTGCGGCTGACCGCATTCGCGCCGACCGACGCCGCCTTCCGCCACCTCACCGCCGACCTCACCGGCAAGAGGATCAAGAGCGAGCGCAAGGTGTTCAAGACGCTGGCCGGCGCGGCCGGGATCGACACCGTCGAGGCGGTCCTGCTCTACCACGTCGTGCCCGGCGCGACCATCACCTACAAGCAGGCCCTCAAGGCCAACGGCGCGAAGCTCCCGACCGCCCTCGACGGCGCCACGATCAAGGTCAAGGTCCGCGGCAAGCGAGTGATCCTCGTCGACAAGGACAAGGACGCCAGGAACCCGCGCGTGATCATGCGCCTGCGCAACATCAACAAGGGCAACAAGCAGATCGCTCACGGCATCGACCGCGTGCTGCGACCGATCGACCTGCCCTGACCTGCCGCCTGAAGCAGAGGAACCCCGGGACACGACCGCGTGTCTCGGGGTTCCTCACTTCTGTCGGGCTGAGAGGGGGCAACGGCTGGTGAGGATTGCGCGCATCCCGTCCGCACGTGCCTCACTGTCGCCGTACGACGACCCCGCCGCTGTTGGAGTACCACCGGATGACGCCGCGTTCGAACCGGCTCCGTTGCCCGCCCGGCACCTTGCGGACGCCGCTCGTCGGATACCCGAGCACGGACCTCTCGCGACCCATGGCCGACCACTTGCGCCATATCGGTCCATGCACCGCGTGGGCGCCGGTGGATCCCGACCAGTACACCGACCCGCGGTTCTCGAAGTGAGCGAACCGCCCGCGCCCGTCCCTGGTCCTGCGGTGGTCGGTGATCGGGTACCCCAGGACACCGCGCTCAGCACCCACCTTCCGCCACGCGGTGCGGACCTGCCCGCCGATCGCGCGCGCCCCGGTGGACGGCTTCCAGTAGATCGACGCGTCCTTGGCGAAGTCGTTGTAGCCCCCCTCGCCGTTCCTCCCGGCGCTCGGCCGTCGGTCGGTGATCGGGACACCGAGGGCGGCATGGCCACCTGCGGAGAGGTACTTGGCCAGGATGGGACCGTGGACCTCCCGGACACCGGTCGCCGCCGACCAGTAGAGCCGTCCGCGTTGGTAGACCCTGTAGCGGACGCGGCCCTCGGCCACTTCGGGCCCCTTGGGGGCACCCAGCAGCGATCGAAGGGCGGGATCGTCGGCGTAGCGACGGCCGATGGGGGTGACGTAAATGGCCTCGAGGGTGAGGTCGCCTGCCCCCATGGAGAACGTCCGGGTCCGGTTCGACACCCCATCGGCCCAGCCGGCGAACCTGGCCACTCCGTCCTGGGCCACCTCCGCGGCGGTCACATCCACCGTGAGTCCCTCGGTCACCAGTGCCGAGGTGCCCCCGGAGAGGCCCGGGATCTCGAGCACGGCGGGTACGTCACTGACCAGACGCAGCAGGTGCTGACGCGGGCGAGCCAGGTAGGTCTGCTTGGCGGTGACCCCTGCTGAGTCCTGGACCGTGGCGGTGAGCTGCAGGCTTGAGTCCGCGTGGTCGGGGAAGGGCTCGGACCAGGCGGATCCGGTTCCTTCTGCGCCGGGGTGTAGGTGGCACGTCGCCGCCTCCGCACAATGCAGTACGGCGCTGTTCCACCGCACCTGGAGAGCGCCGTCCTCCTCGTCCCGGGCGGTCGCGGCGGCAGTGACCTGCTCCGCCACGGCGAAGGTCTGCTCCTGCGGTGTGCTCAACGTCAGGACCGGACTGTGGTTGGACGGCGCCACCACGAACGACACCGTGTCGGACGCCCCGAACGGATCGGTCACGGTGAGCGTGACCTCGAACCGGTCGCCCGGCCGTGCGTAGGTGTGCGTGGCCGACGCGCCGACGGCCTCCTCCCCGTCCCCGAAGGTCCAGGCGTAGACCAACGCATCGCCGTCGAAGTCGACCGACGGAGAGCCGTCGAACGTGACGGTCCGGGTGCTTGGGTCCGTGCTCGTGTCGGCCTGGGCCACCGGCGCGCGGTTCCCCGGCGTGTAGCTGAGGCGGCGCAGCGACCCGGAGCCCAGGTCGGCGTAGACGATGTCTCCGTTCGTGGCGGCTCCGAAGGCGACGGGAGCCCCGATGTCCATGGCGAATGGTGGGTTCTCCGGCGGTGACACGAGTTTCCCCACAGCGTCGTACCGCAGGGTCCACAGCTTGCGCCCCGTGTAGTCGCCGAAGAAGAAGGCCCCCCGGTAGCGCGCCGGGTAGCTGCTGCCGGTGTAGGTGGTGCCGGCCACGACCGAGTTGCCCTCGGCCGGACCACTCCCGTGACGGTACGACCACAGAGGTGGGGTGTTGACCACGTTCCTGCACTCGGCCAGGTCGCTGTATCCGGGCGTCTTCTCGGGTCCCTCCCAGCACGGCCACTTGTAGTTGTGGCCCGGTGCGACGAGGTCGAGCTCCTCCCAGCTCCGCTTCCCGACATCGCCGAGGACAGGCGTACCGGTGTTGGGGCTGAGGGAGAACCTGAACGGGCTGCGGAACCCGCTGGCGTAGACCCGGCTGCGCCAGGATCGTGGGCGTGCCGGGTCGTAGTAGGGGTTGCTCGACACACCCGCACCGGACGGGGTGATGCGCAGCAGCTTTCCGGCCGGCTCGTCGAGGTCCATGGCCTTGAGGACGTCGGGCTGGAAGGTGTTGAACTGGAGGTCGCCGACAGACAGCCACAACGTCCCGTCGGAAGCCGGCACGACGGTCGTCATGGCGTGCATCGAGGCATCCGACTCGACCTCGAGGAGCACCGATTCGTCCCCGAGGGCCGCCGGCGTGGCACCACCACGGACGGTGAACCGGGAGAGCCTCAGCTTCCACGGCGGCGATGCCTGAGGGATGGACCGGACGACGTAGACGTGGCCGGTGCTCGCGAAGTCGCGTGCCGCCGCGAGCCCGACGAGTCCCAGGTCGCCGGTGACGTCCGTGGCGAGCCGGGCGATCTCCGTGGGCGTGCCCCCCGCCGGCACCCAGGTCACCTGGCCGTTCTTCCCTGCGGTCAGGACGCTGCCGTCGGGAAGATACGTGAAGTCGGTGAGGTTGTAGGGCCCTTGCCCTGTGGGGGTGTCCCGGAGGACGAAGCCCTCGGGGAGGCTCGGTGCCGCCTCGCCGGGGCGGGACGGAGCCACGACGACGAGCACTCCGAGGACCATCGGCAGCGACGCCAACGCGCCGATTCTGCATACTCGTCGACTGCCCATGTCCGCCCCCTGGACTGGCTCGACTCACGCGCCCCGCCCTCGCAGCTGCGTTGAGGTGGGCACACCCCCCTGGCACCGCCCACATATGCAAAGTAGGGCTAGCGCGCAGTCGCCGAATCGCCCGAAAAGGGGAACCTGCCACGGTGCGCCATAGGGACGGTCCTGAACACAGGGGACGAATTACAGATCTGTAGTTATTCGCCACCCCTTTCGCGAGATCTGTTACTGGTGTGACAGTTGAGTCTCCTGCGATTGGGGAGACCAACGAGAAGAGGGCGACGGCGGTGCACAAGGACGGTGGCGAAGCGCGAGGGCCCGGCGACAGTCGCCGTGGGATGAGCCGCTGGGCGAGGCGGTTGGCGGACGCCGTTCCCCTCATCCGGGGGCGGTCCCGAGCCGCGGTGGTCGCCGGGTGTGCCCTCGCGCTGCTGGCTGTTCCCCCCGCGGGCTGGGCGATGTCCATCGACGACCAGAAGGACGACGTCGACCGCAAGATCAGCCGTACCCAGCAGCAGCTGGACCAGTCGAGCGCAGAGCTGGTCTCGGCGAGCCGCCGCCTGGGTCGAGCCAGGACCGCGCTCGGCACGGCGAAGACGACCCTGGCCCGCACGCGCGGCGAGCTCGCGGCCGCTCAGGCCCTCGATGCGCGGATGCGGAAGCGGTTGACCGAGGCCACCCAGGACCTGCGTAAGGCGCGCACCGCTCTCGTCAAGGGCAAGGCTCGAGTGCAGGGCCAGGAGGATGTTCTACGCCGGATCGCCGTCGAGCAGTACGCCAGCGCGGACCCTGGGCTCCTGGCCTTGTCCATGGTGATGCACTCACAGGACGCCACTGAGCTGACGGGGCAGCTGAACTCCGTGGGCAACGTGCTGGAGAAGGAGGCGGTGTCGCTGGAGCGGCTCAAGGCGTCCCGCGTCATGCTCGCCGTCCAGGAGCAGAGCGTCCGCAAGGCGAGGCGTGAGGTCGCGAGGCTGCGCGCAGACGCTGCGGACAACCTCGCTCGCAAGGCCGCGCTCGAGGCCGAGGCCGAGGCCACAGAGGCCCGCATCGCCGGCCTCGTGCAGGCTCGTTCCCGTGCCCGCCAGGACGCCGCCAGCGCCCGGACCACCGACCTCCAGGAGCTGCGCGAGCTCGAGGACGAGCGCGAGCGGATCGGGGAGCTGCTGAGGCAGCGCGCAGAGGAAGCACGCCGGCGAGCTGCCGCCGAGGCTGCCGCGAAGGCGCGTGCGCGTGCCGTCGCAGCCAGGGAGGCGGCGGAGCGGGCGGAACAAAAGGCGACCCAGCGACGTGCCGCCCGGCAGGCATCGAAGCGCAGCGCACCCAAGACCCAGGCGAAGCCCAAGGTCAAGGCGCCCGCGCCGCGTCCTCGCCGCGTCGCGCCCGCACCGTCTCCCAGCGGCCTCCTCACACCGGTCAACGGCTACGTCACCTCGCCCTACGGCATGCGCTTCCACCCGGTCTACAAACGCTGGTCCCTCCACGACGGGCTGGACTACGGTGCCTCGTGCGGTACCCCGATTCGCGCAGCGGACAGTGGCACCGTGGTCGCCACCGGGTACCACAGCGCCTACGGCAACCGGGTCATCATGGACCACGGCCTACGGCGCGGGGTCGGCCTCGGCAGCTCCTACAACCACCTCAGCGCCTACTCGACCTACACCGGCCAGCGTGTCCAGCGGGGCGACGTGATCGGCTTCGTGGGCACGACCGGTGCCTCCACCGGCTGCCATCTGCATTTCATGGTCTTCGAGAACGGCGGGACCGTGGACCCCGCGAAGTGGCTGTAACCGGATGCGTCCCTTCGGAGAGCCACCGGCCTCCCTTGACCCGCACGCCTCGTGGCGACCACAGCCGGACCTACTTCGCGTAGGTCCGGCTGTCGCCGATGTCCTGAGACATCACACTGTCGGGCTGACAGGATTTGAACCTGCGGCCTCGTCGTCCCGAACGACGCGCGCTACCAAACTGCGCCACAGCCCGATCGCCTTACGGCGTGGGGAGTCTACCCGAGCAGGTGGGGCGCCACGAAACCGGGACCGATCACCGGGCGGTGAGCGTGACCAGGCTTGCCTCCGGGCGGCAGGCGAACCGCACCGGAGCAAAGGGAGAGGTGCCGAGGCCCCCTGAGACGTGCAGCCAGGAACTGGCCTCGTCGCCCGGACTCGACTCCGCCGGGTGGCGGTGCAGCCCCTTGGCGCGTGCGGGCTCCAGGTCGCAGTTGGTGACCAGCGCCCCCTTCCAGGGCAGGCAGACCTGGCCGCCGTGGGTGTGGCCGGCGAAGATCGCGTCGTACCCGTCGTGAGCGAAGGCATCGAGGACCCGGAGGTACGGCGCGTGGGCGACGGCGACCCGCACGTCGGCGTCAGGGTCGGCCGATCCCGCGACGGCCTGCAGGTCGTCGTACTCCAGGTGGGGGTCGTCGACGCCCACGAACGCGAACCGCAGACCCGCCACCTCGACCCGGTCGCGACGGTTGGACAGGTCCACCCAGCCCCGGCTCTCGAAGCCCGCCCGCAGGTCGCGCCACGGCAGCTTGGCGGTGTGGATGTTGCGTTGCCCGTCATCGGGCAGCAGGTAGCGCAGGGGGTTGCGCAGCGACGGCGCGAAGTAGTCGTTGGACCCCATCACGAACACGCCGGGCACGTCGAGGAGGTCACCGAGCGAGTCGAGAATCACCGGGACCGACTTCATGTGTGCGAGGTTGTCACCGGTGTTCACCACCAGGTCGGGCCCCAGGGCCGCCAGGGACCGCAGCCACTCCTGCTTCTTCGACTGACCCGGGGTCATGTGGACGTCGCTCAGGTGCAGGACCTTCAACGGTGCGCTGCCCGGGGGGAGGACCGGCATCTCGACCCTGCGCAGGGTGTAGGCACGGGACTCGTAGCCGGCTGCGTACACGACGCCGGCGGCGCCCACTAGTGCACCGAAGGCCAGAGTGCGGGTCACGTTGCTCTGCTGCGGTCGCATCCGACAAGGCTGCCACAATGGTCCACATGAGTGATCTCAAGGACCGCCTCCGAGCCGACCTCACCGCCGCCATCAAGTCCCGCGACGAGGTGCGCTCCTCCACCCTGCGGATGGTCCTCACCGCGGTCACCAACGCCGAGGTCGCCGGCAAGGAGAGCCGCGAGCTCACCGACGAGGACGTCGTCGCGGTTCTCAGCACGGAGGCCAAGAAGCGACGAGAGGCTGCCGAGGCGTTCGAGGGCGCCGGGCGCACCGAGATGGCCGCAAAGGAGCGCGCCGAGGCCGAGGTGCTCGCCGACTACCTCCCGGCCCCGCTGACGGAGGACGAGATCGTCGACCTCGTCACCTCCGCCATCGCCCAGACCGGCGCCCGCGAGGAGGGCATGCGGGCCATGGGCAAGGTGATGGGCGCGATCAGCTCCCAGATCAAGGGCCGAGCCGACGGCGCCGCTGTCGCTGCCGAGGTGCGCCGCCAGCTCGCCTGAAACGGTCAGTCGTTGCCGCCGCCGCCACGGTCGTTGCCGCCACCGTCGGTGCCCCCGCCGCCGTCGTTGTCGCCCCCGCCATCGTTGCCGCCGCCGTTGTTGTTGCCTCCGCCGTCGTTGTTCGGGCGGGACGGGGGCTGCGGGGCGACGTACGGGGTGCCGTCGGAGACGTAGATGGTGACGGTGCTTCCCGAGCCGACCGTGGAGCCCGAGCCCGGGTCGAGGTACGCCACGGTCCCGTAGGCGTTGGCGGAGTCGACCATCGGGCCGATCACCGGCGACAGTCCCGCCTCGCGCAGGACACGGGCAGCTTCCTCGGGGGAGTACCCGTAGACGCTGGGCACCGTCACCATCTTGCCCTTGATGGTGCGCGGGTCCGGTGAGGTGAAGTCGCGGTCAGGCAACCACTGCTGGATCGCCTTCATCGCATCGCCCCACATGGGGCCTGCGTTGGTGCTGCCGGCGGCGCGGCTGATGTAGCGTCCACCGACGGTCTGTCCGTTGAGGGTCACCCACTCGCCCTGGCTGTTCGCGCCGGCGATCATCGAAGCGGTCGCGAGGTTGGGGGTGTAGCCGATGAACCACACCGCCATGTTGTTGTTGATCGTGCCGGTCTTGCCGGCCGACGGCTGGCTGAGGGAGATACCTGCGTTGTAGCCGAAGCCACCCGGCTCCTGAACCCCGCGGAGAACGTCGTTGACGGCGTCCGCGACGTCGCGGGGGATGACCTGCTTGCACTCCTTGGGGTACTCCTTGAGCACCTTGCCCTTGCTGTTGAGAATCTCGGTGACCGGACGCGGCTCGCAGTACAGGCCGCGTCCCGCGAAGGTGGCGTAGGCGCCGGCCATGGTGAGCGGGTCGGTGTTGACCACGCCGAGGGTGAACGGCGGGTAGATCTGGTCGTCGGGGACCGTCACCCCCATCGCGCGGGCGAGCTTGACCGGCTCGCACAGACCCGTGCGCTGCTCGAGCTGGGCGAAGAAGGTGTTCACCGACTGCTGAGTGCCGGTGTAGAGGTCGAAGGTGCCCGACCCGGTGGAGTTCTGCGGCGACCACACCTCGGTGCTGCGGATCGGGCCGTCACATCGACGGAAGCTGCTCACCGGCAGGTTGACCTGCTGGGGGGAGCTGATCTGCGTCGACAGGGACACACCCTGCCTGATGGCCGCGGCAAGCACGAAGACCTTGAACGTCGACCCCGCCTGGAAGCCGTTCGCGTCGCCGTACTGGGGCGGGGTGACGTAGTTGAGGAAGGTCTGGCCCTCCTTCTTGTCGCGGCCCATCGGCCGGGACTGGGCCAGGGCGCGAACCTCTCCGCTGCGAGGCACGACCATCGCCAGGCCGCCGATCGCACGGTCGGTGGAGTTGACGTGGTTGCGGACCGAGGCGTTCGCCGCCTTCTGGAAGCGCGGGTCGAGCGTGGTCTTGATGGTCAGACCGCCGGAGGTCAGCAGCTGCGTCCGAGCCTCGACCGTGCGTCCGAGGTCCTTGTCCTGGACGAGGTACTCGCGGACGTAGTCGCAGAAGAACGAGCCGAGGGAGGAGACACAGCCGTTGCGCGCCGGGGTGACCTTCAGCCCGAGGTTCCTCGACCTCGCCTCGTCGTACTCACTGTTGGAGATGACGTTGAGCTGTGCCATGCGGGCGAGGACCACGTCGCGGCGATCCTTGGCACGCTCACGGTCGTTGGTCGGGTCGTAGCCCGTGGGGTTCTTCACCAGGCCGGCGAGGAGCGCGGCCTCGTGGAGCTCGAGCTTCGAGGCACTCTTGGAGAAGAAGTGCCGAGAGGCGGCCTCGATGCCGTAGGCGCCGTCGCCGAAGTAGGCGATGTTGAGGTAGCGCTCGAGGATCCAGTCCTTGTCGTACTTCTCCTCGAAGGCGATCGCGTAGCGCAGCTCGTTGAGCTTGCGTTCGTAGGTGTCCGCGGTCGCGGCGGCCCGCTCCTCGTCGGTCTCCGCCTGGCTCACCAGCGTCATCTTCACCATCTGCTGGGTGATCGAGGACCCGCCCTGCACCACGCCGTCGTTGGCCTGGTTGGTGACGAAGGCCCGCAAGGTGCCCTTGAGGTCGATCGCGCCGTGGTCGTAGAAGCGGTAGTCCTCGATGGCAAGGATCGCCTTGCGCATGATCGGCGCGACCTCGTCGAGGGGGACGTTCACCCGGTTCTCGTCGTAGAAGGTCGCCAGCACGCTGCCGTCCTTGGCCAGCAGGCGGGTGCGCTCGGCGAGCGGCTCCGCGGCCAGCTCCGAGGGCAGGTGGTCGATGCTCTCCGCGACCGAGCGAGCCCCGAGGCCCGCGACGCCCGCGAACGGGATGGCCAGGCCGGCCACGAGCAGGCCCATGACGGCCGACACCGCGGCCATGACACCGAGGTGGGAGAGGACGCTGGCGAACCCGAGACGGCTGTCTCTGCTGGCAGACATGGCTCCCAGGGTACGTGACCTCACGGAGGTACCCGTTATCCCATTTGAGCGGGCAACAGCAGGTTTTCCCGCTGGGCGTGTCGACGTCCGGCCCGCCGGAATGGTCCGAAGGGGCTACGTGCGGACTACTGCGGTGGCGACGGCCGTCGCCTAGGCTCGGAGCAGCCCCGGGAACCCGCATCTGACGCGGCCGGTTGGGACGTTCGACCCTCCCGGGTAGTTAAAAGGGACTATGGGAAGTTCCTCCCTCTGTGTCTGTTTCGAAATGCGCTGACTCCTTAACTTTTATCGCAAGGGGCTTGACTCGCGCCGTCCGCGGGGGAATGCGGACGGGTCAGAATCTCGGAGGAGCGCATCATGACTTGGCACGACGACTGGGCCACCAAGGCTCTGTGCAACCAGACCCGGCCCGACGAGCTGTTCGTGCGCGGCGCTGCCCAGAACCGGGCGAAGCAGCTGTGCGCAGGCTGCCCGGTGCGCACCGAGTGCCTGGCTGAGGCACTGGACAACCAGATCGAGTGGGGTGTGTGGGGCGGCATGACCGAGCGCGAGCGCCGTGCCCTGCTTCGCAAGCGCCCGAACGTCACCTCTTGGCGCACGCTCCTCGAGACCGCCAAGGCCGACCACGTCGCCGCCTCACGCGGCATCTCCGCCTCCGCCTGAGACCTTTGCCACTGGGCCGGCTCAGCCGGCCAGCAGCTCACCCACCTGTCGCAGCCCGTCGAGGTCGTGCACGTCCGTCGACAGCGCGGGCATGACAGCCGTCGGCACATGCGGGTGCGCCGCCTCGAACCGCTGGCGCAGATGTGTCTCCCGTGCCACGATCCGGGTCCGGTCCGCGTGGAGGCGCAGCAGTCCTGCCGTCATGGCGCCGGGGCCGTCCGCGTCCGCGTCGAGCCGTTCCGCGGCTGCCATCGCCTGATCGCCGGAGAGCCCGGCCAAGGTGACGGTGCCCGCCCGGTTGACCACGAGGCCGGCCAGGGGCATGTTCTCCCCGGCCAGTCGCTCCACGAAGTACGACGCCTCACGCAGCGCATCCGGCTCCGGAGCGGCCACCACCACGAACGCCGTACCCGGCGCCTGGAGCAGCGCGAACGTCTGCTGCGCCCGCTGGCGGAATCCGCCGAACACCGTGTCCATCGCCGCGACGAAGGTCTGCATGTCCCGCAGGACCTGCGTGCCGAGAATCTTGCTGAGGGCGTTCGTGACCACACCGAGTCCCGCGGTCATCAGCCGCGCAGGCCCACGCGCCGGCGCGAGCAGGATCCTGATGAACCGCCCGTCGAGGAAGCTGGAGAGTCGCTCGGGGGCGTCGAGGAAGTCCAGCGCGGACCGCGACGGCGGTGTGTCCACCACGATGAGGTCCCACTTGCCGGTCTTCACCGCATCCTTGTGGAGCTGGCCGAGCCGCTCCATGGCCATGTACTCCTGGGTGCCGGCGAAGGAGCTCGAGAGCACCTGGTAGAAGGGGTTGGCCAGAATCTGCGCGGCCTTCTCGGGGCTGGCCTGGCTCTCCACGACCTCGTCGAAGGTCCGCTTCATGTCCAGCATCATCGCGTCGAGGGTGCCCTCCCCGCCCACGCCCGGCACCGGGCGCGGGGTGTTGTCGAGGGACCCGATCCCCATCGACTGGGCCAGCCTGCGGGCCGGGTCGATGGTGAGCACCACGACCTTGCGGCCCCGCTCGGCCGCCCGCAGCGCCAGCGCGGCCGAGGTAGTCGTCTTGCCGACCCCGCCGGACCCCGTGCACACGATGATGTGGGTGGCGGGGTCGTCGAGCAGACGGTCGATGTCCAGCCGCGGCGCCTCCTCGGGCCTGCCTGCCAGCGGGCCGACGCGGGGGTTGGACCTGCCTCGTGTGGTCATGCGAGCCCCTGTTCGCAAAGGTCGGCGGCGAGCTCGTAGAGCCCGCCGAGGTCGATGCCGTCGGGCAGCCGGGGCAGCTCGTACGTCGGGACACCGAGCCCCGCGATGCGCTCGCGCTGCTCGTCCTCCAGCGCCCGGCGCTCGGCGTGCTCCCGCGCCTCTGTGAGGAGGCCCTCGACGGTCTCGGGCGTGGTCGGCACGCCTACCCGGTCGAGGTCCTTCTCGATCTGCTCTCGCGGAAGCTCGCCGGTGAGGGCCCGCGCACGGGCCTGCTCGTCGAGCACGTTCTCGCGCACCAAGTTGACGATGACCGCCCCGACCGGGAGGTCGTTGGCGCGGAGCTCGGCGATGCCGTCCGCGGTCTCCTGGACCGGCATGTCCTCCAGGACCGTGGTCAGGTGCACCGCGGTGCGCGGTGAGCGCAGCAGGGTCATGATCGAGTCAGCCTGGCTTCGGATCGGGCCCACCTTGGCCAGGCCGGCGAGCTCGCTGTTCACGTTGAGGAACCGCGCGATCCGACCGGTGGGCGGCGCGTCGAGCACGATCGCGTCGTACGTCCGGTGGTTCTTGCCGCGCTTGTTGCGGTAGGCGGCCTCGTAGATCTTGCCGGTGAGGAGGACGTCACGCACTCCCGGCGCGATCGTGGTCGCGAAGTCGACGACGCCGAAGCGGTCGAGCGCTTTACCGGCCCGGCCGAGCCGGTAGTACATGGCGAGGTACTCCAGCAGCGCCGACTCCGGGTCGATCGCAAGGGCGTAGAGGTCACCGCCGTCGTCGGGCCCGCTCGCGATGCGCGTCTCCTCGTACGGGAGAGGGGGCACGTCGAACAGCTGCGCGAGGCCCTGCCGCCCCTCCACCTCGCACAGCAGGACGGTCTTGCCCCGTGAGGCCAGCGCCAGGGCCAGGCTCGCCGCAACAGTCGTCTTGCCGGTCCCGCCCTTGCCGGTCACGACGTGCAGGAGGACGTCGTCCCAGGCCGGGCCGGGGTCAGGCTGCTTCGTCGATGTCGATGCCACGCCTCGGAGCCTACGCGTGGCCACCAGTGTCCGGGAGTCGTGTGACGACACTCATGTGGGAAGCAGTGATGTTCTGTTCCCTGATGTGTGGAGACACGGGATGATCCCGGCAGGTCGTCCGTGGCTAGGATCACAGGAGTCAGCCGCCCGTCGTACCTCCCCGTGCGACGCGGCGGAATTGCGTCGAGGGAGGACTTCGTGGACAAGGTCGTCGCGAGTGCCGCCGAGGCGGTTGCCGACATCGGCAGCGGCTCGTCGCTCGCAGTGGGTGGATTCGGGTTGTGCGGCATCCCGTCGGTGCTGATCGAGGCCCTGCTCGAGCAGGGTGCCGACGAGCTGGAGGCGGTGTCGAACAACTGCGGCGTGGACGACTGGGGGCTCGGTCGACTGCTGTTCGCGAAGCGGATCCGCCGGATGGTGTCGTCCTACGTCGGGGAGAACAAGGAGTTCGCCCGGCAGTACCTCCACGGCGAGCTCGAGGTGGAGCTGACGCCGCAGGGGACGCTGGCCGAGCGGATGCGGGCCGGCGGGTCGGGCATCCCGGCCTTCTACACAGCCACCGGTGTCGGCACCCAGGTCGCCGAGGGCGGCCTGCCGTGGAAGTACGACACGGAGGGCAACGTGATCGTCTCCTCGCCGGCCAAGGAGGTCCGCGAGTTCGAGACCGCCGAGGGGCCGAAGGAGTTCGTGCTCGAGCAGGCGATCGTGGCCGACTTCGGCCTCGTGCGCGCCTGGAAGGGCGACCGGCACGGCAACCTCGTCTACCGGGAGTCCGCGCAGAACTTCAACCCGCTGGCCGCGATGTGTGGACGGGTCACCATCGCCGAGGTCGAGCATCTCGTCGAGCCCGGTGAGATCGACCCCGCCGAGGTGCACACGCCCGGGGTGTTCGTGCAGCGCGTGGTCGCGCTGACCCCGGAGCAGGCGGCGGACAAGCGGATCGAGAAGCGGACGGTGCGGCCTCGCGGCGGCGCCGGAGAGGGGGCCTGACATGGCGTGGACACGGGAGCAGATGGCAGCCCGGGCGGCCTCGGAGCTGACCGACGGGTCGTACGTCAACCTCGGCATCGGCCTGCCGACCATGGTGCCGAACTACGTCGCCGACGACGTGGAGCTGGTGCTTCAGTCGGAGAACGGCATCCTCGGGGTCGGGGCCTACCCCTACGAGGGCGAGGAGGACCCCGACCTCATCAACGCCGGCAAGGAGACCGTGACCCTGCGACGGGGGGCGTCGTTCTTCGACTCCGCGACGTCGTTCGGCATGATCCGCGGCGGCAAGATCGACGCCGCGATCCTCGGCGCGATGCAGGTCTCGCGACGCGGTGACATCGCCAACTGGATGATCCCCGGGAAGATGGTCAAGGGCATGGGCGGCGCGATGGACCTCGTCCACGGCGCCAAGCGCGTGATCGTGCTCATGGAGCACGTCGCCAAGGACGGCTCCTACAAGATCGTCGACGACTGCTCGCTGCCCTACACCGGCAAGGGCATGGTGCAGCGGATCATCACCGACCTCGCCGTCATCGACGTGCTGCCCGAGGGCGGGGGGCTCAAGCTCGTCGAGCTCGCCCCCGACGTGACCGAGGACGAGGTCCGGGAGAAGACCGAGCCGCCCCTCGCCTGAGCGGGCCGCCGGCCACGAATTACCAAGGTATGCAGGCAATCTGTCTCTTCCCATGGTGATCTTGCCGTGGGAAGAGACAGATTGCCGTGGGGAGGCGTCACGCAGCCCGGCGCATCAACGCGCGGATCCGGGCTGCGGTCTCAGCGCCGCGGTAGAGGTCTGCCCACGTCAGGCGGACCATCGAGAAACCCGTCAGTCGGCGAAGCTCGTCCTCGCGGCGCTTCTCGCGGAACACCGCGTCACCAGGTCCCTCACCCGGTCGGAGCAGCCGGCCGTACTTGACCTTGCCGTCGAACTCGCCGAGGAGCCGGTGCTCCTCCCACGCCATGTCGGTCAACCCCGCGAGGACCCCGCGCTCGTCGTACACGGGGAACTGCAGCTCGGGGGCAGGCAGCCCATGCCGGTAGCAGAGGAAGCGGGCCCGCGACTCGCCGACGGATTCCGAACGACCGTCCGCGAAGCGCACGGCGAACTGCAGGTGCAGGGTGTCCGGCCAGTGCTGCATGAGAGCGAAGGTCTCGTCGAGCTCCTCCACACTGAACTGCTTCAGGTGGAGCCCGGAGTCGAGCGCGGCGACCGCGGCCTCCGTCGACACCAGCGCCGCTGTCTCCAGCGCAGCCCTGACCGGCTTCACCATCAGGTAGCCGTCCTTCTCGTCCACCTCGGAGCCCGCGCAGAATCCCTCGTGGTGATGGACGCCTGACTCGATGCGGCCTGCCCCGCCGTCAAGCCGGGTCACGTGCACCAGAGACAGGTCGGCGTTCCAGACGGTCAGGCCGTGGTCGAGCGCTGCGCTCACGTGGCTGAGCGCGACAGCAGAGCCGAGCTTCCTGGCGACCGAGCGGGCAGCGGCGAGGTGTCTCGTGACTGCGTCCTGCTCGCTCCACAGGTCCGTGAACGTGTAGACGCCCCAGCGAACACGTGTCCACAGCCGCGCCTTGAGCGCCCGACGGATGGCGTTGTCGTCGAGCCCGGCGCGGAGTGCGTCGGCACGTGTGAAGCACCCGTCGGTCGCGGCCAGCTGGCGAAGATGGTCCATGACCGCAGTGTCCGACCCGGGGGAGGCAAGGCCCACGTGCTGGTTTCGTGGATGGGGGTGGAGTGCGCCGGGGTGGGCGTTGGGGACGTCTTCAGGCGTACGCAGGGGGCCACTTCCCACGGGAATCTGTCTCTTCCCACGGCAAGATCACCATGGGAGGAGACAGAACGCCTGCATACCTTGGTAATTGGTCAGACGTCCGGGTGGCGGGTGGCGAGCCGGTACGCGCCGGAGTGGAACACCAGCGGCTCGCCGCCGGCGGCGTCGTAGGACTCCACCTCGCCGAAGAGCACGAGGTGGTCACCGGCCTCGACGGTGCGGGTCTTGCGGCAGACGAAGTGTGCCACCGTCCCCTCGAGGACAGGGGGGTCGGTCCCGACGAGCACGACTCCCTCGAACTTCTCCGCGCCCGAGGTGGCGAACTGCCGCGACAGGTGGTGCTGGTCCGAGGCCAGGACGTTCACGGCAAACCGTCCGGCGGCCAGGAACGCCTCGAGGGACGGCGAGCTCCTCGCTGCCGCCCACAGGACGAGGGGAGGGTTGAGGGAGACCGAGGTGAAGGAGTTCGCGGTCATCCCCCAGGGGCGGCCCGACTCGTCGGTGGTCGTGACGACGGTGACCCCGGTGGCGTACTGCCCGAACGCCCGCCGCAGGTCGCGCAGGTCGAAGCGCGCCGTCTCCTCGGCGAGCCGGCCGGCGAGGAATCGCTCGGCCTCGGTCTCCTCGAACCACCACGGGACGAACAGCATCGGGTCGTCGAAGCCGGCCACGATCCGCGCCGCCACAGCGCGGTGCTCGGCCGCCGCGGCCACGACCTTGCGCTGGTGGGGCCTGGCCGGCTGGAGCCAGGAGTTCGTCCAGGCCGTCGCCCAGCGCGCCCACCCGCGCCAGAAGTTGTCGAAGGTCCGCTGCATCCAGCCCGCGTCGAAGGCCCCGTCGTGGGCGGTGATCGCCTCGAGGTAGAACGACGCGGACTTGATTGCGTTGTTCGACCCCTGGCTGGTCAGCGGGTCGTTCAGGACGACGGCGTCGGCCATGCCCAGCACGGTCGCACCGGACGGCAGGGTGCCGACGGGCCGGCGTACGACGGGGGTGAAGGCACCGCGCAGGACCGCGTGCTCGTCGGCGAGGACCGCCTCGCCGACCCGGTCCGCCTCGGCGGGGAAGTGCGCGGCGAGGACCTCCTTCAACCGGGTGAGGTGCTGGTCGTCGGTCTCCACGTCCGACCACCGGTCAAGGGGGCCGCCGGGGACGCCCTCGACGACGTAGATGTCACAGGGACCCTCGACGCTCAGGGCCGGGCAGGTGAAGCACTCGCCGACGCCCTCGACCGCGTGGTAGCGCAGCGCGGGCCCCTCGACCGGCTCGACGCCGTGGAGGTAGGTGAGCGCGACGGTGCGTTGAGGGGAGGAGTACGGCGAACGCTCCGGGTCGTCCTCGAACAGCCCGGCCAACCCGCCCCGCCCGGTCGAGACGACGACGAGGTCATGGGTGCGCGCGAGGTCCTCGAGATCCTCGACGGAGGCGTTGCCGACGACGACCTTCCCGCCGAGGCGCTCGATCTCCTCCAGCAGGGCCGGGATCTTCAGCCTCAGGTCGACCGAGTGCGCGGGCTGCTCGAGGGGGACCGTGAACGCCGTGCGGGTCCCGTCGAGCCGCTGCACGTCGTACTCCATCCGGCGCAGTGGTGGGGACGGGGGCAGCAGGGCGGTGACGCCCAGCGTGGTCTCCACCTCGAGTGCGGACTCGAACGTGACCTGGCTCGACATGACCGGGCCTGAGCGGATCTCCTCCGCGCTCCGGCCCGAGACCAGCGTCACCGGCCACCCCTCCTGGAGCAGGCCGAGCGCGAGCATCGTCCCGGCGGGGCCGGCGCCGACGATCGCGATGGCGGGACGTGTCATGCCCTCCAGCCTCTCACCCGGTCAGCGCAGCGCGTCGACCACGGCGGGCCAGGCGAGGGAGGTGGGGTTGACGAGGTCGAAGTGGTCGGCGTCTTCGAGGACCCGGAGATCGACGAAGGGACGGGCCTCCACGAGTGAGCGTGAGCTCGCGACGGGCACGGCTTCGTCGGCGGACCCGTGCAGGACGACCACCTCGCAGGCAGGCCGGGTGGCCAGCCGGGTCAGTGGGTCGGCGGCGTCGTAGGCCGCCGGCCGCTCCTCCGGCGTACCTCCGAGCAGCGCCGGGGTCGCTCCACCGCCGAGTCCCTGACGCGCAGCGGCCCGGAGGTCACCGACCGGCGCCAGCCCGACCACCCGGTCGAGACGGTGTTCCTGGTTCGCGAGCCAGAGGGCCAGATGGCCCCCCGCGGAGTGGCCCGCCACCGTCATGCCGGTCGCGCGGACACCGAGCCCCTCGAGGAGGCGCGGCAACGACCCGACCGCCTCGTCGACGTCCTCGGCGGTCGTCGGCCACCCTCCGCCCCCGCCGACCCTGCGGTACTCCGGGGTCGCGACCACGAACCCTTCCGCGGCCAGTGCCGCTGCCGCGGCCCTGGTGTGCCTGCGGTCGTAGGCAGCCTTCCAGAACCCCCCGTGCAGGAGTACGACGAGGGGTCCCGCCCGTCCCGTCGCCGGCAGGTGTACGTCGATCAGCCCGTCGTCGTGGGCGGCGTAACGGACCACCGCGTCGGGAAGGGGCAGTGCGAGTCTGCTCACAGAGCCGAGGTCGTCGTCGCTGGGCACGGGCCCCAACCTATGGCCTGGCTCACGCGTCGACATGACCCATGTGCCGGATCTCCCTAACGTGGGTAGAAGTGCCTTCTGAACCCGAGAACGAGCTGTGGAGGTCGACGACCCATGCCAGAGAGTCCCCCGACAACGGAGCCGGTGACGCAGCCGGCGAAGCGATCAGGATTGATGCCGTACCCGAAGGTGTTCATCCCAGCGGCGGTCCTGCTGCTGGTGTTCGTCACGCTGGCCGCCGTGATGCCCGGCCGCATGGGGGAGCTGATCACCGCCGCGAACACCAACGTGGTGACCGACCTGGGCTGGTGGTACGTCCTCGTCGTCACCGGCTTCGTCGGTTTCGCGATCTGGATCGCGCTGTCGCCGATGGGCACCATCCGGCTGAGCCGGGACGGCGCCGAGCCGGAGTTCGGTCTCGGCTCCTGGTTCGCGATGCTCTTCGCCGCCGGCATGGGCATCGGCCTGGTGTTCTGGGGCGTCGCGGAGCCGCTGAACCACTTCGCCGCACCGCCGCCGGGGACCGGAGGCGACGACGCGAACCTGGCCCGTAACGCGATGGACGTCACCTTCCTGCACTGGGGTCTGCACGCCTGGGCGATCTACGTCGTGGTCGGTCTCGCCGTCGCCTACGCCATCCACCGAAAGGGCCGCCCGGTCTCCATCCGGTGGGCGCTCGAGCCGCTGCTCGGCAAGCGCGTCACCGGCTTCTGGGGCGACCTCATCGACGTGATCGCAGTGGTCGGGACGCTCTTCGGCGTGGCGACCTCGCTCGGCCTGGGCGCCTCCCAGATCGGTGCCGGCCTCGCCTACCTCGGTGTCGTCGACGAGGCGACCAACACGGTCCTGGTGTCCTTGATCCTCGGCATCACCCTGATCGCGCTGATCTCGGTCGTCACCGGCATCGACCGTGGGATCAAGTGGCTGTCGAGCATCAACATGGGCCTCGCGGGCCTGCTGATGTTCGCGGTGCTGGTCCTCGGGCCGACGGTGTTCCTGCTCAGTGACTTCGTCCAGCAGGTCGGCTCGTACCTGCAAGGCTTCCTGCGCCTGTCGTTCAACACCTTCTCCTTCCACGGGGGCTCCGGCCAGGACGGGCTGTCCGGCTGGACCACCTACTACTGGGGCTGGTGGATGAGCTGGGCGCCGTTCGTGGGTGTCTTCATCGCCCGGATCTCGCGGGGGCGGACCGTGCGGGAGTTCGTGCTGGGGGTGCTCCTCGTCCCCACGCTGCTGACTTTCCTGTGGTTCTCGATCCTGGGCGGCTCTGCGCTGTTCCGCGAGCTGTTCGGCGACGGCGGCCTGGTCGACGAGGAGGGCGCCGTCACCACCGAGACCGCCCTGTTCCAGCTCTTCGACACCCTCCCGGCGGCGGGCCTGCTGAGTGCCGTGGCGATCTTCCTGATCGTGGTGTTCTTCGTGACCAGCTCCGACTCGGGCTCGTTCGTGGTCGACATGATCGCCACCGGCGGTGACCAGAACCCGCCGGTGTGGAGCCGTGCGTTCTGGGCGGGGCTCGAGGGCCTCATCGCGGCCGTCCTCCTCGTGGCGGGCGGGCTCCTCGCTCTGCAGACGATGGCCATCCTCGTCGCGCTGCCGTTCAGCATCGTGATGGTGCTGATGGCCTTCGCCACGGCGAAGGCGCTGATGGCCGACCACCGCGAGATCATGCGCCGTCGTGAGCTGGCCTTCGCGGAGCGGATCGTCGACCACGTCAACGGCGACGGGAACCTCGGCGGCGGCGGCGACGGCTCGCGCGCGGACACCGCGCCGACCATCACCCGTTGACCTTCGGGTCGGTCCTCGGCTGACGCCTGGCGGCCTGCTCCGAGTCGGAGCGGGCCGCTAGGCTCGCCGCTATGACGAAATGGGAATACCTGACCGCCCCGGTCCTCGTGCACGCCACCAAGCAGATCCTCGACAACTTCGGCGAGGACGGCTGGGAGCTGGTGCAGGTCGTGCCGGGCATGAACCCCGAGAACCTGGTCGCCTACTTCAAGCGCCCCAAGCAGTGAGCGCCGCGATGAGCACCCCCGAGGAGCGGCTCGCCGGGCTCGGTCTCGCCGTCCCCGAGGTGGCCAAGCCGGTGGCGGCATACATCCCCGCCGTGCGAAGCGGCAACCACGTGTTCACCTCCGGGCAGCTGCCGATGCGCGAGGGCCAGCTGATCACCACCGGCAAGGTCGGTGGCGAGGTCACGCCCGAGGAGGCCGTCGAGTGCGCCCGGCAGTGTGCGCTCAACGCTCTCGCGGCGATCCGCGCCGAGGTCGGCGAGCTGTCGCAGGTCAAGCGGATCGTCAAGGTCGTCGCCTTCGTGGCGTCCACCCCGGACTTCACGGGCCAGCCGGGCGTCGCGAACGGCGTCTCCGAGCTGCTCGGCGAGGTCTTCGGGGAGGCCGGCCGTCACGCCCGCTCCGCCGTCGGCGTGCCGGTGCTTCCCCTCGACGCCCCGGTCGAGGTCGAGCTGGTCGTCGAGGTCTGATGGACGGCGTGCTCCGGCTGCCGCCGCACTTCACCGAGCAGGTGCGCGGCTTCCTCGACGGCACGGTCAAGCCGGCGGAGCCGCGCAACGCGGCGACCATCGTGCTCATGCGCGAGGGGCGGACGCAGGACCCGGGCGCCCTCGAGGTGTACCTCCTGCGCCGCCACCTCGACATGGCCTTCGCCGGAGGGATGGCCGTCTTCCCCGGAGGCGGCGTCGACCCCCGCGACTTCGACCACGCCGTCGCCTGGGTCGGCCCCTCCCCGGAGGAGTGGGCCGCTCGGCTCGGTGTGGACGTCCCGCTGGCCAAGGCGCTCGTGTGCGCCGCCGTGCGCGAGACGTTCGAGGAGTCCGGCGTGCTCTTCGCCGGCCCCACCGAGGACAGCATCGTCGAGGACACCACCGGGGCGGACTGGGAGGATGACCGTCGCCGTCTCGAGGCGCGCGAGCTCTCCTTCACCGACTTCCTCGCCCGGCGCGAGCTCAAGCTGCGCTCGGACCTGCTGCGGGTGTGGAGCACCTGGCTGACGCCGGTCTTCGAGCCGCGGCGCTACATGACCTGGTTCTTCGTCGCCGAGCTGCCACCGGGCCAGGAGACCCGCGACGTGTCCACCGAGTCGGTGGAGGTCACCTGGCTTCCCGTGCGGGAGGCGATCACGGCGGCCGACGAGCAGGAGATGCTGGTGCTGCCTCCGCAGTACTGCACCTTCCTCGAGCTCTTCGACTGCTCCACGCCCCACGTGGCTTTCGAGGCCGCTGCCGGACGCGACCTCGGGACGGTCGAGCCGACCGGTGTCATCGAGGGCGAGGTTGCCTACGTCAAGCTGCCCGACCACCTGGTGGAGCTGGCCGGGGAGGTCTCGAAGAGGCTGCGCGCGTGACGGGCTGGTCGGGAGGCACCTTCGGGGAGCGGGCGCGGTGCGTGCTCGCTCCGAACCCGAACATCATGACTCTCGACGGCACCAACACCTGGGTCCTGCGCGACCCCGGTGCCCGACGGTCCGTCGTGGTGGACCCCGGGCCCGAGATCGCCGTCCACCTCGACGCGGTCGCCGACGCGGCGGAGCAGGTCGCCGTCGTGCTCCTCACCCACGGTCACGCGGACCACTCCGAGGCCGCCCGATCCTTCGCCGAACGGATGGGGTGCGGCGTGCGCGCCCTCGACCCCCACCACCGCCTCGGGTCCGAGGGCCTCGACGACGGGGACGTGGTCGAGGTCGACGGGCTCGAGATCCACGTCGTGGGTACCCCTGGGCACACCTCCGACTCGCTGTCCTTCGTGGTGCACTCCGAGCGCGCGGTGCTGACCGGCGACACGGTCCTCGGTCGGGGTACGACGGTCGTGGCACACCCCGACGGGCAGCTCGGCGCCTACCTCGACTCGCTCCACCGGCTCCACGCCCTCGCCGAGGCTCACGAGGTCGAGTCGGTCTGGCCCGGCCACGGCCCGGTCATCGCCGATGCGCTCGCTGCCCTCAACTACTACCTCGCCCACCGCAAGGAGCGGCTCGAGCAGGTCCGGGAGGCACTCCGGGACCTCGACCCGGCGCGTTCGGACCTGGCGAGGGCCGTCGTGGAGAAGGTGTACGCCGACGTCGACCCGGTGCTCTGGGGAGCCGCCGAGCTGTCGGTCCGGGCGCAGATCGCCTACCTGCAGGGCTGACCCGGCGCGTCTGCCGGGCGGGAGCCTAGCGGGCCCGGCGGCCCAGCCTCTCGATGTCCATGATCACGACCGAGCGGGGCTCGAGGCGCAGCCACCCGCGCGAGGCGAAGTCGGCGAGGGCCTTGTTCACGGTCTCGCGGGAGGCGCCGACGAGCTGGGCGAGCTCCTCCTGGGTGAGGTCGTGGTGCACGTGGATGCCGTCGTCGGCAGTGCGGCCGAAGCGGTCCGCGAGGTCGAGGAGCGCCTTGGCGACCCGGCCGGGGACGTCGGAGAACACGAGGTCGGCGACGACGTCGTTGGCCTTGCGAAGGCGGCCCGCGAGCTGGCTGAGCAGCCCCCGAGAGACGGCGGGGCGCCCCTCTAGCCACTTCAGGAGGTCCTCGTGGGAGAGGGAGGAGAACGTGCTGTCGGTGACGGCCGTGACCGTCGCGGAGCGCGGCCCGGGGTCGAACAGGGACAGCTCGCCGAACATCTGGCCCGGGCCGAGGATCGCGAGGAGGTTCTCGCGGCCGTCGGAGGAGGTGCGGCCGAGCTTCACCTTGCCGTCGATGACGATGTAGAGCTTGTCGCCCTCGTCGCCCTCTCGGAACAGCACCTCGCCGCGGCGCAGCTTGGTCTGCGCCATCGAGGCGCGCAGGGCGGTGGCTGCCTCGTCATCGAGGGCACTGAAGAGAGGTGCCTGACGCAGCACGTCGTTATCCACGAGTAGTCCTCCTCGTCAACGCCTGGCGCTCTACCCGGCGGTGCATTTGGTCACAGTCTGACGTATCAGCCACCTGTTTCGCCAAAACGATCGCCAGTCAGACGCCCGTACGATGTGCATCGTGCCTGACACCGCCCTCGTCCGCCGTGCCCGGAAGATCAACCGCGTGCTCGCCGAGACCTACCCTGAGGCGCGTTGCGAGCTCGACTTCGACAACCCCTTCGAGCTGCTCGTCGTCACGGTCCTCTCGGCCCAGACCACCGACAAGAGGGTCAACGCCGTGCGACCCGCGCTGTTCGCGGCGTACCCCGACGCGCAGGCGATGGCAGGCGCCGACAGGGGGAAGCTCGAGCAGCTGATCCAGCCCACCGGCTTCTTCCGTGCCAAGACCGAGGCGCTGCTGAAGCTCTCGCAGGCACTGGTCGAGAGCCACGACGGCGAGGTGCCCAACCGACTGGCGGACCTGGTGAAGCTGCCCGGCGTGGGGCGCAAGACCGCCAACGTCGTGCTCGGCAACGCCTTCGACGTCCCGGGGATCACCGTGGACACCCACTTCGGCCGGCTCGCCCGACGCTTCGGGTGGACCGAGGAGACAGACCCGGTCAAGGTCGAGCACGAGGTCGGGTCGCTGTTCCCCAAGCGGGACTGGACCATGCTCAGTCACCACCTCATCTGGCACGGCCGCCGTATCTGCCATGCCCGCAACCCCGCCTGCGGGGCGTGTCCCGTGGCGAGGTGGTGCCCGGCGTACGGCGAGGGGCCGACCGACCCCGAGGCGGCCCGGAAGCTCGTGCGGACGGAGGGCCGCGCGTGAGACGAGTCTCACGTCTGTCCCTGGCTGCTGCCGCCGCGTCCGGCGTACTCCTGCTCGCGGGCTGCCTCCCCACCGAGGGCCCTGACGCCGAGGAGACCTCCGGGGGGCCGGGCAGGTTCGCGGTGGACGTCGACGTCGACACCCCTGGGCTGAGGGCGGCCAAGGAGCAGGCGGGGATCGCCGACTGCCCGGCCCCGGACGGCCCCGCCCCGCAGGCGGAGAGGCCGCTGCCCGAGGTGACCCTCGCCTGCCTCGGTGGCGGCCGGGACGTGGACCTGGCGACGCTGCGGGGGCCGATGGTGGTGAACCTGTGGGCGCAGTGGTGCGGGCCGTGCCGCGAGGAGCTGCCGTACTACCAGCAGCTCCACGAGCGTGCGGGCGACCGGGTGCGCGTCCTCGGCGTGGACTACCAGGACACCCGCCCCGACTGGGCGCTGGACCTGCTGGACCAGACCGGGGTGACCTATCCCAGCGTGGCCGATCCGGGCGGAGAGCTGCGGGTGCCGTTCCGGGTGCGGGGACTGCCGGGGATCGTCCTCGTGGACGAGGCGGGTGAGGTGGTCCACGTGGAGTTCCTGGTCATCGAGTCCTACGACCAGCTCGCCGATCTCGTCGACGAGCACCTCGGTGTCGGTGTCGGGGCTGCTGGGTAGGCTCGAAGCCGTGTCCGACCCGATGCCGATGCGCTCCCGCCTGCCCAGGGGGAGCGACCACACCGAGGAGCCCGCAGGTCATCCGCGGCTGCCCTCGTGGCTCGAGCCCGTCCGGCGCGGGGCGATGGAGATCACCGCCGACGAGCTGACCCGGTTCGTCCCGCCCGAGGGGGCTGACACGCGTCGGGGAGCGGTGCTCATGCTCTTCGGTGAGGGGGCGATGGGTCCGGACCTGCTGCTCACCGAGCGGGCCCACGACATGCGCTCTCACCCGGGGCAGGTCTCCTTCCCGGGCGGGTCGATCGACCCCGAGGACTCCACGCCGGAGCACACGGCGCTGCGGGAGGCCGAGGAGGAGACCGGGCTCGACCCGTCCGGCGTCGACGTCTTCGCGATGCTCCCCGAGCTGTGGCTGCCGCCGAGCAACTTCGCCGTCACGCCGGTCCTGGGCTGGTGGCGCGCCCCGTGCGACGTGAGCGCCGTGGACCCGGCGGAGGTCCACGCCGTCTACCGCGTGCCGATCGACGAGCTCCTCGACCCCGAGCACCGCTGCTCGGTGCGCCACCCGTCGGGGTGGAAGGGGCCGGCGTTCCTCATCGGCGAGGACAAGGACCTCGTGCTGTGGGGCTTCACCGCCGGCATCATCGCCCGGCTCTTCGACTTCGTCGGCTGGACCAGGCCCTGGGATGCCGACCGGCTCCGTGACCTGCCCACCCATATGCTGACCGTCCCGCGGGAGGCCGACGCTCGCGAGATGCCTCCGCCGAACACCGACTTCCGAGAGCAGTGAGGGTGCTCCCTGTGACAGGCACGTGAACGTCCTCGACTGGATCCTTGTCCTGGTGGTCCTCGCCTACGCCGTCTCCGGCTACTGGCAGGGGTTCATCTCCGGGGCCTTCGCCACCGCCGGTCTCCTGATCGGCGGTTTCTTCAGCGTGCTCTGGCTGGTTCCGCAGCTCCTCGGCGACGCCGAGCCGTCCCTGTGGGTCTCACTCGCGGCGCTCTTCGTCGTGCTGCTGTCCGCGTCCTTCGGCCAGGCGATCTTCCAGTACGTCGGGTCACGGATACGTGACCGGATCACGTGGCAACCCGTGCGTGCGGTGGATGCCGTGGGCGGTGCAGCGTTGAGCGCCGCCGCGGTGCTCGTCGTGGCCTGGGTGCTCGGTGTGGCGGTGAGCGGGTCCGCCCTGCCGGGAATCAGCAAGCAGGTGCGCTCCTCGGCGGTGCTCGCCGAGGTGGACCAGGTGATGCCCGACAGGGCCGACCAGGCGCTGAAGGCGTTCAACGAGGTCGTCGGGTCGAGCTTCTTCCCGCGCTACCTCGAGCCGTTCGCCCCCGAGCGCATCATCGAGGTCGGGCCGCCGTCGGACGCGGTCGCCCGCGACCCGGAGGTGCGTGCGGCCCGAGCCAGCGTCCTGAAGATCCGCGGCGAGAACGAGTGTGGCCGGGGGGTCGAGGGCACCGGCTTCGTGTACTCCCCGAACCGGATCATGACCAACGCCCACGTGGTGGCAGGGGTCGACGACCCGACGGTCCTCGTCGGCAACCGGGAGGTCGACGGGCGGGTGGTGCACTACGACCCGGACCTCGACGTCGCCGTCCTCGCGGTGGACGGGCTCACCAGGCCGTTCCTGCGATTCGACAAGACGGGGCAGGCACGCGACGACGCCGCCGTGCTCGGCTACCCCAACGACGGGCCCTACAACGTCCAGGCGGCCAAGATCCGGAGCAAGCAGCGCCTGCGCAGCCCCGACATCTACGGCAGCGGCTCGGTGATCCGTGAGGTGTTCTCGCTGCGTGCGCTGGTCCGTCCCGGCAACTCGGGCGGTCCCCTGCTGTCCGAGGACGGGGACGTCCTCGGGGTGATCTTCGCGGCCTCGGTCACCGACCGGGACACCGGCTACGCCCTGACCGCCGAGCAGGTCTCCGAGAGCGCCGCAGCCGGGATCACCAGCAACGCCCGGGTCGACACGGGGGGCTGCGCCTGATGGGTCTCGCCGCCGACCTGGGCTACCACCACGCGCGAGCGAACCTCCTGCAGCGAGGGGTGCAGGCGATCACGTCCACACGTCCGGGGGCCTGGCTCATGTCGCGCATCCTCGCGCGGGCCGACACGGCGGTGACCAGGCTGACCCGGGGACATGTCAGCCTGCCCAGGCTGCTCGCGGGCCTGCCGGTCCTCGTGCTCACCAGCACCGGCCGCCGCAGCGGGCAGCCACGCTCCACCCACCTCATCGCGTTGCCGTTCGGCGACACCGTCGCGCTCCTCGGCACCAACTTCGGGCAGGCCGCCACCCCCGCCTGGGTCCTCAACCTCGAGGCAGACCCACGGGCCAGCGTGACCTACGACGGGGTCACGCGCGAAGTCGTGGCACGTGAGGCGACCGAGGAGGAGCGCTCCCGGATCCTCGCCGCCTCGACGAGCATCTACGGCGGCTACGTGAAGTACCAGCAGCGGATCACGGGCCGCCGGCTCCGGACGTTCGTGCTCGAGCCGGTCAGTTCTCGCTGACCGACTCCAGCCAAGGGAGCAGCACCCGGTTGAAGTCCTCCGGCTGCTCCTCGTGGGGGAAGTGGCCCGCGCCGCGCACGACGTGCGACTCGAACGGGGCGTCCACGCGGTCACGCGACCGCAGGCTCGCCCGCACCGGAGCCACCGGGTCGTCGGCGCCGTGGATCGTGCACACGGGGACCGTGATCGGCGGCTGCATGAGCGCGTCGAAGCGGCGACCGTCGGCGCGGACCCGTGAGCGCACCAGCCAGCGGTGGTACTCCAAGGCACAGTGGGCAGCCGGCCACAGGCTCAGCGCGTCGTGGTAGCGCGTCGACGTCTGCTCGTCGGGGAACGTCGAGGCCGGACTGCTCCACGAGCGCAGGTGGGAGGCGACGTAGCCGCTCGCGTGGCGGGAGAGCCGGCGCTCCGGCACGAACGGTGCCTGCATGGCGAGGACGTGGGCTAGCGGGATCGAGGTGCGGGTCGAGCGCAGCCCCCTCACGAGGGTGGACAGCATGACCAACGGGTGCGGGGCGGCCACGGCGCACAGGCCCATCACGACACGCGGGTGCAAGGCGGCAGCTGTCCACGCGACGTACCCGCCCCAGCCCTGGCCGACGACGACCGCCCTCCGCTCGCCGAGCGCCTTGACCACCCCGGCCACGTCGGCGGCCAGGGTGACGGGGTCGTAGCCGCGGGGTGGCTTGTCCGAGCCGCCGTAGCCACGCAGGTCCATCGCCACCGCGCGATAGCCGTGCTCGGCGAGCACCGGGAGCTGCCCCCGCCAGGTCCACCAGAACTCCGGGAAGCCGTGCAGGAGCAGCACGAGTGGACGCCCCGACGGGGCGTCGTCAGGAGCATTGGCGTCGACGACATGGAACCGGGCTCCGTTGGCAGCGATGTACCTGTGCTGCCAGGGACCCGGTATCTCGACGACCCCGGCCGGGTCCGAGGGCAGGGCCAAAGCCTCGGGTTACTTGCGCTGGAAGATGGTCTTGGTCTCCTGCGCCTGGCGGATCGCCCGCTCGGGGGCGCGCACCTTCTTGACCTTCCTGAAGCCCACGAAGGCGAGAAGGGCAGCGAGCAGGAGGTAGGCGCCGAACACGGTCAGGAAGCACCACGCGAGGTGCAGACCCGTCATCGACAGGAAGTAGGCGAAGGCGACCGAGAGCATGATGATCGCGAGCAGGCCGAGGAAGGCTGCGACGGCGAACAGGCCGAGGCCGGTGCCGCCGTTCTTGACGCTCACCTTCAGCTCGGACTTGGCCAGGGCGATCTCGTTCTGGATCAGGCTCGAGATGTCGCGGCTGGCGTCGGCGACCAGCCGGCCGATGGTGGGCTCCTCGACCTGGGCGGGCGCGGCTGCGCGCGAGTCCGCGGGCAAGCCGGTCGGGGTCGCCGGGTCGCTGCTCGCTGTGGTGTCGGTGGCCATCGCTGTCCTCGTCATGTCTCGTCCTTTCACGGTGGGCCGGGCGCTAGGCCGGTTCGCCCACCGGTGCGTGCCCCTGAGACTAGAGGACTAAACGCCGCGAGGTGGAGTGGGACCGGGGGAAAGCCCCCGGTCCCACCGCCCGGCTACTCGTCGCCGGACTTGCCGGAGGACAGGCCCTTCGAGATGAGCTCCATGACCGTGGAGTCGGCCAGGGTCGTGACGTCGCCGACCTCGCGGTTCTCGGCCACGTCCCGGAGCAGCCGGCGCATGATCTTGCCCGAACGGGTCTTGGGCAGCTCCTGGACGACCATGATCTGGCGGGGCTTGGCGATCGCGCCGATCTCGTGGGCCACGTGCTGGCGCAGCTCCTGGACGATCTCGTCGCCCCCGTCGCCGGCCGCCTCGCGCAGGATGACGAACGCGCACACGGCCTGACCGGTCGTCTCGTCGGTGGCCCCGACGACAGCGGCCTCGGCGACCTTGGGGTGCGAGACGAGGGCGGACTCGATCTCGGTGGTCGAGAGGCGGTGGCCGGAGACGTTCATGACGTCGTCCACGCGGCCGAGCAGCCAGATGTCGCCGTCGTCGTCCTTCTTGGCCCCGTCCCCGGCGAAGTAGCGGCCGGGGAAGCGCGACCAGTAGGTGTCCTTGAACCGCTGGTCGTCGCCCCAGATGGTGCGCAGCATCGCCGGCCACGGCTCGGTCAGCACGAGGTAGCCGCCCTGGCCGTTGCCAACTGGTGTGCCCGTGTCGTCGACCACCTCGGCCGAGACACCCGGGATCGGGGTCATCGCCGACCCCGGCTTGCCCGCGGTCACACCGGGCAGCGGCGAGATCATGATCATGCCGGTCTCGGTCTGCCACCACGTGTCGACGATCGGGCAGCGGTTGCCGCCGATGTGCTCGCGGTACCACATGTACGCCTCGGGGTTGATCGACTCGCCGACCGAGCCGAGCAGCCGCAGCGAGGACAGGTCGAACTTCGCGGGGATCTCGTTGCCCCACTTCATGAACGTCCGGATCGCGGTCGGGGCGGTGTAGAAGATCGTCACCTTGAACTTCTCGATGATCTCCCACCAGCGGCCCTTGTGCGGGGTGTCGGGGGTGCCTTCATACATCACCGACGTCGCGCCGTTGGCCAGCGGACCGTAGACGATGTAGCTGTGCCCGGTCACCCAGCCGATGTCGGCCGAGCACCAGTACACGTCCGTCTCGGGCTTGAGGTCGAAGACCGTGCTGTGGGTGTACGCCGCGCCTACGAGGTAGCCGGCGGTGGTGTGCAGGATGCCCTTCGGCTTCCCCGTGGTGCCCGAGGTGTACATGACGTAGAGCGGGTGCTCGGAGTCGAACATCTCCGGGGCGTGGGAGGGGTCCTGCTTCTCCACGACGTCGTGCCACCACACGTCCCGGGCGGCGTCCCAGTCGACGTCCTGCCCCGTCCGGCGTACGACGACCACGGCACGGACGTCGGGACACCGGGAGACCGCCTCGTCCACGGCCGGCTTCAACGCCGAGGCCGCCCCCCTGCGGTAGCCGCCGTCGGCGGTGATCACGACCCGGGCGTCGCAGTCCTGGATCCGGCCGGCGAGGGCGTCGGCGGAGAACCCACCGAACACCACGGTGTGGGGCGCGCCGATGCGGGCGCAGGCGAGCATGGCCACGACCGTCTCGGGGATCATCGGCATGTAGATCGCGACTCGGTCGCCGGTCCTCACGCCGAGGTCCTTGAGCGCGTTGGCGGCCTTGCAGACCTCGTCCTGGAGCTCGGCGTAGGTGATCGAGCGCTCGTCGCCCTCGGGCTCGCCGACCCAGTGGAAGGCGACCTTCTCCCCGCGTCCGGCCTCGACGTGGCGGTCGACGCAGTTGTACGCGGCGTTGAGCCGGCCACCGACGTACCACTTGGCGAAGGGCGGGTTCTCCCAGTCGAGGACGTTGTCCCAGCGACGGTCCCAGTCGAGACGCCCGGCCTGCTCCTCCCAGAACCCGAGGCGGTCGGCGGCGGCCCGCTCGTAGGCTTCGGCCTTGATGTTGGCGTTGGCCGCGAGGTCCGCGGGCGGTTCGAAGCGGCGCTCCTCGCGCATCAGGTTGGACAGTGTCTCGTCACTCACGTCGTCTCCTCGTCACAGTTCGTCTGTTGTCTGCTGGTCGGCAGGGTGCTGCGGGGATGTGACCGGTGGTGCCTTTCGGTCACGATATGCCGTACGGAGCCCGACGACGAGGGGTCAGACAGCTCGGTCCTCCTCCTCGTCGCCGGGCCGCCAGGGGAGGGCTGGTGCCCTCGAGGTGACGCCGAGGCTTCCGACGGCGGTACGCCTTCCTTGTGACGTCCGCCACGGTAGGAAGACCGCAGGGTCCGCGCGAGGCCTTCGCCGGAGGCGTGCGCTCAGCGGTGAGGTGCGTGCGACGAGCGGTCCGGCTCCGCCGTCACGGCGCGCTCACAGCGGCTGGGGCCCGCGATCGAGCTGCACGGCCTCGGGAGTGTGCAGGCGCACCATCGTCCGGGACAGGTTGACCGGCAGCCGTCGTGGCGTGAGCAGCGAGACGACGACCATGGTCACGAAGGCGGCGGGCACCGTCCAGGCCGCGGGGTGGGCGAGCAGGGCGGCGGTCCAGCCGGTGTGGGTGTTGCGCATGAGCGTGTCGATCACGGCGATCCCCGACAGCCCGCCGCCCACGAGCATGCCCGCGATGGCGCCGACGTCGGTGAGGCGGCGCCACCAGATCCCGAGCACCAGCAGCGGGCAGAACGTCGAGGCGGCGACGGCGAAGGCCAGGCCCACGGCACGCGCCACGCCGACGCCGTCGGTGAGCACGGCCAGCACCAGGGGTACGGCGACGGCGACGACCGCCCCGGCCTGGAACGACCTCACCCCCCGGAACCGCCGGCTGATCACGTCCTGGCTCAGCACGCCCGCGACGGCGATCGTCAGGCCCGAGGAGGTGGAGAGGAAGGCGGCGAACGCCCCGGCCGTCGTGAGGGCCGAGAGCAGCTCGCCGGCGACGCCGTCCAGCATCCGGCTGGGCAGCTCGAGCACGACGGTGTCGGCCCTGCCCGAGCCGATGAGGTCGGGGGCGTAGAGGCGTCCGAGTGCGCCGTACACAGGCGGGAGGACGTAGAACAGACCCAGCAGGCCGAGCACGACGAGCGTCGTACGACGGGCGGCGCGGCCGTCGGGGTTGGTGTAGAAGCGGACCACGACGTGGGGCAGGCCCATCGTGCCGAGGAACGTGGCGAGGATGATCGAGTAGGTGGTGTACACCGGGTGCGGGCTCGAGGAGGCCAGCGGCGAGGACCAGACCTCGGGGGAGACGCTCGGTGGAACCATGTCCGCCGGCGACACCGCCCCGTCGCCGGACCACACCACCAGCAGGAACATGGCCGGCACGAGCAGCGCGGTCAGCTTCAGCCAGTACTGGAACGCCTGGACGAAGGTGATGCTGCGCATGCCGCCGGACATCACGTTCACCAGCACGACCGCCCCGACCAGGGCGCCGCCCACCCAAGGCTCGGTGCCGGCGACCGTGCGCAGCGCGAGCCCGGCTCCCTGGAACTGTGGCAGCAGGTAGAGCCAGCCGATGCCGACGACGAGGACCGAGGAGAACCGGCGCGCGACCCGGGACTCGAGCCGGCCCTCCGCGAAGTCCGGGAGCGTGTAGGCACCCGAGCGGCGCAGCGGCGCGGCCACGAGCACGAGGAGCACGAGGTAGCCCGCGGTCCAGCCGACCGGGTACCACAGCATCTCCGTGCCGAAGGTCAGCACGAGCCCGGCGATGCCGAGGAAGGACGCTGCCGAGAGGTACTCCCCGCCGATGGCGGAGGCGTTCAGCGCCGGGCGCACCGACCGCGACGCGACGAAGAAGTCGCTCGTCGTGCGCGAGAAACGCCACCCGTAGGCTCCGATGGCGAGGGTGGCCACGGACACCAGCACCACGGCGGTGAGGCCGTACGTCGAGCTCACGGACGCTCCACCATGTCGGCGAAGTCGCGTTCGTTGCGCTCGGCGGCGCGCACGTAGACCCAGCCGAGGACGACCAGGAGGGGGTACACCCCGAAGCCGAGGATCGCCCAGGCCAGCGGCACGCCGAGCACCTCAACCTCGTTGAGCTCCGGGAACAGCCAGTAGGACAGCGGGAGCCCTGCGACGAGGATCAGCAGAGCGCCCAGGACCAGAAGGGCCAGCCGAAGCTGGGCCCGCAGGAGGGTGCTCATGTAGAGCTCGCCCAGCCGGGTCTGCGCGTCGATCTCCGAGGACACGTTGACGCGGCGTGGCCGGCCGGCCGCCGTGCGGGGGCTGGTGACCCTGACCCGTCGCGGCGGGCTGCCGCCCTCGGGAGTCATGACCGCGAGGTGCTTCCGGGGCGGGCGCGTCGTACGAGCAGGTCGCGCAGCTCGCGGGTGTGGCGCCGGCTGACCGCGAGCTCGTCGCCGCCGACGACCACGGTGCACCGGCCGGAGTCCATCCGGACCTCCTCGACGTGGGCGAGCGCGACGAGCAGCGAGCGGTGGATGCGCACGAACCCGGCGTCGCGCCACTGCTCCTCCAGCGCGGACAGGGGCACGCGCACGAGGTGGCTCTCCGCCGGGGTGTGGAGCCGCGCGTAGTCCCCCTGCGCCTCGACGTAGCGGACCTCGCCCCGGGAGACGAACCGGGTCCGGCCGCCGAGCTCGACCGCGATGGTGTCCTCCTCGCTGGGGGCGGCGGCCGGCCCCCGTGCCTCGACGACGCGGCGCACCGCCTCGGTGAGCCGGTCGTCGCGCACGGGTTTGAGGACGTAGTCGACGGCGTTGAGGTCGAAGGCCTCCACCGCGTGGTCGTCGTGGGCGGTCACGAACACCACGGGCGGGGGCTGCTTGAAGCGCGAAAGGACCCGGGCGAGGTCGAGCCCGGTGAGCCCTGGCATCCGGATGTCCATGAACACCGCGTCGACGGTCTCCTCCTGGAGGATCCGGAGTGCCTCCGCGGCGGAGCCGGCGGCAAGCACCTCCGTGACCCGGTGGTCCCGGCCGAGGAGCCAGGAGAGCTCGTCGAGCGCCGGCCGCTCGTCGTCGACGACGAGGACCCTCAGCGAGGCAGTGGTCATGGGCGGACTCCCGGCGCGAACTTCGGCACCCTGACCATAACCTTCGTCCCTGCCCCGGGTGCGGTCTCGACCACCAGCCCGTAGTCGTCTCCGAAGGTCGAGCGCAGCCGCTCGTCGACGTTGCCGAGACCCACGGAGTCCATGGAGACGTCCCCCGCGAGCGCCCGGCGTACGCGCTCCGGGTCCTCACCGACTCCGTCGTCCTCGACGCTGATCACACAGTCGGCGTCGTGGTCCTCGCCGATGATGGTGATCCGGCCGGTGCCGGACTTGGCCTCGAGTCCGTGGCGAACGGCGTTCTCCACCAGGGGCTGGAGGCACAGGAACGGGACCACCACCGGGAGCACCTCGGGCGCGACACGCAGCGTGACCTGGAGGCGGTCGCCGAAGCGCGCCTTCTCCAGGACCAGGTAGCGCTCGATGGAGCGCAGCTCCTCGGCCAGGGTCGTGAACTCTCCGTGCCTCCGGAAGGAGTAGCGGGTGAAGTCGGCGAAGTCGAGCAGCAGCTCGCGGGCCCGCTCGGGGTCGGTGCGCACGAACGACGCGATGGCGGTCAGGGAGTTGTAGACGAAGTGCGGGCTGATCTGGGCCCGCAGCGCCCGCACCTCGGCCTCCATGAGCCGGGTGCGGGAGGCGTCGAGCTCGGCGAGCTCGAGCTGGCCGGACACCCATAGGGCCACCTCGTCCGTCGCGCGGACCAGCCCCGCCGAGGCCGTGGGGGCGAAGACCTGGAGCGTCCCCACCACGCGCTCCTCGACGGTCAGGGGGCTGACCACTACGTGTCGCAGCGTGCAGCCGGGGTCGTGGCAGGGGATCTCGGAGCGGCCGCCGACGGAGGTGCCGCCGTCGGCCACCACCTGCACGGCCAGCCGGGGCACCTGCTCCGCGTGGTGGGCGTGGCGCCCCTCCCACGCCAGAAGGTGCTCGGTGTCGGTGAGCGCCACGGCCGGGGTCCCGAGGAGCTCACGCAGGTGGCGGACCGCCTTCGTCGCGGACGCCTCGGTCAGGCCCGAACGAAGCGGCGGGCCGGCGAGGGAGGCGGTGTGCATCGTGCGGAAGGTGGCGCGGTCGGCCTCGCTGCCGAGGTGCCCCGGCCGGAGCCAGCCCCACCGAGAACGCATCGCACCGCCCTACCTGAAGTCGATGAGGAGCGCGTCGTCGTCCGTCGGCTGGGGACCCCCGGCGCCCTCGTCCGGCAGGCTACCCCCTGGCGCGGCGACCGGCCCGGGCTCCGGCTCCTCCGGGAGCGCCCACGGCAGCACCGCCGTCCGGCGCACCGTCGTGACGTAGGGCAGCAGCATCCCGTCGGCCCCGCGGCCGTACTCGGCGTAGAGGTCGTCGACGTGACGCAGCACCCGCGCTCGCTCGAAGTCGGACATCAGGGCGACGGCGGGCTGCGAGACGGCCAGGTCGCGCAGGGACCCGGGGTTCAGGGGGTGCCAGAACCGGAACGTCGAGCTCTCCACGGTCTCGAACATCCCCGTCTCGTCGACCACCGCGGTGGGGTCGGGGCTCGAGGTCTCACCCTCGTCGGACCCGATGATCCGGCCGAGACGCCTGACCCAGGGGATACGCTCGTCGCGCCTGCTCCACACGACCGCGAACCGGCCGCCGGGTCGGAGCACACGCGCCGCCTGCTGCACCGTTGGCTCCGCGTCGAACCACGAGAAGGCCTGCGCCGCCACGACGAGGTCGGTCGAGCGGGTGGCCACGGGCGGCTGCTCCGCCACCGCGGCGACGGCCCGTGCGCGGGACGCGCGGCGGGAGAGCATGCCGAGCATCGCCGGGGACCGGTCGGTCGCGGTGACCGAGCAGCCCCGGGCCAACAGCTGCTCGGTGAGCTTCCCCGTCCCCGCGCCGAGCTCGAGGACCTCGACGGGCCCCTCGCCGGTCCCGATCCCGTCGAGCAGCCAGGCGACGGCCTCCGCGGGGTACGACGGCCAGGCCCGGTCGTAGGCGTCGGCGACGAGGTCGAACGAGCGCGCCGGCTCCACGGCGTTGCGGGGGCGACGGTGCTCGTTCATCGTCGCGAGGCTACCGGGTCCGGCCCCCGGAGGTCGGTTAGCCTTGGGGATCGTGTCTGCCACATCCCCCGCCGCCCCGGACCCCCTCGCCCGGCTGGTCGCCCTCGAAGGTGTCGCCTCGGCGATGGCCGCCGCGCGGGACGGCATCGACGTACTCCTCCGCGACCGGGGCCTGCGCAAGAGCCCGCCGGAGCTGACCGCGGAGTCCCTGCTCCGTGGCGCGCACGCCAGTGCGGTCCTGGAGGGGTCGCAGACCAGCCTCGAGGAGCTGCGCGCCGGCGCCGGCGGCCCCATGTCGCACGCGGCACTCCGGGTGAGCACCGAGCTGCTGGGGTTGGTGCCGGTGCTCGGGAGGTCGCCGTTGCAGGCGTTCGCGCGACTGCACACGCTCGCGGGCAAGGGAGTGGCACCCGACGACGACCTCGGGCGTCCCCGTGACGCGCAGGCGGCGGCCCGGCTCAACGACCTCGCCCGGCTGCTCGTCTCGCCCACCGAGGCGCCGGCTCTGGTGGTTGCCGCCGTGGTGCACGCCGAGCTCGCGACGGCTGCGCCGTTCGTGTCGCACAACGGGATCGTCGCGCGCGCCACCGAGCGGCTGGTGCTCGTCGCCCGGGGGGTGGACCCGAAGTCGCTGGTCGTGCCCGAGGTCGGCCACCTGAGACTGAGGCGGGAGTACGAGTCGAACCTGCGTGGCTACCGCGAGGGCGGTGCGGCGGGGGTCCACGCCTGGCTGCTGTACGCCGCGGAGGGTTACGCCGCGGGAGCCGAGGCGAGTCCCCTCGTCCAGGACGGCCGCTGAGCGCCGTCGATGCCGCACATGCGAGCGGCACCCAGGCCCATCGGACCGCGAGTGCCGCCGCTGACACGTGAGGCCTCGGCTACCAAGCGTGCACCGGCTAATTGTTGCTCCGGGTGAACCCGTGAGACAACGCCCAATAGGAAGGGTAGGTCGCCGCGTGGGTACCTGGCTCACGTGCGGGTCTTGAGT
>DATHVS010000213.1:0-20208 GCA_035461195.1 Nocardioidaceae bacterium
TGTTCCTCCAGGTCGGGCCGCACGCGAAGGTCACCGTCGTGGTCCACTACGTGGGCAGTGCCGTCCGGGCGGGCAACGTCGAGGTCGACCTCGGTGACGGCGCCTCCCTCAACCTGGTGAGCATCCAGGACTGGGACGACGACGCCGTCCACCTCGCCCACGTGCACACCCGCGTCGGCCGCGACGCGACGTACAAGCAGGGTGTCGTCACCATCGGTGGCGACCTCGTCCGGATCAACTCCTCGGTGGCGTACGCCGGCCCCGGCGGCGACGCCGAGATGCTCGGTCTCTACTTCGCCGACGCGGGCCAGCACCTCGAGCACCGCCTGTTCGTCGACCACAACGCGCCGAAGACGCGCAGCAACGTGGACTACAAGGGCGCTCTCCAGGGCGAGGGCGCGCACGCCGTGTGGATCGGCGACGTGCTGATCCGCAAGGTCGCCGAGGGGATCGAGACCTACGAGTCCAACCGCAATCTCGTGCTCACCGACGGCTGCCGCGCCGACTCGGTCCCGAACCTCGAGATCGAGACCGGAGAGATCGAGGGCGCGGGCCACGCGTCGACGACGGGACGCTTCGACGACCAGCAGCTGTTCTACCTGCAGTCGCGCGGCATCGACGCCGACGAGGCCCGCCGCCTCGTGGTGCACGGTTTCTTCGCCGACATCATCAAGAAGATCGGCGTGCCCTCGCTCGAGGAGCGTCTGCTCGCCACCGTCGAGGGGGAGCTCGAGAAGAACGTCGGCGCCAACCCCGTGGCGGTCGCATGAGCACCCGTGCCTGCGCCGTCAGCGAGGTCGTCGAGGGCACCGCGCACGCGGTGAACGTCGACGGCGTCGACATCGCCCTCGTGCGCGACGGCGACGAGATCTACGCCATCCGCGACGAGTGCTCGCACGCCGCGATCGCCCTGTCCGAGGGCGACGTGGAGGGCTGCGAGATCGAGTGCTGGCTGCACGGCTCGCGCTTCGACCTGCGCACCGGCAAGCCCACCTGCCTGCCCGCGACCGAGCCGGTCGCGATCTACCCCGTGAGTGTGGAGGGCGACGACGTGATGGTCGACGTGCACACCTCACTGAACGACGCCTGACCGCCACCCGCGAACCTGATACGGAGACAACGAAGAATGGCAACCCTGGACATCCGCGACCTGCACGTCAGCGTCGAGACCGAGAACGGCCCCGTCGAGATCCTCAAGGGCGTGGACCTCACCATCAAGGACGGCCAGACCCACGCGATCATGGGCCCGAACGGCTCGGGCAAGTCGACGCTGGCCTACTCCATCGCCGGTCACCCGAAGTACACCGTCACGCGGGGGTCGGTGACCCTCGACGGCGTCGACGTGCTCGAGATGAGCGTCGACGAGCGAGCTCGGGCGGGTCTCTTCCTCGCCATGCAGTACCCCGTCGAGGTCCCCGGTGTGTCCGTGGCGAACTTCCTGCGCACCGCCAAGACCGCGCTCGACGGCGAGGCGCCCAAGCTCCGCACCTGGATCAAGGACGTCAACAAGGCCATGGAGCAGGTCGCCATGGATCCCACGATGGCCCAGCGCAACGTCAACGAGGGCTTCTCCGGCGGTGAGAAGAAGCGCCACGAGATCGTGCAGCTCGAGCTGCTCAACCCGAAGGTCGCCGTCCTCGACGAGACCGACTCCGGCCTCGACATCGATGCTTTGAAGATCGTCTCCGAGGGCGTGAACCGCTTCCGCAGCCAGGGCGACCGGGGAGTGCTGCTGATCACCCACTACACGCGCATCCTGCGCTACATCAAGCCCGACTTCGTGCACGTGTTCGTGGCCGGCCGGATCGCCGAGGAGGGCGGCCCGGAGCTCGCCGAGCAGCTCGAGGCCGAGGGCTACGACAAGTACGTCAAGGCAGGTGCGAACGCCTGATGATCTCCTCCGCCGCTGAGACCCGGAAGGAGGCCGGGGCCGGGACGGGGTTGTCCGGTCTCCTGAACGGGCTCGACCTGATCCGGGCGGACTTCCCGATCCTGTCGCGCACTCTCGCCGACGGGCTGCCGCTGGTCTACCTCGACAGCGCGAACACCTCGCAGAAGCCGCAGGTGGTCATCGACGCCATGGTCGACCACCTCGAGCGCCACAACGCCAACATCGCAAGGGCCATGCACCAGCTCGGTGCCGAGGCCACGACGGCGTTCGAGGAGTCCCGGGACAAGGTCGCGGCGTTCATCGGCGCCCCGTCCCGCGACGAGGTCGTCTACACCAAGAACGCCTCCGAGGCGCTCAACCTCGTGGCCAACACGATGGCCTGGGCCCGGGGCCCGCTCGAGATCGGCGAGGGCGACGAGGTCGTCATCACCGAGATGGAGCACCACTCCAACATCGTGCCCTGGCAGATGCTCACCGAGCGCAAGGGCGCGACGCTGAGGTGGTTCGGCCTCACCGACGACGGCCTGCTGGACCTGTCGAACATCGACGAGCTGATCACCGAGCGCACCAAGGTGGTCGCCCTCACCTGGGTCTCGAACATGCTCGGCACCGTCAACCCGGTGCGCCAGCTCGCCGATCGCGCGCACGAGGTGGGGGCTGTCGTGGTCGTCGACGCCTCTCAGGCGGTGCCGCAGATGCCGGTGGACGTCCTCGAGGCGGGGGCGGACTTCCTGGCGTTCACCGCCCACAAGGTGGTCGGACCCACGGGCCTCGGGGTGCTGTGGGGCAGGCGCGAGCTCCTCGAGCAGCTGCCGCCCTTCCTCGGTGGTGGGGAGATGATCACCACCGTGGCGATGGAGCGGTCGACGTACGCCGGGATCCCGCACAAGTTCGAGGCCGGCACCCCGCCGATCACCGAGGCGGTCGGGCTGGGTGCAGCGGTCGACTACCTCGCCTCGGTCGGCATGGACAAGGTCCGGGCGCACGAGGAGGCGATCACCCGCTACGCGCTGGAGGGTCTGTCGACGATCCGTGGGCTCAGGGTCCTCGGGCCGCTGCACGCCGAGCACCGCGGTGGAGCGATCTCCTTCGAGATCGAGGGGATCCACCCCCACGACGTCAGCCAGGTCCTCGACTCGCGAGGGATCGCGGTCCGGGCAGGACACCACTGTGCCAAGCCCGCACACAAGCGGTACGGCGTCCAGAGCTCGACCCGTGCGTCGTCGTACATCTACACGACACCGGCCGAGATCGACGCTCTCATCGAGGGGTTGGAGTACACCAAGAAGTACTTCCGGGTGGACTGATCGAATGACCCAGGACCTTGACGCGCTGTACCAGGAGATCATCCTGGACCACTACAAGAACCCGCAGAACGCGGGGCTTCGCGAGCCGTACGAAGCCGAGGTTCACCACGTGAACCCGACGTGCGGCGACGAGATCACACTGCGGGTGCATCTGTCCGGGGACGGTGAGGACGCAGTCGTGGAGGACGTCTCGTACGCCGCGGAGGGCTGTTCGATCAGCCAGGCGTCGACGTCGGTGATGACCGAGCTGGTCATCGGCAAGACCGTTGCCGAGGCCACCTCGGTCCTGGACGACTTCCAGGCCCTCATGCAGGGCCGCGGGAGCGTGGAGCCGGACGAGGACGTGCTCGAGGACGGCATCGCCTTCGCCGGCGTGGCGAAGTTTCCTGCTCGTGTGAAGTGCGCACTACTGTCGTGGATGGCGTGGAAGGACGCGACATCCCGGGTTCTCGGGACCGAAGCGAAGGAGCAAGCATGACCGACCACACCGACACCAGCGACCTGCCAGAGGTCGATCTCGACGCGGCCACAGGCACCTCGACGGTGACCGAGGACGACGTCACCGAGGCGATGAAGGACGTCGTCGACCCCGAGCTCGGCATCAACGTCGTCGACCTGGGGCTCGTCTACGGGGTACACGTGGAGGAGGGCAACAACGCCGTCATCGACATGACGCTCACCTCGGCGGCCTGCCCGCTGACCGACGTCATCACCGACCAGACCAGCCAGGCTCTCGAGGGCCTGGTCAACGACGTGCACATCAACTGGGTCTGGATGCCGCCGTGGGGCCCGGACAAGATCACCGACGACGGTCGCGAGATGCTGCGCGCCCTGGGCTTCAACGTCTGAGGTGAGCACCTCCCGCACGGTGCTCGTGCCTGTCGAGCGCATCGTGCGGTGGTTCGAGAACTTCGGGGCCCGTCACGGTGCCCCGGGTCTCGCAGTGCGTGAGGGCCGCCTCGTCGCGACCGCTCCCGACGGAGAGGTCGCCGAGGCGGCCTTGCCGTTCGGCCAGGAGTACGCCGGAGCGCCCGACGTCGTGGAGTTCCGGGAGGCCGTGGAGCAGCCGGTGCGATGGGGTGTCCTGCTCGTGCGGAGGGGCGGCTTCGCCGTGGCTGCCGGCGTCGGCTCCTCGACCGGGCCGACGAAGGTCGGGCAGCGGCACGTCCAGGGCCGCACCAAGGCCGGTGGACAGAGTCAGCAACGGTTCGCCCGCCGTCGCGGCAACCAGGCCCGCCAGGCCTACGAGGCCGCCGCTGAACACGCACACCGGATCCTCATCGTCGCGGCGGGAGGGGTGGACGCCCTGGTGTGCGGGGGCGACCGGAACGCGGTCGACTCGGTTCTTTCGGATCCGCGGCTCGCGAGCGCGGCGGAGCGGCGCACGGGTCCGTGGCTGGCGGTGGCCGACCCGCGCCGGGCGGTGCTGGACCAGGCGATCCTGGACGCCCGGTCGGCCGTCATCACGCTGAGGTAGGAGGCCCAGGCGTACCAGGGCCTCCTCCCGATCAGCAGGCCGTCAGGTCGTGGGGGAGCAGTACCCCGGACCGATCAGGCCGTTGTTGTACTTGTCGAGGAGGTCGGCCCAGGCGAGGACCTGCTTCCTCTCCGCGTCCGTGAGCGCGTCGCCGGGGGCCTTGGCGGCGAAGAATGCCTCGGCGCCGGCGATGGCTGCCTTGACCTCGGCCGTGGTGCCGGCACCGTTGAGGACGTTCAGCTTGGTAGCGATGTACTGGTGAGCAAGGATGTAGTAGGCGTTGCCCTGTGGCGCGGTCCACAGCACCTGGTAGTGGGTCTGGCCACTCTTGAAGAACGGTGTGTCCTCGCCGATCTTCGCCCACGTCGCGTCGTAGGGCGCGGGGCCGTACTTGGAGTGGGTCTTCCAGTAGCCCTGGGTCAACGGGCAGACCTTCGGGCACTCGACCTTCACGTCGACGGTCCAGGAGTCGGAGCCGGTGCGCTTGAGGTCCTTGGTGACGAAGCTCGCCGTGTTGGTGAACTTGTAGTAGCCGCACTCTGCGTACGGGCCGACCTGCAGCGTGTAGGTGAAGGTCTTGGGTGCCTCGTCGGCGCAGACCTGGCCGAGCGCGCCGTACTTGTCGTCGGTCACCTTCACGCAGTAGTCGATCGTCTTCGTGGGGTGGCGGAACTTGACCTTCGCGGTGCCCGTCGCGCCGCCCACGACGCTGTCGGCCGCCGTCGTCACCGTCGCGGTGTTCTTGCGCCACGAGCCGTCAGGCAGGCTGACCGGGCCGTAGCTGCATGTGAGCACGGCGCCCGGGGCCAGGACGTAGGGGAAGGTGACCCCACAGCTGACGTCGGCCGCTATGTCCGGCGAGACGACGTCGCTGACGTCGGTGATCGTCGCGGGGTACTTCGGGTCGGGGTTCTTGATGTAGATCTTGCCCGCGACTTTCCAGTTGCCGTCGGTGTAAGGCTTGGCCTCGTCGAGACCCACCTTGACCGCGTAGTCCACGTAGCCCTTCTGGCCCTCTTCGAGCACCAGCTTGGTCTTGTTGCCGGTCTTGTCGATCGCCCAGTTGTAGGTGCGGTCGAAGGAGGTCTTGGCGGTCTTCTTGACAATCACGTCGTAGTCGAAGCAGAACGTGACGTGGCTGACGCCGTAGGTCTTTCCGTGCTTGTTCTTCGGGTTCACCGGGGCGGTGAGCCCCTTGTCGCCGTAGGCCTCCTTCGGTGGGTCGTAGGCGTAGAGGTTGGCCATGGGGCCGCCCTTGACGAGGACGGCGTCGACGCCGAAGGTCGACCTCCAGTCGACCGACTCCCCGTCCGTTGACCAGCGGACCTTGCCCGTGCCCAGCTTTCCGTAGTAGGTGCCGGGCTTACCGGTGTCGAACTTCAGACCGTGCGCATAGCCGAGGCTCTCGCAAGTCGGGTTGCCGGGTACGACGGTAGGTGCGACCTTGGCCGCCGCGGCAGGGGCCGCAACCCCGCCGGTGAAGGCGGTGGCGGCGATGAGGCTGGCGGCCAGCAAACTTGCCCGCCTGGACAGTCGTGTGTGCATGAATCCCCCCTGGGATCTAGGACAGGTGGGCCGCTCTCGGTATGCCCCCACATGGGCCCCTGTGGGCGACAGTCAACGCCGGGCGCCCACGGGCCGTCAGACCCGATCAGGTCATGCAAAAGTGGCCCGTGACGGAGCCGGTGCGGTGGACCCGTGCGAAGGCTTTGCCGGTAGGCGAGGGATGTCAGAGAACGTCCAGCAACGGGGTAGGAAGATCGGGCTGGTCCGCCCCACCCCTTCTGGGCCACGACGTCCCATGCAGAAGCAGAGGATCGTTCAGGAATGTCAGGTGCCGGGGTCCCCTCCGATGGGGACTCCGCTCCTCGCGGACCGGCAGATGCGCCGGAGGTCAGTCGTCGACACCGCGCGCGACGAGGGCGTCGCCGAGGTCGTCGGCGTGACGGAGGGACCGGACGATGAGCGGCACCGCAAAGGCGCGCGGGCTTGCGGTGAGCCCTCGGGCCCGCTGGGCGTCACGGACCTCCTCGGCCAGGCTCACCACCACCGGGACCGACCGGATGCCCAGCGCCAGGAGTAGGCCGATCCGATCGGGATGTACGCCGACGCGGCGCAGTGGACCGAGAGCGCCCACGACCGCGTCCACCATGTCGGTGGTGCGAGTGGTGAGTGTGACCAGGGCGGCCAGCAGGATCAGCGAGACGATCACGCCCACGAAGACGGCCGCCCGCGCCCAGCCGGTGACGACGACGTGGAAGATCGCGACCGCGCCGACGATCCACATCAGCGGGCGGACCTGCTTGGCTGCGAGACGCAGCGAGAGGCCCGCGAGAAGGTACGCCGTGAGGACCAGGCCGATCGCGACGGCCACCTGCCACGGATGGTCGAGGAGCACCGACCCCGCGCCCGCGAGGAGCATCAGGAGCAGCTTGGCGTCGGCGCGCATCCGGTGCACCGGGGACTTCCGCGGGAGGTAGAGCCCCAGCGAGCTCATCGCGGGACCTGCCGATCCATGAGGTCCCGGTAGTACGCCACGGCGTCGTCGGGCCGGCCGTCGTACACCAGGCAGGCGTCGTCGAAGACCAGCACGCGCTCGAAACGGTCGAGGAGGTCGAGGTGGTGGGTGACCAGCAGGACCTGGTGAGGGAGGTCGCGGACGACGCGCTGCACGATGGCGGCGTTGCGCAGGTCGAGGAGCGTCGTGGGCTCGTCGAGGACGAGTACGTCGGGGTCGGTGACGAGCACGGAGGAGAGCGCCAGGAGCTGCTTCTGGCCGCCGGAGAGCAGGTGCGCGGGGTGGTCCGCGTGGTCCGCGAGGCCGTACCTCTCCAGCGTCGCCCTCACCTTCGCGGTGATCTCCGGCTTGGACAGCCCTCGCCGACGTAGGCCGAACGCGACGTCCTCGGCCACCGTCGGCATCACGATCTGGGAGTTGGGATCTGTGAAGCAGAAGCCGACGCGCTTGCGGATCTCGCGGGCCTGTTTGCGGGTGTCGAGGCCGTCGACCCCGACCATGCCTTGCGTGGGGATGGCGAGGCCGTTGAGGAGCCGCACGAAGGTCGACTTGCCAGAACCGTTCGCGCCGATGACGCCGATGCGCTGCTCGGTGAGGGTGACCGTGACGTCGCGGAGGACCACTCGGCGATTCGGGCCGTCGCCGTAGGTGTGGGTCACGCCCTGGACGTCGATCACGGGCATGCGGGCGACCTTTGGCGGCTCGGGAGGCGGACACGCCATTCTCACACGCGGGAGGCCCCGGTCTCCCGGGGCCTCCCTTGGCAGCCGCCGCGGTGGGACGCGCAGAGAATCAGTAGGTCACGTCCGTTGCCGGGGTTCCGCTCAACGGGCAGCCCAGCTCGTTGGCGGCCTCGAACAGGTTCTTCGTGTCCTCGATGGTGCCGTTCTCGACTGCGTCCTGGACCATCTGCAGGACCTCAGCGACGGTGTACGGGTAGCTCACGTTGGTCCCGTCGGAGTTGGGGACTCCGCCGTAGGCGTTCAGGAGTGCCGCTGTCGAGTGCCTCGCGAGCGCGTCGTTGCCACCGCCAACTGCCCAGATCGCCTTCCCAAGGGGATGTCCGGGTTGAACAGGTCGATGACGAACGTGCTGTCGTAGTCGTCTGCCGGGACGACGCCGGCCCAGCGATCGGCGTGGTTGCGCCAGTAACCTGGGGTGCAGCCCTGGTCGCCTTCCGGCGCGTCAGGGGTGTAGCAGAAGTTGTAGTGACTGATCTGCGGAATGCTGACCTTCTTCTTCTCCATCAGCAGCGGAGAGTGGAGTTGCTGGTCGTCGGTGAACCCGGTTCCCTCGCAGTCGTAGAGGTTGTAGCTCGGGCCTCCCTTGACGATGAGGGCGTGGACGACCGCGTTCGTCGACATCCATGAGAGCTCCTGGCCGTCGTCAGAGACGTCGACGGAGATGTACGCGTCGGAGAAGTCGGCCGGCGGGTCGATCTTCTTGCCCACCATGTCCGTGGTGACCTGCCTCTCGGTCACGAGGAGTGCCGAAGGCGGCGGTCGAAGACAGCCCGGCGGCTAGTGCGAGAGTCGCGAAGACCGCAAGTGTGCGCTGCATTGTTCCCCCCTCAGGGATGTGGGTGCTGACAGATGCTCGCCACTCGGATCCCCCCGGCCTTGAACATCTCTGGTCTCATGGTCTTCGCGCATGCGCCGTCGGACGCACGGAAGCGAACGGTTGCCGTTGCGGCAATCGGGTAGGTCGGCACCCTTTTAGCCAGAGATGGGTCCCGAGTCCCGCGCAACGGACGAGTCAGGAAAAAGCGAATCGATCCGTCGAGTCCGACAGGACCTGATCGATGGGACGGTCAGTCGCAGCGTTCGACGACCACGGCGACGCCCTGGCCACCGCCCACCGCGATGGCGGCCAGGCCGTAACGGCCCGCGCCTCGGCTGACGAGCTGGGTGAACAGGCGTACGACGAGCACGGCCCCTGAAGCTCCCCACGGATGTCCGAGGGCGAGGGCACCGCCCTCCGGGCAGACCCGTGACGGGTCGAGGCCGAGGTCGTCACAGCAGGCGAGCACCTGGCCGGCGAAGGCCTCGTTGAGCTCGACCACGTCGATCTCGTCCAGCCCGACCCTTGCCATGGACAGCACGGAGCGGACCGCGGGCACGATCCCGATGCCCGGCCGGTTCGGGTCCACACCTGCGGTTGCGGTGGCGAGGACGCGGAGCCCCGGGGCGCCGAGGTGCCGATGGGTGGCGGCATCGACGAGGGCGACGGCAGCAGCACCGTCGTTGATGCCGCAGGCGTTCCCGGCTGTGACGGAGCCGTCGGGCCGGAAGGTCGGCCGGAGCCGGGCGAGCCGTGAGACGGTCATGCCGGGTCGAGGCCGCTCGTCCCGGATCACCCCGCCGACCTGCACTATCTCGCCGTCGAAGGCCCCTGACTCCTGTGCCGCATGGGCGCGCGCGTGGGAGCGGGCGGCATAGGCGTCCTGGCGTTCGCGAGAGACGCCGCGCTCCTCGGCGAGAAGGTCCGCCGCGAGGCCCATGTCCGGGTCACCGATGTCGGAGGGGGCAAAGGGCGCACGCTCGTAGCGTTCCGGCAGCCGGTCACCCTGAGGAGGCCAGTAACGCCAGGGCGCCGTCGAGGCCGACTCGGTCCCGCCGGCGAGAACCAGACCCGGCTGGTCGCGGACCAGCGCCGCCGCCGTGGTGATCGCGGCGAGGCCGCTTCCGCACTGCCGGTCGACGGTCAGACCGGGGACGTCGTGGGGAAGACCTGCCGCAAGGGCCGCGACGCGAGCCACGTTGCCACCGGGCCCCATGCAGTTGCCGAGGACGACGTCCCGCACCGGCACGTCGAGGACCTGCTGCACGAGCCGACGCAGGACCGGGGCGACCAGTCCGGCCGCGTCCACCCGAGCCAGCGACTTGCCGGCCGTGCCGATCGGCGAGCGCAGTGCGGCCACGACGACCGGAGCGTCGGAGCGGTCGGGACGTGCAGCAGATGCGGTCATCGGGTCGACTCCGCCGAGACCAGCTGCTGCAGCAGAGCCTCACGGTCCAGCTTCCCCGCCGCGGTCAGGGGCAAGGTGCGCACCTCGAACCACCGCCGCGGGCGTTGAGGCGGGTCGAGGACCTCCCGGGCGGCCGCTCGCAGCGAGGCCAACGCCGCCCGGTCCGTGACCACCCCGCAGACGACTTCGCCCAGGTCGCGGTGGGGGAGCCCCAGCACGGCCACACTGTGGCCGGTGGCCCGATCCAGGGCCGCTTCGACGTCGGCCACCAGGACGGTCGCACCCGCCGTCACGACGACGTCGTCCGTGCGGCCGCGCAGACGCAGGGAGCTGTCCCGAAGCTCGCCGCGGTCGCCGACGGTGGCGAAGCCTTCCGGGTCCCGTGACAGGTGGCCGTCGGTGCCGTCGTACCCCAGGCACAGGTACGGCGAGCGCACCCACACGACGCCTTCACGACACTCCAGCTCGACCCCGGGGAAGGGGCGCAGATCCTCCGAGTGTGACCCCCAGGCGACGAACGACAGCTCGGCCGCTCCGTAGTAGTGGCTGACCCGAGACGCGCCGTGCGCCAGGGCCGTGTCGCGCAGCTCCGGGCCGAGGCGGTCGCCGGCGACGAGCACGTGCACCCCGGAGAGGTCGACGCCCTGTGCCAGCGCCCGGGACAGCGCCGCGGGCGTGAGCACCGCGTGCGAGGCCGCTGCAGCCCCGGGTACGAGCCTTGCCCCGAGATCGGCCGCATGGACGGCGGCGAAGAGGTTCATGGTCGCCGACAGTGGCCCAGGCACCCACATGGTCGAGGCCGCGTCCATGTCCAACAGTCCGGTGACGTGATCGAACGAGTCGAACCACGAGTCCGTCGTGCGCACCACCGACCGGGCCCGCCCGGTCGTTCCGGAGGTGCGCAACGCGATGAGGTCGCCACGCACGTGGGCGTCGAGGACCGCGGCCACCTGATCGGGGGCCGCGTCGACGTGGACGACGGGGTCAGGCAGCTGACACCTCCTTGACGCGTTCCCGCCGCCGCTCGAGCAGGCCCGGGTAGGCCGCGTGTACTCCCCGGGCGATCAGTGCGGCGAGGACTGCTTTGACGAGGTCGCCCGGGATGAAGATCCAGGTCGACACCGTGGCCGCCCACAGCGATATGCCGGTGACCGCCGCGATGCCGACGATCCCGCCGACGTAGAGGACGACGATGCCGCCGACCACGTTGGCGAGAAGGCCCCAGGACAGCCGGTACGGCGCGCCGCCCCGCTCGGTCAGCCAGCCGACCACGAACGCCGCCACCGGCCAGGCCAGCAGGAAGCCAACCGACGGGGTGAAGAAGACCCCCAGGCCGCCTCGCCCACCGGCGAGGAGGGGCAGGCCGACCGCCACGAGAACCAGGAACAGCGCCAGCGCCCCGAAACCCCGGCGGGCACCGAGGATGGCGCCGGCCAGCATCACGCCCATCGACTGAGCGGTGATGGGCACACTGAAGCCGGGCGGCTGGAACGCCGGGACCACCCCGAGCGCAGCGACGAACCCAGCGAACACCGCGATCAGGGCCGCGTTGCGGGCGGGGCTGGAGGTGTGGGTCGAGGACACGTGGTGGCCTTTCTTCGTGGGCGGGCCAGGTGGGGCGGGCGCCTGAGTCTATGAGAGCACTGGGTGCGCGACGGTTGCCGTCCGGCGGCCGGGACCGTCAAAGGCTGCGTGCGCCGAACGTGTTGCAAGCCTGGAGGCTGCCCTTCTCCCTGCCGGTCATGAACCAGCGCATCCGCTGCTCCGCCGAGCCGTGGGTCCAGGCGTCGGGATCGACCCGGCCCGAGGTGCGCCTCTGGATGCGGTCGTCGCCGACCGCTCGTGCGGCGTCGAGGGCCTCATCGATGTCCCGGCGGGTCAGGTTCTCGATGAACGCCTCGCCCTGGGAGTCCGCGGCCTCGGTGGCGTGCCTGGTCCACATACCTGCGTAGCAGTCGGCCTGGAGCTCCAGGCGCACGGCGTCGCTGGTCGGCCCCTGCTGCGTGCGGACCTTGCCCATGATGCCGAGCAGGTTCTGGACGTGGTGGCCGTACTCGTGCGCGAGGACGTAGGCCTCCGCGAAGTCACCGCCACCTCCGCCGAGGTGACCCGCGAGCATGTCGCGGAAGAACGTCGTGTCGAGGTAGACCTGCTGGTCCGGCGGGCAGTAGAACGGCCCCACGTCCGACGTCGCACCGCCACAGCCGGTGTTGACGCGGTCGGAGAAGATCACGGTGTCGCCGTGGAGGTACTCCCGGTTCGCCTGGCGGGGGAGTGCCTCCGCCCAGTACGCCTGGATGCTGTTCACGACCGCCACCCGGGCACAGTCGGGGTCCTCGTTGGCGTCCGCGCCGGTCCTGCAGTGAGCGAGTGTCCGGCTGTTGGTCGACACCGGCCCGCTCTCGCCGGCCGGGCCGTTCGGCAGCCCGGTGTCGACGCCCCCTCCGGCGTACTGCATGAGGACGAGCACCAGGACCAGCACGACCATGCCGCCGATGCCACCACCGACCTTCATCCCGCTCCCGCCTCCACCCACCGGGAAGCCCATACCGCCGTCTGCGCCGCCGCTGCCCCGGCGGTTCTGCACCTGACGGGTGTCCAGGCGGGCCTTGGTGTTGAAACGCATGGTGTCCCTTTCGTACGACGGTCCGGCGCGGCGTCGTACCGCCCTCCGGGGCGCATGTGCTGTCTCGTAGACTAGATCCGTGAGGTGCGCGACGGACTGAGCCGGACTCCACCCAGCGTCCGGGCCTGAAGTTCCCCAATCCCGTCGAGGTAACCGCATCCCATGATCACCGTCCACCAGCTCGAGGTTCGCGCGGGCGCACGCCTGCTCATGGAGAACGTGACGTTCCGCGTCGCCGACGGCGACAAGGTCGGCCTGGTCGGCCGCAACGGGGCCGGCAAGACGACACTTACCAAGATCCTCGCCGGCGAGGCGCTTCCCGCCGCGGGGAAGGTCACCTCGTCGGGCAGTGTCGGCTACCTGCCGCAGGATCCCCGCACCGGTGACCCCGAGGTGATTGCCAAGGACCGGATCCTCTCCGCCCGTGGCCTCGACGACGTGGTACGCCGGCTGCGTGACGCCGAGGTCGACATGGCCTCGAACGACCCCACGAGGCGGGACCGCGGGATGCGCCGTTACGAACGTGCGGACGCCGAGCTCCATGCGGGAGGTGGCTACGCCGCCGAGGCGGAGGCCGCGCAGATCGCCTCCAGCCTGGGCATCGAGGACCGCATCCTCAAGCAGCCGCTGCGCACCCTGTCGGGTGGCCAGCGGCGTCGGGTCGAACTGGCCCGGATCCTCTTCTCGGGCGCGGAGACGCTGCTTCTCGACGAGCCGACCAACCACCTCGACGCCGACTCCATCGTGTGGCTGCGTGACTTCCTGAAGTCGCACAAGGGGGGCCTGATCGTGATCAGCCACGACGTTGGCCTGCTCGAGGCGTGCGTGAACAAGGTCTTCCACCTCGACGCGAACCGTGCCGAGGTCGACGTCTACAACATGGGCTGGAAGGCCTACCTGACCCAGCGAGAGACCGACGAGCGGCGCCGCAAGCGCGAGCGCGTCAACGCCGAGCGCAAGGCCGGCGAGCTCATGGACCAGGCCAACAAGATGCGGGCGAAGGCAACCAAGGCGCAGGCGGCCCAGTCGATGATGAAGCGGGCCGAGCGCCTCATGCAGGGGGTGGAAGCGGAACGGAGGTCCGACCGGGTGGCCCGGATCAAGTTCCCCTCGCCCGCGCCGTGCGGCAAGACGCCCCTCACCGCGGCTGAGCTGTCGAAGTCCTACGGCTCCCTCGAGGTGTTCACCGACGTCGACCTGGCCATCGACAAGGGGAGCCGGGTCGTCATCCTCGGACTCAACGGCGCGGGAAAGACGACCCTGCTGCGGATCCTTGCCGGGATCGACGAGCCCGACACCGGCAAGGTGGATCCCGGCCATGGGCTGAAGCTGGGCTACTACGCCCAGGAGCACGAGACCCTCGACACCGACCGCACCGTCCTGGAGAACCTCCGATCGGCCGCGCCCCAGCTGACCGACACTGACGCGCGGAGCGTGCTCGGGTCGTTCCTGTTCAGCGGCGACGACGCCACCAAGCCCGCCGGAGTGCTCTCCGGCGGTGAGAAGACCCGGCTCGCCCTGGCGATCCTGGTGGTGTCGAGCGCCAACGTGCTCCTGCTCGACGAGCCGACGAACAACCTCGACCCGGCCTCGCGTGAGGAGGTGCTCGCCGCGATCCGGAGCTACCAGGGCGCGATCATCCTCGTCACCCACGACGAGGGAGCGGTGCGGGCGCTGGAGCCCGACCGCGTGCTCATCCTTCCCGACGGCGTCGAGGACCTCTGGAACGACGAGTACGCCGACCTTGTCGCACTCGCTTAGGCTTCGCCCATGAGCGCACCCGACATCGACCCAGACGTCCTCGAGCGCGCCGGTCTCCGGCTCGAGGTCAACGGGATGGTCACGACGATCACGCTGGACCGTCCCGCGACGAAGAACTCCCAGACACCCGCTACCTGGATGGCCCTGCGCACCATCGGGCAGAACCTGGCACCGGAGACCCGCGTCGTGGTCGTGCGAGGTGCCGGCGACACGTTCTCCTCCGGTCTCGACCGCCGGATGCTCACGCCCCAGGGGGTCGACGGGGAGTCGTCGCTGCTGTCGCTGCTCGAGATGCCCGACGGCGAGCTGGCGGACACGATCGGCGCCTACCAGGAGGGCTTCACCTGGCTACGTCGCAGCGACATCGTGTCCGTCGCGGCGGTGCAGGGCCACGCCATCGGCGCAGGCTTCCAGCTCGCGCTGGCCTGCGACCTGCGGATCGTCGCCGACGACGCCTCGTTCTCCATGCGTGAGCCCATGCTCGGCCTCGTGCCGGACCTGACCGGCACCAAGCCCCTCGTCGAGCTTGCGGGCTACTCCCGGGCCCTGGAGATCTGCGCGACCGCCCGGTCGGTGTCGGCCGAGGAGGCCCAGCACATCGGGCTGGCCACGGCGGTGGTGAAGCGAGACGAGCTCGAGGACACCGTCGAGGACCTGGTCGCCGTACTGACCGCTCCCTTGTATGGCGCCGTCTCGGAGACCAAGGCGTTGCTTCAGAGCGCCCACGTGCTCGACCTCGACGATCAGCGTCGTGTCGAGCGAGAGGCGCAGGTGCGTCGGTTCCGCGAGCTCGCCGCCCTCATGGGCGAGCAGTAGAGGACACCCCGCAACGGGGGAGATCGGAGAGACGTCCCTTGTCGATGCACACGGGCATGGGTCCCGCATGGCGCAACCTGCGCACCGACCGCAGCGTGGCACGGCAGAAGCTGGCTCGGGAGACCGTGCAGCGTGTCATCGGCTTCGCGAAACCGCACCGGAAGCTGATCGGCTTCTTCGTCGCCCTGGTCGTGGTCGACGCCTCCCTCGTCGTCGTGACTCCTCTCCTGATCAAGCGGATCGTGGACGACGGCATCCTCCAGGGCGACAGTGATCTGGTGACCGTGCTGGCGCTCGGCATCGCCGGTGTCGCGATCCTCAACGCGGGTCTCGCGCTGGTGCAGGGCTACTTCTCCGCCCGCATCGGCGAAGGGCTCATCTACGACCTGCGCACGCAGGTCTTCGCGCACGTGCAGCGGATGTCGCTCGCCTTCTTCACCCGCACGCAGACCGGGGCCCTCGTCTCGCGCCTGAACAACGACGTGATCGGGGCCCAGCGGGCCTTCACCACGACTCTGTCGAGCACGGTGTCGAACAGCATCAGCGCCGTCGTGGTCGGGATCGCCATGCTGGCGTTGAGCTGGCGGGTGACGCTCCTGACGCTGCTGCTGTTCCCGATCCTGCTCCTCGCCTCGAGGTGGGTCGGTGCGAAGCTGTCGGGTCTCACGCGGCAGCAGATGGAGGGCAACGCCGACCTCGGCAACAACATGACCGAGCGGTTCAACGTCGGTGGGGCCCTGCTGCTCAAGCTCTTCGGGCGGCGTGAGGAGGAGGACGCCGGATTCGCCGAGAAGGCGGGTCTGGTGCGCGACCTCGGCATACGCATCGCATTCGTCACCCGAGTGTTCAGCTCCACGCTGATGCTCATCCCCGCGCTGGCGACAGCGCTGGTGTACGGCGTTGGCGGCCATCTCGCGATCGACGGGACCCTCACCGTCGGGACGCTCCTCGCCCTGGCGACGCTGCTCCTGCGCCTGCTCGGGCCGTTGCAGGGGCTCTCGAACGTCAGGGTGGACGTGATGACGGCGTTGGTCAGCTTCGAGCGGGTCTTCGAGGTGCTCGACCTGCCCTCGATGATCCAGGAGAGGCCGAACGCCGTCGCGCTGCCCCGGGAGGCGACGAGCATCGAGTTCGAGCACGTCGCCTTCACGTACCCGCGCGCGGACGAGGTGTCGTTGGCGAGCCTCGAGACGGTCGCTCGCCAGGAGACCCGCGACCACGGCCAGGTGCTCAGGGACATCACCTTCACGGCTCAGCCGGGGCAGATGGTTGCGCTGGTCGGTCCCTCGGGCGCGGGCAAGACCACCATCACCCACCTCGTCGCGCGGCTGTACGACGTGTCGGCGGGCGCCGTACGCGTCGGGGGTCATGACGTACGCGACGTGACCCTCCAGTCGCTCGAGGACGCCGTGGGGTACGTCACCCAGGACGCCCACATGTTCCACGACACGATCCGGGCGAACCTGGAGTACGCCAGACCTGGCGCCACCGACGAGGAGATCTGGGAGGCCCTCGGTGCCGCTCAGGTGCGAGCTCTCGTCGCCTCCTTGCCCGATGGGCTCGAGACCGTGGTGGGGGACCGCGGCTACCGCCTCTCGGGAGGTGAGCGCCAGCGCCTTGCGATAGCCCGCCTGCTTCTCAAGGCTCCGGGGATCGTGGTGCTCGACGAGGCGACTGCCCACCTCGACTCGGAGTCCGAGGTCGCCGTGCAGCGAGCGTTGGACCAGGCGTTGGAAGGCCGTACCTCCCTGGTGATCGCGCACCGGCTCTCCACCGTTCGCAACGCCGACCAGATCCTGGTGGTCGACGACGGACGGATCGTGGCCTCAGGGACTCACGACGAGCTCCTCGCGGCAGGCGGGTTGTACGCCGACCTCTACCGGACGCAGTTCGCCACCCACGGCTGACCCGGTACCGACTCTCCCTGCCGGGATGCCGACGAGGACTGTGGTCAGGTGCCCGCCGGGGTCTTCTCCTTGATCCGTTTCAGCGCCTTCTGTCGACGTACCTTCCGTCGCTCGTCCCAGACGAGGTAGCCGAACCCGAAGACCGCCAGCGCGGCGAAGAACCACCACTGGAGGCCGTAGAAGAAGTGCGGGCCCTCGCCGAGGTCCGGGGTCTCCACCTTCTCGAGAGGTTCGGCCGGCGGCGGAGTCTCGGTGTCGAGCTCGACGAAGCCGCCGTAGACGGGGAAGGGCAAGGTCGGCCCGATCGTCCGGCTGGAGATGGCGCGGGTGGACTGGTCGGCGACCTCGGTGGAGCTGCCCGTGGCATCGCCTCGCACCCACCCGGTCACGGTGACCTCGCCGGACGGCGGAGGCGGGGCGTCGGGCCGGGTGGTGCCGACGTTCCCGGTGGCCAACCATCCGCGGTTCACCAGCACCGCCGCGCCGTCCGCGGTGACCAGCGGCGTCACGATGTCGACCCCCGACTGTCCGTTCTGCGTCTGGTAGCGGACGACGACGGTGTGCTCCTCGGCGTACTCACCCCGTGCGGTGACACGCCGCCACTCGTGCTGCGGCGACACGGCGCGGTCCACGCCGAGGACCCGTTCGACGGGCACCGGCTCGCCCGCAAGGTTGCGCTCGATCACGGCATTGTTCTGTTCGCGGTCCGCCAGGCGCTCGAACTGCCACTCGCCGAGCCGGAACGCGAGGTAGGCCAGGACGACGACCACCCCGAAGAACACGATCCAGCGTCGGCTGAGCAGGAATCTCACGCGGTCGACAGTAACTGTTGCCACCATGCATAGACTTGGGCGGGTGAGCACCGGAGGACTTGTCGACACGTTCGGCCGCACCGCGACCGACCTGCGTGTCTCGCTGACCGACCGCTGCAACTTGCGGTGCTCCTACTGCATGCCCGCCGAGGGCCTGGACTGGCTGCCCGACGAGCAGACGCTCACCGACGACGAGGTCGTCCGCCTCATCCGCATCGCCGTCGAGCACCTCGGGATCCGGGAGGTGCGCTTCACCGGCGGCGAGCCGCTGGTTCGTCGTGGGCTGGTCGACATCGTCCGGCGCACGAACGCGCTGGAGCCGCGTCCCGAGACGTCTCTGACCACCAACGCCCTCGGCCTCACGCGCACCGCCCACGCGCTCGCAGAGGCGGGCTTGGACCGGGTCAACGTCAGTCTCGACACGATCCGCCGCGAGGACTTCCTGGAGATCACCCGCCGGGACCGGCTCGCAGACGTCGTCGCCGGCCTGGACGCCGCGCACCAAGCCGGTCTCGGGCCGGTGAAGGTCAACGCGGTGCTGCTGCGGGGGGTCAACGACGCCCAGGGCCCTGAGCTGCTTCGCTGGTGCATCGAGCGTGGCTACCAGCTCCGCTTCATCGAGCAGATGCCCCTCGACGCCCAGCACGGGTGGCGACGGGACACGATGGTCACCGCGGACGAGATCTTCGCCTCGCTCGACACCGAGTTCATCCTCAAGCCCGTGGACGAGCCTCGGGGGAGCGCCCCTGCGGAGCTCTTCCTCGTCGACGGCGGCCCGGCGACCGTCGGTGTGATCGCGTCCGTCACCCGCCCGTTCTGCGGCGACTGCGACCGGGTCCGGCTGACTGCCGATGGTCAGGTGCGCAACTGCCTGTTCGCGCGCGAGGAGTCCGACCTGCGAACCGCTCTGCGAGGCGGTGCCGGCGACGAGGAGATCGCCGACCGCTGGCGGGCTGCCATGATCACCAAGCGGCCGGGCCACGGCATCGACGACGTGACCTTCCTCCAGCCCACGCGGCCCATGTCAGCCATCGGCGGCTGAGCCCTCCACCGGCTCCACCTCGCGGAGGAAGGACCGCGCTCTCAGGAAGTCGCCCAGGCTCTCCTTGTGCGAGTCGCACGCCAGCCACGTCTTGCGTCGGTCCGGGGTGTGCAGCTTCGGGTTGTTCCAGAGCAGTGACCATCGTGCCGGGGCCGAGCAGCCCTTGGCCGAGCAGATCAGGTCCATGGCGGCGACTGTATCCCCCCGAAACTACGCGGTGCCGGACGGCCACGGGGGAGGCCGTCCGACACCGGGGGCGCCGCCCGGACGGGGGAGACCGAGCGGCGCGCGCCGATTCTTGCACGCGGCCTGCAAGCGGTTCCAGCGACGCGTGGTGGAAGTTGACAACTCATCCAACGGTCTGGACCACCGCCTGCCGGAACCCGGCAGATCACTGTGCCGAGGGCGGACCGAGCTCGGGGCGAACCGGGTCGAACGCGGTCTCCGGAGCCGGGTCGGGGTCGGTCGGGGCCTGGGCGTTCGCCAGCACGACAGCCACCGGCGGGAGCACGAACGAGGCCACGATGAAGACCCACATCAGGGCGCCCGGGGCGAAGACGACGGCGAGCAGGAAGCAGATCGTACGTAGGGCCATGGAGATGATGTAACGGCGCTGGCGGCCGGCGATCTCCTCGCTGTGGCTGCGAGTCGCGGACGTGATGCGGATCGGCTCCAGATCCCTGCGGGGCATGTCTCAACGGTACGCCGGAGGCGGGGACGTCCCGCACGGCGGACGTAGGAGGTCTTGACCACTAGCATCGGCAGCAACCACCAGGTTCGACCACGACCGCAGGAGAGGCCATGAGCAACCGCACCTATCGAGTCACCGAGATCGTCGGCACCTCGCCCGAGGGCGTCGACCAGGCGATCCGCAACGGCATCGAGCGTGCCTCCCGCACCCTGCGCCACCTCGACTGGTTCGAGGTCACCCAGATCCGCGGGCAGGTCAAGGACGACTCCGTCGAGCACTTTCAGGTGGGCCTCAAGCTCGGCTTCCGCCTCGAGGACGACTGAGCACGCCACGCTGCCGGAGATCGTGTGATTACGGGTACCCATCGGTAGCCGCTAGCGTCGCCTGAGACC
>DATHVS010000214.1:0-11934 GCA_035461195.1 Nocardioidaceae bacterium
AGGCTCAAGCAGACGCTGCGTGCGCCGTCCGGCACCCTGGAGGTTCGTGGCGCGTCGACGCACAACCTCCAGGACGTCGACGTCGACATCCCGCTCGGGGTGCTCTGCGTGGTCACCGGCGTCGCCGGCTCCGGCAAGAGCTCGCTGATCGACGGCTCGGTCGCCGGCCGCGACGGCGTGGTGTCGATCGACCAGGGCGCGATCCGCGGTTCGCGACGGAGCAACCCGGCGACGTACAGCGGCCTGCTCGACCCGATCCGCAAGGCGTTCGCGAAGGCCAACGGCGTGAAGCCGGCGCTGTTCAGCGCCAACTCCGAGGGCGCCTGCCCCATCTGCAACGGCGCCGGCGTCATCTACACCGACCTGGGCGTCATGGCCACCGTCGAATCCACCTGCGAGGAGTGCGAGGGGAGGCGGTTCCAAGCGTCGGTGCTGGACTACACACTGGGCGGCCGGAACATCGCCGAAGTGCTGGCGATGTCGGTGACCGAGGCCGAGGAGTTCTTCGACGACGGCGAGGCACGCACGCCGGCCGCCCACAGGATCCTCGACCGGCTCGCCGACGTCGGGCTCGGCTACCTCTCGCTGGGTCAGCCGCTGACGACGCTGTCCGGCGGCGAGCGGCAGCGGCTCAAGCTGGCCACCCAGATGGCCGAGAAGGGCGACGTCTACGTCCTCGACGAGCCGACCACCGGCCTCCACCTCGCCGACGTCGAGCAACTGCTCGTCCTGCTCGACCGGCTCGTCGATGCCGGCAAGTCGGTCATCGTCATCGCGCACCACCAGGCGGTCATGGCGCACGCCGACTGGATCATCGACCTCGGCCCCGGCGCAGGCCACGACGGCGGCCGGATCGTCTTCGAAGGCACCCCCGCCAACCTCGTCAAGACCCGTTCCACCCTCACCGGCGAGCACCTCGCCGCCTACGTCGGCACCTGACCGGGGTTCTGCTGCCGCCAGCCTTGCCGACCAAATAGGCGGGGAGCTTCCATCTCGACCCATGGCGGTTGAGGCTTCCCGTCGGAGAGTGAATGGGGGTCCCCGAAATGAGAAGAAGAGCACGTGCCGTTGGCCTCATGATCGGCACCGCAACATTCACGTTCACCCCAAGCGCATCCGCGTTCGAGCCACCGGCTGACCCCGCAGAACAAGTTCACCTGCGCCCGCGGCGATCCGGTTGCGGGGCACCCCGGCTTCCCAGGGATCACGACGGGCGTCGAGAACTCCTTCGTGCAGTCCGGAGGTTCCGCTGCGGCAGCGTGGTCGGCCACGACGCTCTTCGACGGTCCACTGGCCGTCTGCTGAGCCCAACTGACACACCGGATCGCTACCGAACCAGTCAGAGCAGGCCCAGGTCGGTCGCGTGCCGGCGTACGGTGTCGCTGTCGGGCGCGAGCACGAACGGCACGTCCGGAGTGAACGCGCCCGACACGCTCTCCACGCGCCCGTCTCCCGGGTCGAGCCGCACCTCGCGGATGTAGACCGCGAGGATCCGCCCAGGGTAGGCGCGGACGATGTCGGCGTAGATCTCGGGATCCTTCTCCCCGGAGTCGCCCATCAGGACGAACGACAGCCGGGGATGCAGGTCGAGGATCTCCTGGATGCGGCCGGTCTTCTGCTCCCGGCCGGCGGCGGTGCCCAGCAGGTCGCGCAGCAGCACCGGCCCCCACGGGAACCCGCGATGCCGAAGGAACGCCACCAGGAAGGCGTGCAGGTTCCAGGGGCTCGACGAGACGTAGAAGACCGGGTTCACCCCGGCGGCGAGGTCACGGTAGAGGTCTGCTGCGCCTGGGAACGGTGTGCGCGTCAGGGCGGACCCGGTGAACGTCTGGCGGAGCATCTGACCGACCCGCTGGACGCCGGTCTCGAGGATCGTGTCGTCGATGTCGGAGATGATCCCGAACCTCGCGTCCGGTTCTGGGACCCGCACCTCCAGCGGCGTGGTGTGCCGGCCGGTCAGACCCCGGTAGTCGCCGGCGAGCTCGACAGAGCCGGTGGCCCAGGGCCGCGTGAGCTTGTCGGGCTCCGGGTGGAGACGGGTGAGGAAGTAGCCCTCGGTGTCGCTGACCGCGTCGACGCTCGATCCCGCGACGGTCACCCGCAGCGGGACGCCGGGGAGCTCGCCGGTCACGAAGCTGCGCAGGGTGCGGCGTACGGCGGCGCCGGCCCCCTCGCCCTCGACCGCCTCCGAGAGCGGCGGGTCGTCGAGCACCCGGCCGCGCACGACCACACCCCCGGCGCCGCCGTGTCCGACGTACGGCTCGATCCGGAAGTGCTCAGGCGGTCGCGACCCGGTCCGTCGCAGCCGGGCAGCGTCCCAGGCTCGCTCGAGGCCGACGACCCAGCGGCGCGCGTTCATGAACACACCGTATTGAACCGGGGCGCCGCGACCGTCGGATGACCCCCACCGGCAGCGCAACACCTCCAGCGGCCCTTCCCGAAAACAGGAACCGTGCTCCCTTTCCTCCCGGGACGCCCGGCGTGTACCTCGGGACTGTCGTCCTCGAGATGGGAGAGACCCGATGGGCATGAGCGTCAGAATTCCCAGCGACCACGTGGAGGCAGACACGAGCGTGTCCCTGCGCCCAGCCGGCTGGGCGGGAGTCGTCGCGGCATCGGCGTTCCTGGTTCAGCCCCTCTCGGTCGCGTTCTTGCCGTTCGACCTGCAGGAGATCCACGACCCGGTGGAGCTGACTTCTTACTGGTGGGCCGGCTCCCTGCAAGCTGCGCAGTTCCTGCTCATCGCCCTCGCGGTCCTCGTGATGGTCACCCAGCTACGGCGGACCTGGCCCCGGTCGGCCCTCGGCGACGTAGCGGTGGTCGCCGGAGCCGTCACCGCCGCCGCGTTCCTCCTCGAAGCCGCACTGAGTGCCGCGACGTACTCGCGATGGCTGATGATGGAAACGGTTTCGTTCAGTGATGATCCGACCGTCCGTGGGGCGGTGCTGTTCTCCACGTACGTCGTCGGCTACTCGTTCCTGGGTGCGGCGAGCCTCGCCACTGCCGTATGGCTGGTCGGCGTGGTGTTCCTCGGAAGGCGCCGGGCCTATGTGGGCCTTGCGATGAGCGTCATCCTGCTCGCGCTGGCCATGCTCCTCGTCGTCGGCACGGTGACCGGCTTCGCGATCCCCACCGCAATCCTGCACGTCGTGGCGTGGGCGGTCCTCGGCGTTCGGCTGCTGCGCATCTCTTCGCTGCCGCTCCAGGCGTCGGTTGCTCCATGATGATCTGGTGGACGCGGTGCTCCTCATCACCGGAGCGATCGCTGTAGGACTGAGTGCGGCGTTGCTGGTCGCTGCCTCGAAGCGGGTGCGGGCGCACCGCACCCCCCTGGACTCACCTCTCCGTAGTGCTCCTTCTGCTTCTCTCGCTCGACTGGGCAGACGGCGACTGGCCGCCCTGGCAGGTCGCGGCCGTGTTCATCGGATGGGTCCTCGTCCTGGCCACCTTCCCCCGACGGTCGCGCTGAGCCCCGTTGGATGCGCTGGTTCATCGCCACGTACGCGTTGCTCGCCGTCGCCCGCCTGGCCACCGGCAGCAGCTTCGATGACCCCGTCTGGGCGCCCCTTCTGCTGGCGGGAGTGGCGGTCGCGGGTGGGGCACAGATATGGCGGTACCGCCGACGGGCGAGCGTTCTCGAACGGGAGCAGGTTGTCGACCCACCCGACGTGCCGACGGCTCTCGAGTGAAGACTGCTGCGCTGTAGCCACGGCTACCTCCACGCCACGAGCCCATTCTCGGGCAGCAGCGTGCGTGAAGGCAGAGGCCAATGTCCCAGGAAGCCGCCGCACGTCCCGTGGGGAGCCGAACCTCATGCACCCTGCGAGCTAGCCGACCCGGATCCCCTCGGCGTCGTCGCCGGCCGAGGACCGCAGGGATACCACCCGGTCGTCGCCGGTCCGGTCACTGGTGGAGGTGCCGAGCGTCCGGCGTACCTGGTCCGCGGCGTCGTCGAGGAAGCCGTTGGGCAGCGAGAGACGGATCACCTTCGACCACGCGGATGCGACCTGCTTGGGCAGCGGTCCGGTGGTGTAGCTCAGGCCGTACTCGTCGAAGATCTCCCTCACCTGCGGCGCGATCTCCTGGTAGCGGTTGCTGGGCAGATCGGGGAACAGGTGGTGCTCGATCTGGTACGACAGGTTGCCGGTCATGATGTGCATCGCCTTGCCGCCGGAGATGTTCGCGGAGCCGTGCATCTGGCGCAGGTACCACTCACCGCGGGTCTCCCCCTCGATCGAGCGCCTCTCGAAGGTCTCCACGCCCTCGGGGAAGTGACCGCACATGATCACCGAGTGCGTCCAGAGGTTGCGGACGAGGTTGGCAGTGGCGTTGGCCGTGAGGGTGGACAACGCGGACGGTCCGGAGAGCAGCGGGTGGACGACGTAGTCCTTGGTGACCTGCGCGCGGATCTTCCTCAGCACCTGCTTGCCCCTGGCCTTGAAGTCGGGTGCGGAGCGGCGCTTCTTCGTCCGCAGGTTCTTGCCGAGCTCGAGGTCGTAGGCCGCGATGCCGTACTCGAAGAAGCAGGCGTTGATGAAGTTCCACAGCGGCTGGGCCAGGTAGAAGGGGTGCCAGCGCTGGTCCTCGTCGACGCGCATGATGCCGTAGCCGAGGTCGTTGTCGCGGCCGATGACGTTGGTGTAGGTGTGGTGCACCTCGTTGTGGGAGTGCTTCCACTGATCCGACGGGGAGACGTTGTCCCACTCCCAGGTCGTCGAGTGGATCTTGGGGTCGCGCATCCAGTCCCACTGGCCGTGCATGACGTTGTGGCCGATCTCCATGTTCTCGAGGATCTTCGCCACCGACAGTCCGGCGGTGCCGACGAACCAGGCCGGCGGGAGGATCGAGCCGAGCAGCACGGCTCGGCTGCCGAGCTCGAGCTTGCGTTGTACGTCGATCACCCGCCTGATGTAGGCGGCGTCGTCGGCACCGCGGGAGTCCACGATCTCCTGACGGATCGCGTCGAGGCGACGGCCGATCTCCTCGACGTCCTCGGGCGAGAGGTGGGCGACCGGGTTGTCGTTCTTCTTCTGCAGCACTGTCATGGGGTTCTCGCTCTCGTTTGCGATGGGTGTCAGTGGTCGATGTCGCAGCTGCCGGCGGCCGCGGAGATGCAGGTCTGGACGAGCACGCCGTCCCCGGGGGCGGCGGTGGTGACCTCACCGGTGCGGAGGTCTCGCACGGATCCTTCGTGCAGCGGCAGCACGCAGGAGAAGCAGATGCCCATCCGGCAGCCGGAAGGCATGAGGACGCCTGCCTCCTCACCGGCGTCGAGGATGGATGTGGATCCGTCCGCCTCGACGACGGTGTCCGCACCGGTGAAGCGGACCAGACCGCCCTCGCCTGGCTCGGCCAGGGCTGTGCGGAACCGCTCTGTGTGCAGTCGCTCGGCGAGACCGCAGCTCGCCCAGTGCTCCTCCACGGCGTCGAGCAGCCCGGCGGGGCCGCAGGCCCAAGTCTCCCGCTCAGCGAGGTCGGGGACGAGTGCTGCGAGGCCGGACACGTCCAGGTGCCCGTCACGGTCGGTGTGCTGCTCGACGAGACGCAGTCGCCCTCGTGCGGCGAGCTCACGCAGCTCAGGACCGAAGATGACGGCGTCGGCGGACCGCTCGGAGTGGACGAGCACGACGTCCTGCAGCCGGTCGACACCGGAGCGCAGCATGCCCATCACGGGAGTGATGCCGCTGCCGCCGGTGATGAACAGCACCTTGGCCGGCGCGGGGTCGGCGAGCACGAAGTCGCCACAGGCCTGATCGAGGTGGACCAGGTCGCCCGGGCCGAGCTCCTGGGCCAGGTGTGCACTCACGACGCCGTCCGGCACCCGCTTGGCGGTGATCGAGATGTGGCCGTCCGTGGTGACCGGCGGCGAGGTCAGCGAGTACGACCGCCAGCGCCGTACGCCGTTGACGTCGAGCCCGACCCGCACGTACTGGCCGGGCACGTGCCCGCGCCACCCGGCACCGGGTCGGAGCACCACGGTCACGGCCTCGTCGGTCTCGTGCCGGACCTCGACCACACGCGCACGCAGGTCGGCGCCGGCGCGCAGGGGGTTGACCATGTCGAGGTAGTGGCCGGGGTCGCGCGGGGAGGCCAGGGTCTCCGCGACGCGCCACAGCCGCCTGGAGAGCCAGTGCGGCGCGTGCGACCGCGCAACGGGATCGACAAGTGAGCTCATGACGACAAGCATCTCCACCTCATGGGCTAGATTCATGGCCTAGATGCGTGAACCTGTCAGCCTTCTTTGTTCGGGAGACACAAAACAATGACCAACGAGTCAGGAACCACCGCAGGTCACGCTGCACGCGGTGCTGTGGAGCTCTCGCTCGACGCGGAGACCATCGAGCTGCTCCGCTCCCGCCTGCCGACGGTCGCGCAGGAGACGGTGCGGGCTGTCACGGTCGAGGTCCCCGCCTACACCGACGCGTTCAGCGGCCCTATGGGCGCGACCATCGAGTCCGCCGTCCGACTCGCGCTCGCCGGCTTCCTCAAGCTGGCCGGCAGCTCGGACCGGGGCGGCCCCACCGCGCCGCTGGCACCTGCCCTGGAGGGGGCGTACGAGCTCGGGCGCGGCGAGGCGCGCAGTGGCCGCAGCATGGACGCACTCCTGTCGGCGTACCGCGTAGGAGCACGCGTGGCCTGGCGCTACATGTCCGAGGCAGCGGTCGCAGGTGGGCTCGCGGCGAGCACGCTCGCAAAGTTCGCTGAACTGGTGTTCGCCTACATCGACGAGCTCTCCGCATCCAGCGCGGCCGGCCACGCCGACGAGCTGGCCACATCCGGTCGGGTGAGGGAGCGCTACCTGCACCGGCTGGCGCTCAGCCTGCTGCACGGCGACGCTCCCGACCTCCTGGCGAAGAGGGCCGACCGCGCCAACTGGGAGCCACCGGACACTCTGGCGGCTGTGGTCCTGCCCTCGGCCCACGTCGCCGCGGTGCTCCGGGTCCTCGACCCGCGGACGCTGCGCGCCGAGGAAGGCATCCCGGACCTCGACGAGGACCACGACAGCGACGTCGCCGTGCTCCTGGTCCCTGATGCCGTGGACAGGTCACGGCCCGCCACCCTCGCCAAGCTGCGCACACATCACGCCTGCATCGGCCCCGCCAAGCCGTGGGCCGATGCCCGCGTGTCGTACCTACGGGCGCTCCGTGCCCGCAGGCTGCAGCTCGAGCAGGCCAGCGAGGAGCCGGTAGACACCGAGAAGCACCTCGCCCGTCTGGTCCTGGCCGCCGATGCGTCGGCCCTGACCGACCTCCGCGCCCAGGCCCTGGCCCCACTCGCCGACCTCCGCCCGTCCACCGTCGACCGCCTCGTCGAGACCCTGCGGGCGTGGCTGCTCCACCAGGGGCGACGTGACGAGGTGGCCCGGTCGCTGCACGTGCACCCCCAGACCGTGCGCTACCGGATGACACAGCTCCGCGACGTCTACGGCGAGCGTCTCGAGGAGCCCGACACCGTCCTCGCGTTGACAGTGGCGCTGGGGGACCTCCAGGTCCCGCACGCTGACACGGCGAACACCTCCTCGCAGCAGGGGTCCGCTGGCAATTCACCATAAATCGGCGTACGGTCAAATGACCGAGAGTTACCCGAGCGTCGTCACCCAGGACGGCCCGTTCCCGGCAGAGCAACAACACCAAGCGCGCTCAGCTGAGCGGCGCTGACGGAGCCGGACGCTATGACGTCAATTCCCATCGACGCAGGTCATCTCACGATCGAGACCACCCGGGACGAGGACGCCGTCTGGGTCATCCTCCAAGGCGAGGCCGACATCGCCACCCTGCAGCACCTCGAGGCAGCCCTCGCCCGCATCGGACTCGACGGCGCCAGGCGCGTGCACCTGCAGGTCACCGACCTGGACTTCGCCGACGTCGCGACGCTCCGGCAGCTCACCTTCTTCGCCAGGCGGGCCCGACAAGCCGGTCGCGACGTCATGACGGTGGGAGCGAGACCGGTCCTGCGCAAGGTCGCCCAGCTGATGAGCGTCCACCACGACCTCGGGCTTGCCTGACGACCTGACGGGGAGCGCAGCTGGTCCTGGGCCAGCTCGAAGGCCGCCTCGGCCAGGGTCTTTGCAGTGGCTTACCGCTTGAGCGCACGCAGTCCGGGCTGACTCAGCCGGGAGGGCCCCATAACGGTGGTCCGCCCGTGTCGTTAGTCGCTCCAGATGCTTCTGCGACCTTCTTGGAGTCCTGCGTGCGCCGAGTGCTGCTCATCGCCCTTCTTCTGATCTCCGGCCTGCTGAGTGTGCCGTGGACCGCGGCGACCGCGGCGCCGACGCTCCTGGCAGGAGCTGCCTCGGTGGACATCACGCCACGGCTGGGCGGCACCACGCTTGGGTACGTCCGGCCGGACATGGCGGTCGACGGCGTCCACACGCGGCTGACCGGCCGCGCCCTGGTGCTCGGCGACGGGGACACCGAGGTGGTGCTGCTCGCCACCGATCTCGCCTTCCCGCTGGACAAGGACAGCCTCGTCGCCCGTATCGCAGACCTCGGTTTCACGCACGAGACGGTTCTGTACACCGGCACGCACACGCACAGCGGTCCCGAGAAGCTGGCGGACTGGCAGGTCGAGCAGCTCGCCTCCGCGGTCAGGCAGGCGCACGCTGCGAAGCAGCCCGCTCGCGCCGGGTGGGGAACCGCCCGTGTCGCCGACGTGAACCGCAACCGCTCCGTCGAGGCGCACCTGGCCAACCACGGCCAGGACCTCATGTACGGCCAGGGGCATGCCGACGACGACCCCCACGGGGAGGAGCACACCGTCGACGATGTGCTCCGCGTGCTGAGGGTCGACGACGCCGAGGGGCGGCCGCTGTCCGCGTGGGTGGAGTTCCCCGTGCACCTCACGACGTCGACGCCGTACAACACGCTCTGGGACACCGAGATCGCCGGCCCGACGCTGGAGCACCTCGCGGCACGTCTGGGCTCCCCCGGGTTCGTGGGCCTGTATGCCAACGGCGCCTCGGGCGACCTGCAGCCGCGCTTCGACGCCTGGAACCCGCAGGTGCTGATGGACCTTCACGGCCGGCGCCTTGCGGACGGAGCCTACGAGGCATGGGAGCAGGCCGGTCCGGCACTGGACGGCGCCATGCCGGTGGACATCCGCTGGACCCGGGTCTGCTACTGCGGACAGGAGGTCGAGCCAGGCCGTTCGGTCTCCTCCGAGCCGGTCTGGGGCCTGCCCTTCATCGGCGGTTCGGAAGACGGTGCGTCGATCTTCCACGAGCCGCTGGCCACGGAGGGACGCCGACGTCCGGCCGAGCTGGCCGACCCCGTGCACGGCCGCAAGATCCCCGCTGCGCCGAGCCGACCGCTCCAGGTCCATGACGACGTCCCCGAGCTGCAGGTGCTGCGGCTGGGCGACCGGGTCCTGCTGACCACGCCGGGAGAACCGAGCGTCGAGATGGGCCGCCGCTTCGTGGCCGCGGTCGCCGACGTGCTGCCCGACGGGGTCGCCGAGGCGTTCGTGGTGGGCCTGGCCAACGGCTACCTCGGCTACCTGGTGACCCCGGAGGAGTACGACGCTCAGCACTACGAGGGCGGCCACACGGTGTTCGGCAAGTGGACCTCGCTGCTCACGCGCGACACGCTGCGCGAGCTGGTCACGGCTCTCCACGATGACTCCCCCGCTCCCCCGCCGGCCGAGCCGCCCTCGCTCGGAGGCACCGAACCAGGCCGGCCGGACGTGGGCGACGGCGGGGTCGAGGGCCGGCTCACGCAGGAACCGGCTGCCGTGGTGGCCCGGCACGACCTGGTCACGGTGGCCTGGGAGGGCGCCGAACGCGGTGCAGACCGACCTCTGGACGACCCGTTCCTCGTGCTGGAGCGCGCCGGGGGCGAGGGCTGGGAGACCGTGGACACCGACCTCGGACACCGGTTCGTGTGGGAGCAGTCGGGCAGCGAGTACGTCGCACGCTTCGACGTCCCCGGAGACACGGCCCCCGGCGTCCACCGGCTCCGTGTGCTCTCGGGCAGCTACGAGCTCGCGACCCGGACGTTCGAGATCGTCCCCTCCAGCGGGCTCAGGGTGCTGGGCGCGCGACTGGACGGCAACGAGCTGCTTTTCCGCGCACAGAACCCCAGGCCCGACGAGGAGCACACAGTCACCTGGCGGCCGGTGTCGCCGAGCGGCGGCGTGCTGACCTTCCGCGCCGACGGCCGGAAGCGGCAGGCGCGCTGGGATGCCGACCGGTCGGCCTGGATCGGCCCGGCAGCAGGCATCCGCGACGGTGCGCGGCTCGAGGTTCCCGTCGGCGGGCTCGTCGACGCGGCAGGCAACCGCAGCGGGCCGGCCGTGACCGTCGTCGTCGGTCAGGTCGCCATGGCGGACTGGCCGGGCCACATGGGCGTCGGCGGCGGCCGCGCGCCCGGACCGTTCGGTGAGGGCAGCTTCCCTCCCTGACCGGGCGGTCGACAGCCGCGATGATGGATGCCGACGAGATCCGAACGACGAACCAGGAGGCCACGGATGTCTGGGCACACCCTGATCCTCCTGAGGCACGCGAAGTCGGACTGGTCGAGCGCCAGTCCCGACATCGAGCGTCCTCTCGCTAGGCGCGGCCGCCGTCAGGCGCCCGAGGCGGGGCGGTGGCTTGCCACGAACATCCCCGACATCGACGTCGCCCTCGTCTCGTCCGCCGTCCGTGCACGCAGCACCTGGGAGCTGGTGGCCGAAGAGTTCGACGCGCCCCCACAGCAGCGCGTGGACGACCGCCTGTACGCCGCGACGCTCGAGGAGCTCCTGACCGTCGTGCGGCAGCTGCCTGAGGACCTGGGCACCGTCGTGATGGTCGGCCACAACCCGGGCATGGAGGACCTGGTCACCAGTCTCACAGGCGACCAGGTCCAGATGACCACGTCCGCCGTCGTGGTGGTCGACCTCGCGGGTGCGTGGGCGCAGGCAGGTCACGTCCCCGCGACGCTCAGGACAGCCGGCAGGCCACCGACGACGTGATCGCTTGGCGGCGGCCGCCTGCAGCTTCGGGGGTGCCCTGACCGGTCTCGCACTGGTCTAGGTCGTCTTGGGGCCCATGGAGTGAATTCGTACTCTTGTCCGAGCTGAGCCTGACCTTGCCCTCGAGCAGACAGAAGGGTCCCACGTGCCCGCGCACCGGAAACCCACCCGTCGACACCGACTTCTCACCCCCGTCCTGATGGTCGCCCTCACCGTGTCCGGCGTGACGTTCGCCGTCCACGGAGCGCAGGAGGCGATCACGAGCCTCGACGAGTCACGCCTGACGGCATCGCCCTCCGCAGCCGCCGACGTGGAGGAGAGGCCTGCCCGAACCGCTCGCCCGTCACGAACCGCGCCCACCCCCCGCTTCGTCCTGCGGGAGGAGTCCGGGGGCAAGGCCGAGGACAAGCCCCGCCCTTCACGAAAGTCCGAGCCGAGGCCGGGCAAGACGCCCAGCAAGACGCCCAGCAAGACGCCCGAGAGCCCGACGCCGTCACGCACGCAGGTGCAGACCCCCTCGATCTCGGAGCCGACACCGGCCGAGCCGACCGCACCGACCGTGAAGACGGTGAGGTCCGACTCCCCGATCCTGCGCGCGACCAACGCTGCGCGGGCGAACGCCGGGCTGCGAGCCCTCTCGGTCAACGCATGCCTGGCGAGGCTGGCGCAGCAGCATGCAGAGCGCCTCGCGGCTGAGCAGACCCTCTACCACCAAGACCTCGGGACCGTGAGCAGCACGTGCGGCACGTCCACGGCCGGAGAGAACGTCGCCATGAACCACTCCGGCCCGTCCGCCATGGTCGGCCAGTGGCTGGACTCGCCGGGTCACCGGGCGAACCTGCTCAACAGCGACTTCACCCTGATCGGTATCGGCACCGCGCGCGCTGGAGACGGTGCCTGGTACGGAGTCCAGGTGTTCGGCGCGAAGTAGCGCGCACCCGAGTCCCGCATCTTCGTGTCGCCTGGCCTCGGGCCGCCCGAGCA
>DATHVS010000215.1:0-8106 GCA_035461195.1 Nocardioidaceae bacterium
CTTGGTCTGGCCGAGCGCGATGTCGAGCCGGAAGTCGGCGCCGTCCTCGCGCTTCATCACCTCGAGGTCGTCCTTGTCGAGGGAGTAGACCGACTGGGGGTTCCCCGAGTCGAGGCCGAGGTCGCCGCGGTAGGGCAGCAGGGACATGACCGGGTCGAGGGCGTCGGGGAACCGGGAGTACGGCCCGCTCTCCATGGTGAAGCCGTAGGTGGGGAGGAAGAGGCCCTCGAAGCCGAGCTGCTCGGGCAGGGCGTCGGGGACCTTGATCACGCCGAAGGAGGCGAAGGAGGAGTCCTGGGGCAGGAACACCGCGGGGCCCTTGTAGGCGATCTCGCCCTGGCCGTCGCGGACGGTCACGAGCGGGGCGTACCCGTGGCCGACGAGGTACACCGAGCCGCCGTCGAGCTTCAGCGGGTGGTTGACCGCGAGCTCGTAGGTCTGCTCGGGCTCCCCCGGCCGCTCGCTGTAGGTCACGTCGGCGGCAAACTCGGTGGGCATGCCCGCCTGCTCGCCGCTGCGGAGGAACTGCACGCGGAAGTCGTCGACGGTGAAGCTGAACGGCTCGAGGTCGTCGGGGCCGAAGAGCGCGCCTGGGGCGAAGTCGTCGTACTGGCTGAGCGAGTTGGAGAAGCCCTGGCTCTTCACAACGATCACGCCGCCGGTGTAGCCGAACAGGCTGCCGAGCCCGAAGCCGACGAGGACGACGAGCAGCGAGACGTGGAACAACAGGTTGCCGGCCTCACGCAGGTAGCCCCGCTCGGCGGCGAGCTCGCCGTCGCCGGGCTCCACGCGGTAGCGGCGGCGCCGCAGCACGGCCCGGGCTCGCTCCAGCACCACGTCGGGGGGCTCGTCGAGGGCGAGCTCGCGGGCCTCCGGGAGCCGGGCGAGGTGGCGGGGGGCCTTGGGCGGGCGGGCCCGCATGGCGTGCCAGTAGAGGCGCGTGCGCGGGAGGATGCACCCCACCAGCGAGATCATCAACAAGATGTAGATCGCGCTGAACCACACCGAGTCGTACACCGAGAACAACCCGAGCCAGTCGTAGATGGGCGCCAGCGTCGGGTGCGACTCCCTCCACCGGCTCACCGCGATCGCGTCGATGTCGCGCTGCGGGATGATCGAGCCCGGGACCGCGGCCAGCGCCAGCAGGAAGAGCAGGATCAGCGCGGTGCGCATCGAGGTCAGCTGGCGCCAGGCCCAACGGCCGAGCTCTCTCGGGCTCAGCGCGGGCGGCGACGAGGGAGGCGGCGCGGGCGTGGTCTTCACGTCGATGCTCATGAACGCCTCACACGACCACCGAGAACGACCCGACCCAGCCGCGGAGGTGGGCCACCCACAGGTCCCAGACGCCCGACACGAGCAGGACGCCGACGGCGATCAGCATGATCCCGCCGATCCGCGTCACCCAGGCCTGGTGGCGGCGGACCCAGGCCACCGCGCCTAGCATCCGGCGGAAGGCCAGCCCGGCGAGGATGAACGGGAGCCCGAGGCCGATGCTGTAGGCAAGGCTCAGCAGCGCACCGCGGCCGGCGGTCCCCTCCTGGAAGGCGAGGACCTGTACGGCGGAGAGGGTCGGTCCGATGCAGGGGGTCCATCCGAGGCCGAACAGCACGCCCAGCAGCGGCGCCGCCACGAGGCCCACGGCAGGGACCTTGTGGACACGCACGTCGCGCTGCATCCATGGCACCAGGCCGAGGAAGGCGATGCCGACCAGGATCGTGAAGGCTCCCAGGACCACGCTGATCTCGCGGGAGTAGACGATCAGCCAGTCCCCCAGCGCACCGACGGCGGTGCCCATCGCGACGAAGACGGCCGAGAAGCCGAGGACGAACAGCGTGCTGCCCATGACCATCCGTCCGCGACGGGCGGACTCGAGGTCGGCTCCCGAGAGCCCGGTCGCGTAGGACAGGTAGCCCGGTAGCAGCGGCACGACGCACGGGGAGAAGAAGGAGACGAGACCGGCGACGAGGGCCACCGGGACGGCGAGGAGGAGAGACCCCGACAGCGCGGCGCCCGCGAACCAGTCCCCGATCTCCATGAGAACCATCAGCCGTCCTCCGCGATGACGTCCTCGACCAGACCCACGAGGGTCGAGCGGGTGACCTCACCGATGACGCTGGCGGCGACCCGGCCCTGGTCGTCGATGACGACGGTGCTGGGGATGGCGTTGGGGCTCAGCGTGCCGCGGAAGGCGAGCAGGGTCCTGCCCTGCTGGTCGTAGATGCTCGGGTAGGGCACCTCGAAGCGGCGCTGGAAAGCCAGGGCCGCCGCCTTGTCGAGGTCACGCGAGTTGATGCCGAGGAACTCCACGTCCCTGGCGGCGAGCTCCTCGGACGCGGCGACCAGCGCGGGCGCCTCCGCGCGGCAGGGCGCGCACCAGGATCCCCAGACGTTCACCACCACCGTCTTGCCCGCGAAGTCCTCGAGCGAGACCGGCTCGCCCTCGAGGGTCTCCCCCGACACCTCGCCGGGAGCCTCCCGGTCGGCGGCGGGCAGCCGCGTGATGATGCCCTTGCCCGACACGAAGCCGGTGTCGCCGGAGGTGCCCACGTCGCTGGAGCAGGCCGACAGCGTCAGGGCGGTGAGCAGCGCGGCGGCGAGGGCGGTGGTACGGCGGCGCCGGGGGACGGCGCGGGCTGGGGCAGGGATCGGCAACGCTCAGGCTCCAGCCGCAGGGGGCTTGTCCTGCTCGGCGGCCCCACCTGCGGAGAAGGGCGACTTGCGGTCCTTCAGCGGGATCATGTCGGCGGCCGGCTCGGAGTAGGTGACCGTGGTCAGCCGGTCGTCCTCGAAGGTGAACGAGGTCAGGCTGCACAGCGTGCACTGCCGGCGGCGCGGGTCGTGGAGGAAGGAGCGACCCTCGACGTGCAGCCGCGTGATCCAGATGGGCAGCTGGTGGGAGACGACCACGGCCTCGTGGCCCCGTGCGACGTCGCGGGCGTCGTACACCCCGGCGAGCATCCGCGCGGCGACCTCCTTGTAGGGCTCGCCCCACGAAGGCCGGAGGGGGTTCCACAGGTGCCGCCACGAGCTCGGTCGGCGCAGCACTCCGTCGCCGGGTCCGAAGGTCTCCCCTTCGAACACGTTGGTCGACTCCACGACCCGGAGGTCGGTGACGATCTCCAGGCCTCGGGCCTCTGCCAGCGGCGCCGCCGTCTCCTGGGCCCGCTCGAGCGGGGAGGAGACCAGGTGCGTGATGTCGCGGTCACCGACGCTGTCGGCGACCCGCTGAGCCATCCTCTGGCCGAGGTCGGAGAGGTGGTAACCCGACATCCGGCCGTAGAGGACACCGGTCGGGTTGTGCACCTCTCCGTGGCGGAGGAGGTGTACGACGGTCTTCATCGAGCTCCCTCGGGGTCGGGGGTCGCGGCCGCTGCTCGGGCGGCCGCGGGCAGCGCCGACACGATCCGGTCGAGCGCCGCGTCGTCATGGGCGGAGGACAGGAACCACGCCTCGAACGCACTGGGCGGGAGGTAGACCCCCTGGTCGAGCATGGCATGGAAGAACACCTTGAACCTGTCGGTGCGCTGGGTCGAGGCCACCTCGAAGCTCGGCACCTCCTTCACGTCCTCTTGGACGAAGAAGACGCTGAACATGTTCCCGTTGCTCTGGACCACGTGCGGCAGCCCGGCGGCGTCGAACGCCTCGGCGACGGCTCCCTGGAGCTTGAGGGAGGTCTCGTCGACGTGGTGGTAGACCTCGTCGGTGGCGAGCCGCAGCGTCGCGAGGCCGGCCGCCGTCGCGACCGGGTTCCCCGACAGGGTGCCCGCTTGGTAGACCGGCCCCTCGGGCGAGAGGTGTCCCATCACGTCCGCACGCCCCCCGAACGCCGCCGCCGGGAAGCCGCCGCCCATCACCTTGCCGAACGTCATCAGGTCGGGGACCCATCCCTCGACGGCGCCGTCGAGCCCCCACTGCCCCGAACGGGTCACCCGGAAGCCGGTCATCACCTCGTCGCTGACGAACAGGGCTCCGTGCCGGCGACAGATGTCGGCGAGGTATGCGTTGAAGCCGGGAGAGGGCGGGACCACGCCCATGTTGCCCGGCGCCGCCTCCGTGATCAGACACGCGATCCGGTCGCCGTGCTCGGCGAAGGCCGCCTCCACGGCGGCTCGGTCGTTGTAGGGCAGCACCAGTGTGGCGGCGGTCGAGGCAGCCGGCACCCCCGGCGTACCGGGGACGGCGAAGGTGGCCAGGCCGGAGCCCGCGGAGGCGAGCAGGGAGTCGACGTGCCCGTGGTAGCAGCCGGAGAACTTCACGACGAGCTCGCGTCCGGTGAAGCCGCGTGCCAGCCGGATCGCCGACATGGTCGCCTCGGTGCCCGAGGAGACGAACCGCAGCTTCTCGACCGGGGTGCGTCCGACGATCTCCTCGGCGAGCTCGACCTCCGGGCGGGTCGGGGTGCCGTACGACGTGCCGCGGGCAACCGCCTCGGAGACGGCGGCGAGGACCTCAGGATGGGCGTGGCCGAGCAGCATCGGCCCCCAGCTGGCGACGAGGTCGACGTACTCGTTGCCGTCGGCGTCGACGAGGTAGGCGCCGCGGGCACTCTCGATGAACCGAGGGGTGCCGCCGACCGCGTTGAAAGCACGCACCGGGGAGTTCACCCCACCGGGGGTCACTGCGAGAGCGCGGTCGAACAGGGCCGCCGAACGGGTGGTGTCGAGGTGGCTCACCCGGCCATTCTCCCCGAGCGGCAAGGCCCGGACGAATCCAGCCCCCGCCGGGCGGGTGTGACACTCGTCAACCCCGGCGGTTGCGTCATACGGTTGGTATCGGCCCGTCTCCACACAGAGAAGGGCAAAGACGGCCTGCCACAGGCGTTCGGGAAAGTAAAGCCTTACCCGTGCGTAACCTCACAGCCTCAGGCTCGTTGGTGTGTGGAAGAGGGAATCTCGGGTATGCCTCGACATACCGGGCGGGTACACGAAGTGGGGAGAGAGACCTGATGTCTCAGAAGCGACTGACCACCTGGCAGAAAGCGACGGCCCTCGTGCCGCTCGCACTGCTGTCGGGTGCCTGGACCACCAGCCTCGCCGTGACGTCGTCGGCGAGCGCCACGACTCAGGAGACCAGCGTCCTCCCCGACGGCACCACGGTGCCCGACGAGGCCCTCGAGGCTCCCGCGAGCATGTCCCGCCCCGGCTCGATCGCACCCGGCGTTCCCGCCGGTGCCGCTGACAGCGTGGTCGCCAGCTCGTCGGCCAACGGCATCCCCGCCGCCGCCCTCGCCGCCTACCAGCGCGCCGAGCAGGTCATCAACTCCGCGGACACTTCCTGCAACCTGACCTGGCAGCTCGTCGCAGCCATCGGGCGGGTCGAGTCCGACCACGGTCGTTACGGCGGCAACGTCCTCGGCGACGACGGCAAGAGCCGCCCCGGCATCTACGGGATCGCACTCGACGGCTCCAACGGCACCGCCGAGATCCGCGACACGGACGGCGGCCGCTATGACAACGACCAGGTCTGGGACCGTGCGGTCGGCCCCATGCAGTTCATCCCGCAGACCTGGGAGATCGTGGGGGTCGACGGGGACGGTGACGGCAAGCGCGACCCGCAGGACATCGACGACGCAGCCCTCGCCACGGCGGTGTACCTCTGCTCCGGCGACGAGGACCTCTCCACCTATGGCGGCCAGAAGGCCGCGGTCTACCGCTACAACCACAGTCGCGAGTACGTCGACCTCGTCATCTCGATCATGAACGCCTACCTCGAGGGCGACTTCTCCTCGGTGCCCAACGGCGTCGCCACCTCGACGGTCTTCACCCCCAGCCCGGGCGGCACAACCGTCACGCAGGCCAAGTCCGGCAACCGCAAGCAGACGCGCGACGGCGCCCCGAAGCGCGACGGGAGCAGAAGCACCCGCACCGGCACCGGGAGCGGCGGCGGCGGTGGGACCACGGCGCCCGAGGTGCCGCAGGAGAAGCCCGGTGAGGACACGAGCAAGTCGCTCACGGACACCACCAAGGAGACCGTGAAGAAGACGACCGACACGGTCGAGGACACCACGAAGAAGGTCACCGAGCCGCTCGACGAGGCCACCGGCGGCACCCTCACCAAGGCCGAGGCCACGGCCAAGTGTCTCGCCAAGGGTCTGCTGGCCGGCACGGCAGCCTTCGACGCTTGCGTCGCGGAGCTGACCAAGTAGCGACCCGTCCCGTCCGCCGGGCCAAACCACGCCGACCCGTCACATCAGCCGCGGCAGATGTGACGGGTCGGCTGTCTTGCGCGCGGCGGATGCGACGGGTGGGCGTCAGGAGCGCAGCAGCGCGGCGGCCTCGAGGGCCCAATAGGTCAGCACGACGTCGGCTCCGGCCCGTCGGATGGAGGTCAACGACTCCAGGATCGCGGCCTCGCGGTCGATCCAGCCGTTCGCGGCGGCGGCCTCGACCATGGCGTACTCCCCCGAGACGTTGTACGCCGCTACGGGCACGTCGACGGCCTCGGCGACGGCGCGGACCACGTCGAGGTAGCCCATCGCGGGCTTCACCATCACCATGTCCGCCCCCTCGGCGACGTCGAGGAGCGCCTCCCGCACGCCCTCGAGGCCGTTGGCGGGGTCCTGCTGGTAGGTCCGGCGGTCGCCGCGCAGCGAGGAGTCGACCGCCTCACGGAACGGGCCGTAGAACGCGGAGGCGTACTTCGCGGAGTACGCCAGGATCGCGACCTGGTCGTGGCCCGCGGCGTCGAGCGCCTCGCGGACCACCGCGACCTGGCCGTCCATCATCCCGCTGGGACCGACCACGTCGACGCCGGCCTCGGCCTGCACCACCGCCATCGCGGCGTACCGCTCGAGGGTCGCGTCGTTGTCCACCGAGCCGTCCTCGGTGAGCACCCCGCAGTGACCGTGGTCGGTGAACTCGTCGAGGCAGAGGTCGGCCATGACCGGCAGGGCGTCCCCGACCTCGGCGATGACGTCGCGGATCGCCGCGTTGAGGACACCCTCGGGGTCGGTCCCGCAAGACCCAGTCGCGTCCTTCACCTGCGGGATCCCGAAGAGCATGATCCCGCCGAGCCCCGCCTCGGCCGCCTCCGCGGCGGCACGACGCAGGGAGTCCCTGCTGTGCTGCACCACGCCCGGCATGCTCCCGATCGGGGTCGGCTCCGCCGCGCCCTCGCGGACGAACGCAGGGAGCACCAGCTGCCGCGGCGCCACCGAGGTCTCCCGGACCAGGTTCCGCAACGCCGGCGTGCGACGCAGCCGGCGCGGCCTCACCTCGGGGTAGCCCATCAGGTGGCGCGACGTCGCGCCGACGGACGGCGCTCGGACGGCTTGGTCACCGGCTGGCCCGCCTCGATCAGCGCTGCGCGGCGGGCCGCCCCGAAGTCGGCGAGCACGTCGGCGAGTACCTCCACCGACGGCGAGGGCGCGAGCACGTCCACCCGGAGACCGTGCTCCTCGGCGGTCTTCGCCGTCGCCGGGCCGATCACCGCGATCACCGTCGACGGGTGCGGCTTGCCCGCGATGCCGACCAGGTTGCGCACCGTCGAGGAGGAGGTGAAGACCACGGCGTCGAACTTGCCGGTCTTGATCGCCTCCCGGGTCGGGGCGGGCGGAGGCGTGGCGCGCACCGTGCGGTACGCCGTCACGTCGTCGACCTCCCAGCCGAGCTCGATCAGGCCCGCCACCAGCGTCTCGGTGGCGATGTCGGCCCGGGGCAGGAAGACCCGGTTGATCGGGTCGAGCACCTCGTCGTAGGGCGGCCAGTCCTCGACCAGGCCGCGTGCGGACTGCTCGCCGGAGGGCACCAGGTCGGCGCGCAGCCCCCAGGCGGCGATGGCAGCCGCTGTCTTGTCACCGACGGCGGCGATCTTGAGGCCGGAGAACGCGCGGGCGTCCAGGCCGTACTCGTCGAACTTCTCGCGCACGGCCCGCACGGCGTTCACCGAGGTGAACGCGATCCACTCGTAGCGGCCCTCGACGAGGCCGCGGACCGCCTTGTCCATCTGCTGCGGGTTCCGGGGCGGCTCGACGGAGATCGTCGGCACCTCCTCGGGGACGGCGCCGTAGCCGCGGAGCCGGGCCGAGAGCGAGCCGGCCTGCTCCTTCGTGCGCGGCACGAGCACCCGCCAGCCGAACAGCGGCTTGGTCTCGAACCACGACAACGC
>DATHVS010000216.1:0-2722 GCA_035461195.1 Nocardioidaceae bacterium
AGCAGGTTGCCGGTCCGGGCGTGCTTGGGCGAGGAGAGACCCTTGAGGGCCAGGATGAAGAAGACGGCTGCAGCGAGGTAGACCAGCTGCACCCACACCGGGGTCTCGGTCATGCGCCCGCTCCGTTCTGGTCTGCCTTGGCGACCTTCGGCTTCTTGCGGGTGAACATCTGCAGCATCCGGTCGGTCACGACGAAGCCGCCGACCATGTTCACCGTCGCCATCACCACGGCGATGAGGCCGATGACGAGCCAGAGGGTGGACTCGGCGTACCCGGTGACCAGGATCGCACCGAGCAGGATGATGCCGTGGATTGCGTTCGCCCCGGACATCAGCGGCGTGTGCAGGGTCGAGGAGACCTTCGAGATCACCTCGATGCCGACGAAGACGCTCAGCACGAAGATGGTCAGCCAGACGAGAGGCTCGCTCACTGCGCCACTCCTTCCAGGAGGTTGCGGGTCGGCTCGTGCCACACCTGGCCGCCATGGGTCACGCACGATCCGCTGACGATCTCGTCGTCGAAGTCCGGCGCGAAGCTCGCGCTGCCGTCCTCGTTCTTGACCGTCATCAGGGTGACGAGGTTGACGATGTTCTGGGCGTAGAGCTTCGAGGCCGGCCCCGGCATCTGACTCGGGACGTTCGCGCCGCCCCAGACCTGGGCGTTGCCGATCCGGACGACCTTCCCCGGCAACGAGCCCTCGACGTTGCCCCCGGTCTCTGCGGCGAGGTCGACCACCACCGAGCCGGGCTTCATCTGCTCCACCATCTCCGCGGTCACGAGCATCGGCGCCTGGCGTCCGGGGACCGCAGCGGTGGTGATGAGTGCGTCGGCGTTGGCGATGTACGGCGTCAGCAGCTCCCGCTGACGCTGCGCGCGGTCCTCGGTCATCTCTCGGGCATAACCTCCTGCGCCCTCGAGCGTCTCCAGGTCGAGGTCGATGCTCTGAGCGCCCATGGAGCGGATCTCCTCCGCGGCAGCCGCGCGCACGTCGTACGCCTTGACGACCGCACCGAGGCGCTTGCACGTCGCGATCGCCTGGAGGCCCGCCACCCCGGCGCCGAGAACCACGATCTCCGCGGGCGGGACGGTGCCGGCCGCGGTCATGTTGAGGGGGAAGAAGCGGCGCAGCAGTCCGGCAGCGACGACCGCACACCGGTAACCGGCGACCAGCGCCTGCGACGACAGCGCATCCATGGACTGGGCCCGTGAGATGCGCGGCACGAGCTCCAGCGCGAACGACGTCACACCGCAGTCGCGCAGGTCCGCCACCAGGTCCAGCGACTGAGCGGTCGGTAGGAACGACATCGTGGCCGTGCCGCTCGGCAGCCGGCGGATGACCGACGCCTCCAGCGGCTGGACCGACACCACCAGGTCCGCGCCCTCCAACGCTTCGGGAGAGACTGCGGCACCTGCGGCCACGTAGTCCTCGTCCGAGGCCAGGGCCTCGACTCCTGCGCCGGGCTCCACGGTGACCTCGTACCCCAGCCCGGTCAGCTTCCCGACCAGCTCGGGCACCATGGCCACGCGGGACTCGCCCTCGCGCACTTCCTTGGCAACCGCGATTTTCACCCTTGTGAAACTAGAGCACCTGATCGGGCGTGGCTCCTTTATGTGACCGACATCAAAGGGTGTGTCTCGAGAATGGGTCCAAAGTCCTTCGCCGGAAGGGCTCTCAGGGGGAGGTCACCCCGCCGCGTCGGTCGGGGGTCCGCTGCTGCCACCCGGCCGCATACGTGACCGCGAAGTCGGGCTCGTAGATCTCCATCGACGTGCTGCCGATCCGGATCACCTCGATCTTGCCGAGGGGGTGGGTGCCGTGGTGGTCGATGCGGTAGCGGTGGCCGTGGGGGGTGAGGTCCATTCGTAGACGCCGGAGCGTGTTGTGTCAGGCGCCAGTTGCTGTGGGTCTTGACCCGGTGGGGAACCGGTGGAGGGGGGCGAGGTTGTCGAGTCGGGTCTGGCCGGGTGGGCCGCCGTGGTCGGGTGGGTGGTAGGGGGTGACGTGGTCGGCGTCCTTGGTGCGGGTCAGGTTGGACGACCAGGGGGAGGCGCAGGCGGGGGTGAGCAGGTGGAGGGCCTCGGTCAGGGTGGTGGGGACCTCGTAGGCGTCGACCGGGTGCTGGTCGGCGAGGACGGGGACGACCCGGACGTGGGTGTGGCCGAGGAGCTCGATGACCTGTTGTCGGGTGGCGGGGCCGATGCCCTCGACCCGCGCGACGCCGCCGTGGTCGGTGCGGGTGCGCATGTGGTCGGTCAGGTGTACGTACAAGGTGGCGTGCGGGAGCAGCCGGCGGGGGTCGACCGGTTTCAGGAGCGGGCTCGGGTCCCCGGTCACCTGCCCGGTGGTGTGGCAGGTCGGGCACGGGTCGGGGTCGTCGGCGTCGTTCTGGGCGGGGTGCACGTCCGCCTCGGTGACCAGCTCGGGGTCCTGGCCCTCGTTGCCGGCATCCTCGGGCGCGTGGGCAGCGCTGGTACCGCTGGCGTTCTGGGCGACGGTGTGGAGCAGGCGCAGGGCGCGTTCCTCCCCGGGGTGCAGGTCGGCCCAGCGCGCGGCCAGCACGAACCGCTCGGCCTCCGCGGCCACCATCCGGGCGTGCGCGTCGAGGACCGCCCCGCACGCCGCCTCGGCGTCCAGGTCCCCGACCCACCCTCACTCGAACATGTGTTCGATCCTCCTGGCGGCGACCGACACTTCCGCCCCACAGCCGGCCACTGTGGACAA
>DATHVS010000217.1:0-9694 GCA_035461195.1 Nocardioidaceae bacterium
GATCCCGGCGTTGGTGGCCGCGGTGACCTGCGAGTCCGACTGGACGCTGAAGGTCACCAACGCCTTGTTCGTGTCGTGGATCTCGATGTCCTTCACGGTGCCGACCTTCACGCCGGCGATTCGCACGTCATCGCCCTTCACGACACCGGTGGCGTCGCTGAAGACCGCCTTGTACTCCTTGCTGTCGGCGAAGGAGATGTTGCCGATCGTCACCACAAGCAGGGCCGTGGCCACCGTTGTCACGACGATGAAGATCAACAGCTTGACCGCGTCGCTCGCGGTGCGTTTGTCGAGCAGGCTCATCGCAGACTCACCTCCGCTCCGCGCGCCAGCGGACCGAAGAGCAAGGTGGCCACGTCAGGAACGCTGTCCACGGGAACTCCCATCACAGGTGCTGCAATTGCGTCGACGACCGATCGCTCGGCCGCGGTGCCGGCGTAGCCGGACGTCAGGTCGAAGCCCGTCGCCGCGCGGGGACGGAACTTGCCGTGCCCGTCCTCGACCCCGTCGTCGACGGTGGACATCGGGGGCTGCGGACCAGGGTTGGCCTGGGAGTACGGTGGAGTCGGCAGCGTCTGGCAGTTCGGGCCGTTCTTCGCGTAGTACTCCGGGCTGTCCGACGGCGAGTAGCCGGTCGGCTGGACCGGGATGGTCTCCAGGTTGATGTTCAGCCGCTGGCCCCGCCAGCCCGAGTTCATGCGCGGGATCCAGTTCGCCATGCCCTCGAACAGGCAGGGGTACTGGGGCGCGTACTTCTCGTACAGGCGCAGCTGGGGCACGCTCAGCTCACCGAGGCGGATGATGTTCTCGCCGTTGGCCTCGAGGAAGTCGCGGGAGGTCGAGGAGAAGTCGGCGACGTCGTTGAAGAGCGCCTCGATCTTCTGCTCCTTCTCGACGAACGTGTTGCCGGTGGTCACGCTGTTGCGCAGCAGGCGCGCGAGGTCCGGCATGACCGCGCGGTACTCGTCCGAGACCCGGCTGAGCAGCCGCAGGTCCTCGACCAGCTCGGGCAGCTGCGGGTTGGTGCGCTTGAGGTAGTCGTCGAGAACGACGAGGTTGTTGCCGATCTCCTCGCCCCTGCCTTCGAGCGCCGTCGCGAGCGCGGTGAGCGTGTAGTTCAGCTCGGCCGGCTGCACGGTGCGCAGGAAGGGGTAGATGTCGTTGAGGACCTTCTCGAGCTCGAGCGACACCTCGGACTCGGTGATCACGTCGCCGGCGCTGATCGGCTCCGACGCGGGCGAGTCGGGGATCTGGAGCGAGACGTACTTCTCGCCGAAGACGGTCTTGGGCTGGATCCGGGCCGTGGCGTTGGCGGGGATCGTGTCGACCTGGTCCGGCTTGATGGCCAGCTCGAGCCGGGCGCCGTCGCCGGCAGTGTCGATCTCGCGGACCTCGCCGACGATGACCCCCCTGATCTTGACGTCGGCGAGCGCCGGCAGCTGCAGGCCGATCTTCGAGGTCTCGAGCGTCACCGGCACGTAGTCCACGAACTTCTTCGTGAACACGGCATAGGTGGCCCAGACCCCGAGCAGGAGCAGGGCGAGGAAGGCTACGCCGAGCACGCGGTGAGCGCCTGCTGCGACGAGCGACCTGACACTCATCGCAGCTCGACCTCCATGCCTCGGGCGAGAGGACCGAACAGCAGCGAGGCGACGTCGGGGACCTCGGCCGCCGGACGCCCGAGGACCGGTGCCGCGACGGAGTTCACGACCGACCGCTCGGCCGTGGTCCCGGCGTACCCGGAGGAGAGGTCGAACATCGGCGCGGGGCGCTGCTTGCCGAGCGGCTCGTCGACACCGTCGACGATGTCCGGCACGAGCGACATGGGTGGCAGGTTGCCCTGGTGCCACTCGTCGTTGATGGCCCGGCGGCACAGCTCCTCGTCGTGAGGGCCGCGCTTGTCGCCGTAGACCGGGTCGTCCTGAGGGCCGAATCCGCGCGGTTGGCTGGGCAGGTTCTCGAGGTTGATGTGAAGGGTGTAGCCACGGAACGTCTCCGCCTGCCGGGGAGCAGCCTTCACGATCCCGTCGAAGAGGCACGGGTACTGCGGCGCGTACTTGGCGTACAGGGGAAGCTGTCGGGCACTGAGCTGGCCGAGACGGATGATGTTGTCGCCGTTCGCCTCCAGGAAGTCCCTGGACGTGGAGGAGAACGCGGCAACGTCCGCGAAGAGGGCTTGGATCTTCTGCTCCTTCTCGATGAACGTGTTGCCGGTCGTCACGCTGTTGCGAAGGGTGCGCGCGACCTCGGGCATGACCGAGCGGTAGACGTCGGAGACCTCGCTGAGCATGCGGAGGTCCTCGACGAGCGCCGGCATCTGGGGGTTGGTCCGCTTCAGGTAGTCGTCGAGGGTGGCGAGGTTCTCGCCGATCGTCTCGCCCCGCCCCTCGAGGGCGGTCGCGATCGCGGTCAGGGTGTAGTTGATCTCGGCGGGCTGGACCGCGCGCAGCAGCGGGTACATGCTGTTCAGCACGCGCTCGACCTCGATGGCGTGCTCGGCCTCCTCGATGACGTCGCCAGGCGCGATCGCCCGACGCGTGGAGCCCTCGGGCACCTCGAGCGCGACGTACTTCTCGCCGAACAGGGTCTTGGGGATGATCCAGGCCGACACGTCGGCGGGCACCTGGTCGCGGCGCGAGGGGTAGAGCCCGAGCGTCAGGTTGACGCCCTCGGCGGTGGTCTCCTGTCCGATGACCTCCCCCACGATGACGCCGCGGACCTTCACGTCGGCCCGGTCGGGCAGCTGGAGGCCCGCCTTCGAGGCGCGCAAGGTCACCTCGTCGTACGCCGTGAACGACTTGTTGAAAACGGCGTAGGTGAACCACGTCCCGAGCATGAGCAGGGCGAGGAACGCCACCCCGAGCACCCGGTGCTCGATCGTGACGGCTGCCCTGAAGGCTCGCGACTGACGGTTCACCATGAGCTATCCCGCCAACCTGACGGTTGTGGTGGTGCCCCAGATCGCCATCGAGAGGAACAGGTCGATGACGTTGATGGCCACGATCGAGGTCCGCACGGCCTGGCCGACCGCGATACCCACGCCCGCGGGCCCGCCGGAGGCGTTGTAGCCGTGGTAGGTGTGGATGAGGATCACCACGACCGCGAAGACGAGGACCTTGCCGAAGGACCACAGCACGTCGCCCGGTGGCAGGAACTGGTTGAAGTAGTGGTCGTAGGTGCCCGTGCTCTGCCCGAAGAACTGGGTGACGGTCAGACGTGTGGCGAAGTACGACGAGAGCAGGCCCACGACGTAGAGCGGGACGATCGCGATGAGGCCGGCGATCATGCGGGTCGTCACCAGGAACGGCATCGACGGGATCGCCATCACCTCGAGGGCGTCGACCTCCTCGGAGATGCGCATCGCACCGAGCTGTGCGGTGAAACCGCAGCCCACCGTCGCCGCAAGGGCGATGCCCGCCACCAGGGGCGCGATCTCACGGGTGTTGAAGTAGGCCGAGACGAACCCGGAGAAGGCGGCCGTGCCGATCTGGTTCAGGGCGGCGTAGCCCTGGAGACCGACCTCGGTCCCGGTGAAGAACGACATCGCCGTGATGACGCCGACGGTCCCGCCGATCACGGCGAGCGCGCCGGAGCCGAGCGTCACCTCCGCGAGGAGGCGCAGGATCTCCTTCTTGTAGCGGCGGATCGTCCGCGGCGTCCAGGCGATCGCCTTCACGTAGAAGGCGAGCTGGGCGCCGAGCGTGTCCAGGAAGCTCATCGGCTTCTGGTAGGCCGCCCTCAACGTCGTACCAACGTCTGCCATGGCCTCAACCTGTCTTCGGCGGGACGAGCTGGAAGTAGATCGCGCTCATCACGAAGTTGACGACGAACAGAAGCATGAAGGTGATGACCACCGACTCGTTGACGGCGTCGCCCACGCCCTTGGGGCCGCCCTTGGCGTTCATGCCCTTGTAGCAGGCGACGATCGCGGCGATCAGGCCGAAGACGAGCGCCTTGGCCATGCCCTGCCACAGGTCGGCCAGCTGCGCGAGCGCGGTGAAGCTCGCGAGGTAGGCGCCTGGCGTGCCGTCCTGCAGCACCACGTTGAAGACGTAGCCGCCGGCGACGCCCACGACGCTGACGAGCCCGTTGAGGAAGACCGCGACGAGCATGGTGGCGAGGACCCTGGGTACGACGAGCCTCTGGATGGGATCGATGCCGAGCACCATCATCGCGTCGAGCTCCTCGCGGATCTTGCGCGCGCCGAGGTCGGCGGCGATCGCCGAGCCGGCGGCGCCGGCGATGAGGAGCGAGGTCGCGATCGGACCGGCCTCACGGACGACGGCGAGGACCGACGCGGAGCCCGTGAACGACTGAGCGCCGAACTGCTTGATGAGGCCACCGACCTGGAGGGCGATGACGGCACCGAACGGGATCGCGACGAGCGCAGTCGGGATGATCGTGACCGAGGCGATGAACCACGCCTGCTGGAGGAACTCGCGCAGCTGGAAAGGGCGCTTGAACAGCGCGCGCATGACGTCGAGACCGAAGGCGAAGAGCTTGCCTGCGGTGCCGACGGGCGCGAATACCTTCGCGGAGGTGATCGAGGACATCGTCAGGCCCCGGGTGCCATCGAGACGCTGTCGTCGAAGGAGCCGGGCGGCGGCGTCACGCCGTTCTCGCGGCACCACCTGCCGGGCTCACGCTGGCTGCGCCTCGGGATGCCGTTGGAGGGCTCGATCTGGAGAGGGATCGGCGGCAGCGGGGGCAGCTCCTCGTCCTTCTCCTGCTCGAGCTCGTCGGCGTCCTTCTCCTCGGACATGCCGATCGGGCCGATTCGCTGGGCGTTGAGGAACTGGCGGACGACCGGCTCCTCCGAGGAGAGCAGCATCTCCCGAGGGCCGAACATGGCGAGGTGCTTGTGGTAGAGCAGACCGATGTTGTCGGGCACCGTCCGCGCGGTGTTGATGTCGTGGGTCACGATGAGGAACGTGGCGTCGATCTGGGCGTTGAGGTCCACGATCAGTTGGTTGAGGAACGCCGTCCGCACCGGGTCCAGACCGGAGTCGGGCTCGTCGAACAGGACGATCTCGGGATCGAGCACCAGGGCTCGGGCGAGGCCGGCGCGCTTGCGCATACCGCCCGAGATCTCTCCGGGGAGCTTGCTCTCGGCGCCCAGAAGACCGACGAGCTCCATCTTCTCCATGACGATGTCGCGGATCTCGGACTCGGACTTCTTGGTGTGCTCGCGCAGCGGGAAGGCGACGTTGTCGTAGAGCGACATCGAGCCGAACATGGCGCCGTCCTGGAACAGCACGCCGAAGAGCTTCCGGATCTCGTACAGGTCGCGCTCGGAGCAGTTGGCGATGTCCAGGCCCTCGATCACGATGCTGCCGGTGTCGGGCTTGAGCAGGCCGATGATCGTCTTGAGGAACACCGACTTGCCGGTGCCGGAAGGACCGAGCATCACACAGATCTCACCGGCCGGGATCGTCAGCGAGACGTCCTTCCAGATGAGGTCCTTGCCGAAGGACTTCGTGAGTCCGTCCACCTTGATCTCGACGCCCACGAGCGCCCTCCCTTTGTCCTATCCGACATGCAATGGCCGTTCTGGCCGTCAGATGACCCTCCGCCACCTTCTGCCCTGCATTACCAACGAGTAAACACACGACGGGTTACGCCCGGGCGGGGCCTGTCTGGCCGCTCTTCTCGGACCGCTCCCCCTGCTGGGGTCGGCCGATGCGGGTCCGCACCAGCCGTGGTCCGGCCGGGGACAGAGGCTGCCACAAGCGACGAAGCGGACGGGACCGGAGGTCCACGTAGCGAGAAACGACGACGGCGGCCGCCCCCTTGCGGGGAACGGCCGCCGTCGTGACGGGTGGGCCCTGGGTCAGGGCCGGAGGTGACCGAAGGTCACTTGAGGGTGACGGTGGCGCCGGCGCCCTCGAGGGCGTCCTTGGCCTTGTCCGCGGTCTCCTTGTTGACGCCCTCGAGGATGGCCTTCGGAGCGGCCTCGACCAGCTCCTTGGCCTCCTTCAGACCGAGGCTCGTGAGGCCACGGACCTCCTTGATGACGTTGATCTTCTTCTCGCCCGCTGCCTCGAGGACGACGTCGAACTCGTCCTTCTCCTCGGCAGCGACGGCCTCGCCGCCGGCGCCACCGGCAGCCGGAGCGGCGGCAGCGGCCACAGGAGCGGCGGCGGTCACGCCGAAGGTGTCTTCGAACTGCTTCACGAACTCGCTGAGCTCGAGGAGGGTCATCTCCTTGAAAGCGTCGAGCAGCTCGTCGGTGCTGAGCTTCGCCATGGTGGCGGTTCCTCTCTGTTCTTGCTGACCCTGGGTTGCTGCTGGCCCTGAGCGGTGGCCCGCCCCGGCGCCCTCAGTGGGTCATCACGGGTGATGGTGTCGTGAAGGCCCCGGGTCAGGACTCTTCGGTGTTCTCCGCGCTCTCCTCCGCAGCGGCCGGCTCGCCGGCGCCGCCCTGGAGGGTCGACGGGTCCTGCTCGGCCTTCGCCTGGAGCGCACCCGCGAGGCGAGCGGTCTGAGCGAGGGGGGCGTTGAGCAGGTAGACAGCCTGGCTGAGCGACGCCAGCATGGCGCCCGCGAGCTTCCCGAGGAGAACCTCGCGAGACTCGAGATCAGCAAGCTTGGCGATCTCCCCGGCGTCGAGCGACTTGCCCTCGTAGAGGCCGCCCTTGATGATGAGCTCGGGGTTTGCCTTGGCAAAGTCACGCAGCCCCTTGGCCGCTTCGACCACGTCGCCCTTGATGAAGGCGATGGCGGTCGGTCCGGTCAGCAGGTCGTCGAATCCTTCGACGCCGGCCTCGCGGGCAGCGATCTGGGTGAGCGTGTTCTTGACCACGGCGTAGTTGGCGTTCTCGCCGAGAGCGCGCCGCAGATCCTGCAGCTGCTTGACGGTGAGACCGCGGTAGTCGGTCAGCACAGCACCTGCAGACTCCTGGAACGTCTCCACGATCTCTGCAACGGCTGCTGCCTTGTCTGGCCGCGCCATGGGTCTCCTTCCACGGTTCCTGAACGATCAACCATGAGGGGCGTCACCGAGGTGGAACCCCATGAGACCGGTACGTCGAGCCCGGGAACGAAGAACGCCCTGGCACAGGAGGCACAGGGCGTACAGGCCGACCTCGTATGACTGGGTCGGGCGTCACTCGGTGTCACCTGCGCAGGCCGCCCGCGTTGCGGGACCTTCAGCCGGGTGTCTCGACCCTTCCGGGCCGTGGACACGCCGACAACCGGCGGTCTCTGGTTTCGCCCAGAACTCTAAGGGATCCCCCGGCGTACGCAAAATCGAGGCCTGGCCGGTCCAGCGTCCACGTGGACGAGCCACAGGGACGACCAGATTTGTCCGAAAAGGGGTACGCCGCCTTGGCGCGCTCTGCTTCCATGATTTCGTGGAGTTCTCGCTACAGCCTCTCACCGACGTGCTCGACCAGGCCAACAGCCGCCTGCGGGGTGGTGCGCACGCGGCCGCGCGAATCTGGCCCACCGGCTTCGAAGCCCTCGACCGCAACCTCAGCGGCGGTTTCCGCTCCGGCGAGCTGATCCTGCTGGCGGGTGCCCAGGGCCTCGGCAAGACGACGTGGGCGCTCCAGGCCGCCCGCAACATCGCCCTCTCCGGCCGGTCGGTCCTCTTCCTCTCCTTCGAGCACGACCCGCAGGCGGTGCTGGTGCGCCTGGTGGCGCTGGAGGCCGGCTTCGTCGCAGACACCGAGGCGCCGACGATCGGGCAGATCCGCTCGGAGTTCGAGATCCTCGACGGCCGCCGAGGCGCCACCCTGGCCGACCGTCTCGACGAGTACCCCGGCGGGGGGAAGGCGCTCGCGACGGTGGAGTCCTACGCCGAGCGGATGGTGGTGCACCGGTCCACCGGCAGCAGCACGACTCTCGACACGATCCGCGATGCGGTCGAGGAGGTGCGCCACCAGACCGGCCAGCTTCCGATCGTGTTCGTCGACTACCTCCAGAAGGTCAAGGTGCCCCAGGGCCCGCCCGCCGAGGACGACCGGGTGACGGTCGTCGTCGAGGGCCTCAAGGACCTCTCCTTGGACTACGACATCCCGGTGATGGCGATCGTCGCCGCCGACAAGGCCGGGCTCGAGTCCGGGAAGCGGATGCGGGTGAACAACCTGCGAGGCTCCTCCGCCCTCGCCTACGAGGCTGACACCGTGCTGATCCTGAACAACAAGTTCGACGTGGTCGCACGGCACCACCTCGTCTACAACACGGGCAGCGCAGAGCGGTTCAAGCAATGGGTGGTGCTCACCATCGAGAAGAACCGCAGCGGCAAGGACGGCATCGACCTGGAGTTCCAGAAGCGGTTCGAGCTCGCCCGTTTCGAGCCCGAGGGCCAGGTCGTCGTCGAGAAGCTCGTCGACGAGCGGATCTTCGTAGAGTAGCGCCGCCCTCGACACGCAGAAGCGCCGCCCCGATCCCGTCCGCGGAGGCGGCAGAGTCGGGGCGGCGCCCAGGTGATCTGTGGCTCAGGCCTCGTCGTCCGACGCGACGTTGCGCGTGCGGTTCGGGTCGACCTGGACGCCGGGGCCCATGGTCGTCGAGACCGTGACCTTCTTCAGGTACCGGCCCTTGGAGCTGGCCGGCTTGAGCCGGAGCACCTCCTCGAGGGCGGCTGCGTAGTTCTCGGCGAGCTGGGCCTCGGAGAAGGACGCCTTGCCGATGATGAAGTGGAGGTTCGCGTGACGGTCGACGCGGAACTCGATCTTCCCACCCTTGATGTCGGACACGGCCTTGGCCACGTCGGGCGTCACGGTGCCGGTCTTGGGGTTCGGCATGAGGCCACGGGGACCGAGGACTCGGCCGAGGCGACCGACCTTGCCCATCATGTCCGGGGTGGCGACCACGGCGTCGAAGTCGAGCCATCCGCCGTTGACCTTGTCGATGAGCTCGTCGCCGCCGACGAAGTCGGCTCCTGCCTCGCGCGCGGCCTCGGCCTTCTCGGCGGTGGCGAAGACCAGGACCCGGGCGGTCTTGCCGGTGCCGTGCGGGAGGTTGACCGTGCCGCGGACCATCTGGTCCGCCTTGCGCGGGTCAACGCCGAGGCGCATCGCGACGTCGACGGTCTCGTCGAACTTCTTCTTGCTGCCCGACTTGGCGATCTTGATCGCCTGGAGCGGGCTGTGGAGCTCGTCCTTGTCGAACGACTCGGCCGCTGAGCGGTAGGTCTTGCTGCGCTGCATGTCTGGTTCCCTCTTTCCTGGGCCAGGTGTGGTCCTCGGGCGCGTCAGCGGCCCTGCCACGGTTACTTGTTGTCGGGGTACGACGACCGCACGGCCGTCGTGGGTCGGTGACCGGCCCGGTGTGCCGGGTGGCCACCTGGTGTCACTCGGTGGTGACGCCCATCGAGCGGGCGGTGCCCTCGACGATCTTCATCGCGGAGTCGATGTCGTTCGCGTTGAGGTCGGGGAGCTTCGTGGTCGCGATCTCGCGCACCTGGTCCTTGGTCAGCTTGCCGACCTTGTCCTTGTGCGGGACACCGGAGCCCTTCTGGAGGCCGGCCGCCTTCTTGATCAGCTCAGCCGCCGGAGGCGTCTTGGTGATGAAGGTGAACGTGCGGTCCTCGTAGATGGTGATCTCGACGGGGACGACGTTGCCGCGCATCGACTCGGTGGCGGCGTTGTAGGCCTTGCAGAACTCCATGATGTTCACACCGTGGGGACCGAGAGCGGTACCCACCGGCGGAGCAGGAGTTGCCGCCCCGGCCTGCAGCTGCACCTTG
>DATHVS010000218.1:0-2205 GCA_035461195.1 Nocardioidaceae bacterium
CGATGACCCCGTCGACGTCGTCCGAGGCGAGCAACGAGAGCAGGATCTCCTTGACCAGCCCGCCCGAGCTCGCCTTCACGTTCCGGTCGTGGTCGGTGCTCTGCGCCAGGTACACGGCATCGACGACGCCGTACGGGCCGATGTCCTGTCCCGGGAAGACCTGCGCGTGGAGGGCGGCGAAGTCGACCCTGACGGCGGGGCAGACCGCCGCGGCGTCCGCCCCCCCGGGGGTCTCTGGCTCGTAGATCAGCTTGGTCGGGTTCAGCGTGACCTTGACCGAGGAATCGGCCAGCTCGCACGCGCCGCAACCGATGCACATGCTCGACGAGATGACGCCTTGCAGGTCGGTGTCGACGATCACGCTCGCTCACCCCTGTGGAGCGCACCGGCGACGGCCTCGAAGTTGTGCGCCGCCTCGGCTCGAACGCCGTCGAGTGCAGCGCTCATCGACCGGCTCAGCTCGTCCTGCTCCTTCCAGGCGCGCACGACGGTCTCGACCACCGAGGCGGGATCGGCCAGGGCTTCGTGGCTGAGGCCGTTGCGCTCGACTCCGAAGCCGGACATCACCTCCCGGTACTTGTGGCTCCACCCGATCACGACCGTCGGCGTCGCGGTTGCCATGCCCGACACCATCCCGTGGAACCGCGAGGTGATCAGCAGGGACGACCTGTCGACGATCGCCCGCAGGACCCGCGGCGAGAGATCGCGGTCGACGAGGTGGACGTCGTCGCTCGTGCACGCCGCCGCGAGCTCGCGGGCCACCGGTCCGTCGTTCATGCGCCCCGGGCCCTGGCCAGCCCGATACGAGTGGGGCACGATCAGCACCGGGCGACCGAGCTCCGCGCTGACGCCGTCCATCACGGCGGTCATGCCACCGACGTAGTCGACGCCGGTCTTGGCGCAGAGGTTGGCCACCACCTGGCTCGGCATGACGACCGCGAACTCGCCACCGCCCAACCGCTCGTCGAGCAGCGTCACGAGATCGACGTCGAGCTCGCCCGCCTCGGGCAGCGCGAACGCCAGGTCAGCCGCGTCGACGACGTTGTCGAGGCCCAGCCCGTCGAGGTGAGCCCTGGTGCCTTGACCGCGCGCGCAGACCGTCGCTAGTCGCCGCAGGACGAGTCGGGCCAGCGTGCGGTTGAGCCGCTGCTCGAAGGGCCCGAGCGCTTGAGCGGTCTTCACGACCGGACGGCCCAGGAGCAGCGGCAACCCGGTCATCAGGGTGTTGTAGCCGAGCGTGGGGATGCCCCGACCGTCGACGAAGCTGATGCCGGCCACGTCGACCACCACGTCCGAGCCGTCGAGCGCACGCAGCGCCTCGGTGCGCAGCAACCATCGGTGGGGAAGGCGGAGGCGCCGCAGGCCCCCGGCCAGCGCCGCGAGCGGAACGTGCAGCGCCGCGAGCCGGACCGGGTCCAGCGGAACGACCCGGACGTTCGCTGCGTGGACCAGCGCCCTGTCCTGGGCCGGGTAGGTGGTCAGCAGGTCGAACTCGCAGGGTCCGATGTGGTTCGGCAGCTCGGCGATGACGCTCTCGGCCATGGCGGCCGCACCCTTGTTCGCCGACAGCGCTGCCCCGAGGATGGCAACCCTCATGCTCGCCTCGGCCTTCCCACGCATCGGGAGCGTCCCCGGTGTGTTCGACGACATGTCTCCGTACCCCTGCATACGAACCGACGTGAGCTGGTCCCAGCGACACCAGCCACGAGTACCCAGGCCGGCCACACCGCGAGGGCACGGTCAGCGCGGTCGGTCCGCTCGCGCGAACGGCTGAACGTCAGGCACGTCGGGCACGCTGGCAACGCTCGACCGGAGTCCGACCGCACGACGACCCTAGCGCCCTCGACGGCCCGCCACGGTACGCGGGAGTCGGCTCCGCCGAGGCGTGACCCCTGCTGACGTGCTGTCAGCGTCGAACGCCGGTCACGACGGCGGCGCCACCGGGTGCGGCATGCAGAGCTCGTCGTACTCAGCGATCACGATGCGCTCGGGATCGATGGAGCACGTAGGGCATTCGGGGTCGCGCAGCATCCGGTAGGTACGGACCGACTGCTCGAGGGAGTCGTACGCCAGCAGGCGGCCCGAGAGGTCCTCGCCGACGCCAAGGATGAGCTTGATGGCCTCGACCGCCTGGATCGAGCCCACGATGCCGGGCAGCACGCCCAGGACTCCGGCCTCAGCGCACGACGGGGCCAGCTCGGCGGG
>DATHVS010000219.1:0-19891 GCA_035461195.1 Nocardioidaceae bacterium
AAGGCGACGGTCTGGATCGCCTACCTCGACAACCACGGCTCCACCGTGGAGAGGGTCGTCGACCCGGTGAAGGTCGAGGGCGGCTGGCTCAGTGCGTTCGACCACCGGGCCGACGACGTCCGGTCCTTCGCGGTCCACCGCATCACCAGTGTCGGCACGATCACCTAGGTGATGCCCCTTACCGTCACACCGGGTTGGCGCCTGTCGGTAAGGTTCTGGAATGGATTTCGTCCGTTACGCCGAGCGCTCTGCCGACCTCGTCAACGCCGATCTCGACGAGGCCGAGGACCTGGTCCGGTTCCTGAGCGAGCGCGCCTGGCTCCAGGACCAGGTGGTCGAGCGCGACGCGACCGCCCTGCGCCGCTTCCAGCGCGAGCTGAGACCGGTGTTCGAGGCGTCCAACGACGGCGACGAGGCCCGTGTGGTCGAGCTCCTCAACGCGTTGCTCGCCAAGCACCCGGTCACGCCGTACATCGCCGGGCACGAGCCAGGGAAGTGGCACATGCACGTCGCCGACCGCACCTCCTCGGTCGCCGAGCTGCTCGTGGCGGAGTCGCTGATGGGCCTGTCGACACTCGTCTGCGACCTCGGCGCCACCCGCCTCGGCGTATGCGACGCGAGCCCCTGTGCCCACGTCTTCGTCGACGTCTCGCCCAACCAGTCCCGCCGCTACTGCTCCGACCGGTGCTCCTCTCGGGCGAACGTCGCCGCCTACCGTGCCCGCCGGAAGGCGGCCGCCCTGTGAACGACGGTCCCCTGATCGTCCAGTCCGACAAGACCCTGCTGCTGGAGATCGACCACGAGCGGGCCCAGGACTGCCGCAAGGCGATCGCACCCTTCGCCGAGCTGGAGCGCTCGCCCGAGCACGTCCACACCTACCGGCTCACCCCGCTCGGCCTCTGGAACGCCCGGGCAGCGGGGCACGACGCCGAGCAGGTCGTCGACACGCTGCTGACGTACTCGCGCTACGCGGTGCCGCATGCCCTGCTCGTCGACATCGCCGAGACGATGGCCCGCTACGGCAGGCTGCGCCTGGACAAGCACCCCGTCCACGGGCTCGTGCTCGTCTCCACCGACCGCCCCGTGCTCGAGGAGGTGCTGCGCGCCAGGAAGGTCAAGCCGATGCTCGGGGCACGACTCGACGACGAGACGGTCGCGGTGCACCCGTCTGAGCGCGGCAACCTGAAGCAGGCGCTGCTCAAGCTCGGCTGGCCCGCCGAGGACTTCGCGGGGTACGTCGACGGTGAGGCCCACCCCATCGAGCTCGACGAGGACGGATGGCGCCTGCGGTCCTACCAGCAGGAGGCCGCCGAGTCGTTCTGGCACGGGGGGTCCGGGGTCGTCGTACTCCCCTGCGGCGCGGGCAAGACACTCGTCGGCGCCGCGGCGATGGCCCACGCGAAGGCCACGACGCTGATCCTCGTCACCAACACGGTGGCAGCGCGGCAGTGGAAGGACGAGCTGGTCCGGCGCACCTCTCTCAGCGAGGACGAGATCGGCGAGTACTCCGGCACCAAGAAGGAGATCCGCCCGGTCACCATCGCGACCTACCAGGTGATGACCACCCGGCGGAAGGGCGTCTACTCCCACCTCGAGCTGTTCGACGCCCGAGACTGGGGGCTGGTGGTGTACGACGAGGTGCACCTCCTGCCCGCGCCGATCTTCCGGATGACCGCCGACCTCCAAGCCCGCCGCCGCCTCGGGCTGACCGCGACGCTCGTGCGCGAGGACGGCCGTGAGGGCGACGTGTTCTCGCTGATCGGCCCCAAGAGGTACGACGCGCCGTGGAAGGACATCGAGGCACAGGGCTGGATCGCCCCCGCCGACTGTGTGGAGGTGCGGGTCACCCTCCCCGAGGGTGAACGTTTCGCCTACGCCACCGCCGAGCCGGAGGAGCGCTACCGGATGGCCTCCTCCACCGGTGTGAAGAGCGACATCGTCGAGCAGATCGTGGCCAAGCACGCGGGCGAGCCGACGCTCGTGATCGGGCAGTACATCGACCAGCTCGACGAGATCGCCGAGCGGCTCGGCGCACCCGTGATCAAGGGCGAGACCCCGGTCAAGGAGCGCGAGCGGCTGTTCAACGCCTTCCGGGCCGGCGAGGTCGACCTGCTCGTCGTCTCCAAGGTCGCGAACTTCTCCATCGACCTGCCCAGCGCGGCGGTCGCGATCCAGGTGTCCGGCTCTTTCGGGTCGCGCCAGGAGGAGGCGCAGCGGCTCGGCCGGCTGCTTCGCCCCAAGGAGGACGGCCGCTCGGCGAGGTTCTACGCGATCGTCGCCCGGGACACCGTCGACGCCGACTTCGCCCAGCACCGTCAGCGGTTCCTCGCCGAGCAGGGCTACGCCTACCGCATCATGGACGCAGACGACATCGCTGCCGAGTCCTAGGAGTCCCGTGGCGGACCTGTACCGCTCCCCCGAGGGCGAGCGGCGCGTGCGCGACTGGTGCGCCGACCGCCTCACCGGCTGGACCGTCCCGCACGTCTCCAGGGACATGGACACCTCCCTCGGCGAGACCCGTCTCGTGGAGGCCGGTGACGGCGACACGGTCTGCGTGTACCTCCCGGGAACCAACTTCAACGCCGCCACCAGCCTCGGCGTCCTCGGCCACCTCGCCGACCGGTGCCGTGTGGTGGCCGCAGACCTGCCCGGGCAACCCGGGCTCAGCAGCAGCACCCGGCCCCGACCGGAGACGGAGGGCTATGGCCGCTGGCTCGGAGAGGTCGTCTCCGCCGTACGTGCGTCGGGCCCGGTCGGACGGTTGCTGGTGGTCGGCCACTCCCGCGGAGCGGCGGTGGCGCTGTCCGGTCCGACCGAGGTGGACGGCCTCGTCGTGGTCGCCCCCGCCGGGCTCACCAAGGTGCGGATGAGCGGGGGTCTCCTCCGCACAGCGGTGCCGTGGATGCTGAGGCCGACCGAGCCCCGGTCCCGGGCGCTGCTGGCCCTGATGAGCGCGCCGGGGAGCCACCCGGACCCCGACCTCGTGTCGTGGCTGACCCGGGTCGCCCGCGACACGCGGTCCACGGGTGCTCCGGGCCCGCTGCCGACGACGGTGCTCGAGCGTTGGCGCGACCGGCCGGTCCACGTGCTCATCGGGGAGCACGACTGCTTCTTCCCGCCGCAGCACGTCGGCCCTCCCGCCGCCCGCCTGCACGCGTGTGTCGAGGTGCTCAACGGACTCGGGCACCTCGCGGTCGAGGAGGCGCCGGAGCGGGTGGCCGCTGCGGTGCTCAGGCCCCGCCCCTGACCGCCTGGTCGATGAGATCGGCGGGTGGGTGGACCTCACGCAGCTCACGACGGGCGACCGGGATGCGGTAGCGGGTGACCCCGTCCTCCTGGCTGACCCGGGCGTGGAGGCCGGCGCGGTGAACGGCCCGCAGGACCGCGTCGTTCCGAGGCTGCACCAGGCAGGTGATCTCGTCGCGGCCGGAGTGCGCGGCCGCCACCGCGAGCTCGTGCAGCAGCCGCGTGCCGAGCCCCTGACGCTGCCAGCGGTCCTCGACCATCAGGCCTGCCTCGACCCTGCCGGCCGGATCGTCCTGCTCCGCGGGGGCGGGCGCGAGCATGCCGATGGCCACCACCTCGGCCCCGACCGTGGCCACCAGGCTGAGACCACCCCGTGGGGCGAGCAGGCTGCGCGCGAAGCGCGGGCTGACCCGGGGCATGGGAGCGTGGTAGCGCCGGTGGACGGTGTCTGCGGAGCAGCGCGCGTGCATCGCGACCACGGCCTCGGCGTCGGCCAGGGTGCCGGGTCGCAGCACCACCTCTGGCGGGGCCGGATCGGCCGGTGCTGTCCCGCCGCCCGGTGCAGGTGCGCCCGAGCCCAGGACGGCGGCCGCGAGACGCCTGAGCTCGGCCGCACGCGCGTGCTCGGTGTCGGTGAAGGCGACTGCACGAGAGAGCCGCACACGAGGTCCACCATCCTCGTCGAGCCTCAGCGTCTCGAGCCCGGGGACCCGGTCGTCCGGGAAAGCCCCCAGGAGCCTCGCGAGCTGGTCCTCGAGCAGCTCCGGCTCCTCGACCACCACCGCGGCCGCCCGCAGGTAGCCGACGGCCTGGTCCTCGAGGGCGCGGGGTGAGCAGGTGGTGACGGAGGCGTCGTGGACGCCGGCGAGGTCGCACAGCTGCTCGACGTCGGGGGCCGCCCAGCCGCCGGGGGTGCTCAGGACCAGCTCGTCGACCACGCGGCCGTCAGCGGCGGGGAAGATCTGGAGGGCGAGGATGTTGACGCTGCGTGTTCCGCATGCGGCCGCGAGGGCGGCCAGGGCGCCGGGTCGGTCCTCGAGCAGTGCGCGTACCTGCCACATCATGGGCATCTCCTTGTCCGGGTGGGTGCACGAGAAGCCTCGGCGGCCCGTCTTGCCGGTCGGCTACCTAGGTGTTTCCGTGCCGTAAAAAAACTGACCCGGGTCACCGGTGGCCGCGGATCATCCGCTCCACCCCGATCAGCAGGCCGGGGACCACGGAGAGGCCGAGCAGCAGGAGGAACACCGGCCCCGTCACCGGCTCGGTGCCCAGCAGCCCACGCAGGGGCTCGAACAGCACACCGCCCACCTGGAGCAGCGCTGCTCCCGCGACTGCGGCCTCCAGCCCGCGCCCCCGCCAGCCGGCGTCCCCGCGGGGCGCGCGCAGGGCCAGCGCTACACCGAGCTGCGCCAGACCGAGGGTGAGGAAGACCCAGGTCTGGACGTGCTCACCCTGGGCGTGCGCGAGGAGGCCCGCCACCAGAGAGACCACCCCGATGACGACGCCGGTGCCGAGGATCTGGCGGCCCAGACCCTCACCCAGCACGGACTTCTGCGGCGACATCGACGGCCGTTGCATGACCGAAGGGTCCATCGGCTCCGCACCGAAGGCGACGCCGGGCAGGCCGTGGGTGAGCATGTTGATCCACAGGATCTGGGCTGCGTTCAACGGCAGCGGCATCCCCAGGAAGGGCGCGACCAGGATGACCGCAACCTCCGCGAAGCCCCCCGAGAGCGCGTAGCGGAGGAAGGTGCGGATGTTGGTGAAGATCCGCCGGCCCTCGGCGACCGCGACCACGACCGTGCGCAGGTCGTCGTCGGCCAGGACGAGGTCGGCCGCCTGACGGGCGACCTCGGTCCCGCGACGACCCATGGCCACGCCGATGTCGGCGCTGCGCAGGGCGGGGGCGTCGTTCACGCCGTCCCCGGTCATCGCCACCACGTGCCCGCGATCCTGCCAGGCCTTGACGATGCCGACCTTCTGCTCGGGCTTGGTGCGTGCATAGACCCCGATCTCCTCGACCCGGCCCACGTGGTCCCCGCGCTCGACGGACTCACCGAGCGCGACCTCCGGTGCGACCTCGGTGATGCCCAGCTCGTCGGCGACTGCACGGGCGGTCTCGGGGTGGTCACCGGTGATCAGGACCAGCCGGACGCCGGCGGCCTGGCAGTCGGCGACGACCTGGGCCGCGGTCTCCCGTGCGGGGTCGGCGATGGCGGCGAGCCCGACGAGCGCGAGTCCTTCCTCGAGCACACCGGGGACGGGGCGTGCGCTGTGGACCGCATCGGCCACCGCGATCACCCGGAACCCCTGGGCGGCGAGCTCGTGGGCCGCTCGCCTGGCGGCCTCGACGCGGTCGGAGCGGCCGGCCCCGTCCTCGTCCACGACGAGGTCGAGCACCACCTCGGGGGCGCCCTTGCAGACCACGAGCCAGTCGCCCGCTGCGGAACGGTCGAGGGTCGTCATCCGCTGCCCCTCGCTGTCGAAGGGCTCCTCCTCGACCCGCTCCCAGTCACGCCGAAGCCCCGCGGCGTCCACCCCGCCCTTCGCGGCCGCGACGAGGAGGGCGGCCTCCATAGGGTCGCCGACGATCCGCCACTCCCCCTCCTGGGGGCCGGCGAGGTGGGCGTCGTTGCACAGCACGATGTCGCGCAGCAGCTGGTCGTCGGACCGAGGCTCGATGGCACCGGCCGTGCCGTAGCCCCGGCCGCTCACCCTGCTCTCCCCGTCAGAGGTCCACAGGCGCTGGACGACCATCCGTCCCTCGGTGAGCGTGCCGGTCTTGTCGGAGGCGAGGACGGTGACCGATCCCAGCGTCTCCACGGCAGGCAGCCAGCGGACCACGGCCGAGCGCTGCGCCATCCGGTAGGCCCCGAGCGCCAGGGAGACCGACACGACCGCCGGCAGCGACTCCGGGATGGCGGCGACCGACAGGCTCACCGCGAGGACCAGCATGTCCACGACGGCCTCGCCGCGCAGCAGCCCGAGGACGAACACCAGCCCGGCGAGGGCGAGGACCGCGAGGACGAGGAGGTGCGAGAGGCGCCGGAGGCGTCGCTGCAACGGAGTGGGACGCAGCCCCGCCCCGGCGATGAGCGCGGCGATCTTCCCCAGGCCGCTGTCGGTGCCTGTCCGTGTGACCTCGGCCACCGCACGGCCTTTGGTGAGCACCGTCCCCGCGAGGACCTCCCCGCCCGCGACCATCCCCACCGGCACGGACTCCCCGGTCATCGCCGACTCGTCGACCTGCAGCGCGAACGCCTCGAGAAGGTCCGCGTCCGCAGGCACCACATCGCCGGCCTCGAGCCGCAGCACGTCGCCCGGCACGATCTCGGCGGCCGGGACCTGGGCGAGCACCCCGTCACGGAAGACGTGGGCGACCGGTGCCGCCATGCGCCCCAGCGCGGCGATCGCCTGCTCGGCGCGCACCTCCTGGAAGACGCCGATGGAGGTGTTGAGCACGACCACGGCCGCGATGATCGCCGAGTCGCTGTAGTCGCCGATCGTCGCGGTCACCACGAACGCCCCGCACAGCAGCAGGATCATCGGGTCGCGGACCTGGTCGAGGACACGGCGGGCCCACCCGCGTGGCGGCGCCTCGGGTGGCTTGTTCGGGCCGTGCTCGGCCAGCCTGGTCGCCGCCTCGGCAGCGGTCAGGCCCCTGTGGTCGACGCGTTCGCCGGCGGCCGTGTCCACGTCCCCATCGTCACGTCGGCCGGTCCTACGTTCGAGAGGCCAAAGACCCGGATGTCAGACTGCCCGTGTGACCGCCCTCACGCAGCGCTGGCCCGCCCGGCTCGCCGACCGCCCTGGCCTGCGCGACCGGCTGCTCGAGGCCTACGCCGAGCCGCACCGCGGCTACCACGACACCCGCCACCTCGCCGAGGTGCTCGAGGGGCTCGACCTCCTCCTCGATCGTCTTGGGACAGCGGGCGTCGACCGCGACGCGGTGGTCCTCGCCGCGTGGTTCCACGACGCCGTGTACGACGGCCGCCCGGACGACGTGGAGCGCTCCGCCGGCCTCGCCGAGGAGACGCTGACCGCCTCCGGCGTACCCCCGGCCCTGGTGGCGGAGGTGGCCCGTCTCGTGCGCCTCACGCTCGACCACCGCCCGGCCGACGACGACCTCGCCGGGCAGATGCTCTGCGACGCCGACCTGGCGATCCTCGCGGCGGACCGGGACCGTTACGAGGAGTACGTCCGCGGGGTGCGGCAGGAGTATGCCCACCTCGACGAGGAGACCTTCCGCAGTGGCCGGGCCGAGATCCTGACCGCGCTGCTCGGCAAGCCGCACCTGTTCCACACCGCCACCGCCAGGGCGTCGTGGGAGCAGGCGGCGCGGGCCAACGTCGAGCGGGAGGTCGCCGCGCTCAGCGCTCCAGGATCTCCTTGAGCCGCTGGAGGTCCTTCTGGTTCGCCCGGCGCATCGCGGCCGCCATCATCGGCGCCCCGACCTTGGCGAAGCCGCTCGGCTCGCCGGCGTTGCGCAGGGTCATCCGGGTCCGGCCTCCGGGAAGGTCCGCCCACTCGTAGGTCGTGGTCATCGGGAACGGCCGCTGCGCGGTGCTCATCACCAGTCGCTCGCCCGGGACGAGCTCGAGGACCTGGTAGGTGTAGGAGAGCCCGCGCCCGAGGAACTGCGCCGTGAAGGCGATCCGCGAGCCGACCCTCAGGGGCGGCTCGGTCTCCCACTCGACGGAGCGGATGTTGACGTACCAGGCAGTCGCGTTGTCCGGGTCCGCGGCGAACGCGGCAACCTCCGGACGGGGGCGGTCCACCTCGATCGTGGTGAGTACGTCGACGGGCATGTCGTCGACTCTAGAGGAGCCCCGGCTCCGTGAGCACGAGCGTGCCCGCGTCCGCGTCGAGCACCGCGGGGACACCGAAGGGCACCGCGAGGTTGCGGTCGGAGTGCCCGACAGCGAGCCCGGTCAGCACGGGTACGCCGAGAGGGACGAGCCGGTCCTCGAGGACCCGGCGGAGCTCGTCCTCGGGCCCGCAGCCGCTGAGCCGTCCCACGGCGACGCCCCGCACCCCGTCGAACCAGCCCGAGCGGAGCAGCTGGGTCAGCATCCGGTCGACGCGGTAGGGACTCTCGCCGACCTCCTCGAGGACCACGATCCCGCCTGCGGCCGGGTGTGCCGAGGAGGTGCCGACCTCGGCGGCGAGGAGGGCGAGGGTCCCCCCGAGCAGGATCCCCTCGGCGCGACCCGGGACCAGGGCCGGCACGGGCTCCGGCGTCATCGACAGCACCGACTCGGGCTCGAGGAGCAGCGCGCGCAGGTGGGACCGGGACTCGTCGTCGCCGGCGCCGAGGCTCGTCACGACGGGGCCGTGCACCGTCGCGACGCCCAGCCTGGCCGCAAACGCCTGGTGGAGCGCGGTGACGTCGGAGAACCCGACCAGGACCTTCGGTCCGGCCCCCGCCAGGGCGTCCCAGTCGAGGTGGTCCACCACCCTCTGCACGCCGTAGCCGCCCCGGGCGCAGAACACCGCCGTGACGTCCGGGTCGCACCACGCGGTGACGAGGTCGGCCGCCCGCTCGGCGTCGCCTGCCGCGAGATGGGGCAGACCGCGGTGCCTGCCACGCACGTGGGGCATCTCGCGCACCCGCAGGCCCCACGACGCCAGGACCTGCAGGCCCCGGTCGAGGCGGTCCGGCGGCACCGGTCCCGCCGGCGCGACGACAGCCACCGGGTCACCGGGCGCGAGCCGCCTCGGGCGGACCAGCGGCTGTCCCCGCGCCCGGGGCCTGAGCACGCCCGGCTTGCGGCGACGCAGGCCGGCCGCCCGGATCCGTTCGAGCAGCTCGCGGCTCGACACGGGGACCGCCCCCGCGGCCACCACGTCGTCGTAACGCGCGGCGGGGATGTCGTAGTGGTCGCCGTCGAAAGCCCGCGGTGGGATGCCCAGGCGAGCCGCGAAGCCGTGCAGCTCCTCGAACGACTCGTCGCTGACCAGGTGCGACCACACGAGGCCGTGTCCCGGCCACGTCGGCGGGTCGATCAGCAGCGTCACGCCCCGCCCCCGCCGGAGGCTCTTCGCGCCGCCGCGGCGTGCTGGGCCGCGTCGTCGAGGAGCATCCGCCACGAGCGCACGTGAGCGGCATCGACGTACGACCGGGTCCAGGACCCGCCGGGCCGCACCGTGGAGCCGACGTGGAACCGGCGCACTCCGGCGCGGGCGAGCCAAGGCACGTGCTCGGGGCGCAGCCCGCCCCCCGCGACGAGCAGCCGCGCCACCTGCGGGTCCGCCGACGCCCTCTCCACCAGCTCGTCGCACCCCGCCTCGAGTCCACGGACGGAGCCGGCCGACAACACCGCGTCGATGCCGGGGAGGCCCGCGATCTGCCGCCAGGCACGGTCCGTGCTGAGCGCGGAGTCGACGGCCCGGTGGAAGGTCCAGGGCACCTGCGGCAGCCGGTCGGCGAGGTAGGCGCAGACGTCGACGTCGATCTCGAGGTCGGAGGTCAGGAAACCGAAGGAGAGCCCCTGGGCACCCATGGCCAGGTAGTCCTCGCCGAGCCCCACGAGGCGGCTGATCTCCCCGCCGGTCGTGCTCAGCCCGTCGTTGAGGCGCAGCATCACCCGCACCGGCACCTCGGCCTCCTTGCAGATCGTGGACACCGTGGCCGGCTCCGGGGAGAGCCCGCCCGCCTGGACGTCGGCGACGACGAACAGCCGGTCGGCCCCGCCCTCGTCGGCGCCGGGCACGTCCCGCGCGTGCGTGACGACGACCTCGAGGAGCGCAATGGCTCCCGGGGCATCACCCGTTGTGTTCACAATGGACATCGTGACATCCGACGACGCCCTGATGACGGCACGCGCGCTCGTGTTGCACGACCTCGAGGTGACCCGGGCCGCCGACCCCGAGACCGTCTCCGCCCTCGAGGAGGCCGTGACGACGCGCAGGTGGTGGACCTCGCAGTGGGAGGAGGGGAGGCAGTACGTCGCCGGGCTCATCGCCCAGGACGTCCAGGACGCGCTCCTCGAGCGCATCGGACGATGGCCCCTGTGCCGCTCCTGCGACCACCTCGACCCGCACTCGCTGTACATCCATCCCGAGCTCGGTGGGCCCGACCCCGTCTGGGTGTGCGAGACCTCCGGCATCGCTGTTGCGCGTCTGGGCTGCCTCCCGGTGTGGCATTCTTGAACGTCGTGCGCCGCCGGGGGGGCGCCGACGCTCTCCGCTCTGACACTGAAGGCGCAAAGTGACCTTGGAAGACACCGGACCAATCGAGCAGACCGACCCGACGGAGCCGAGCGCGGTCCTCCGCGGCCTCGCCGAGCTCGTCTACGAGGGCGACGACTACGCCGAGATGTACCAGGCGGTCTGCTACGCCGCCCTGCACCTCGTCGACGGCTGCGACCACGCGAGCATCATGCTCCGGCAGAACGGCAAGTACATCACCGTCGCCGCCACCGACGACATCGCCCGCGAGATCGACCGGCTCGAGCGGGAGGTCGGGGAGGGCCCGTGCCTGGACGCCATCGAGGAGGAGGCGGCCCAGCTCGACACCGACCTCACCGTGCAGGCGGCGTGGCCGCGGCTTCGGGACCGCATGATCGCAGAGACACCGGTCCGGGGCATGGCCGGCTTCCGGCTGCTCGTGGACGACCGCAAGGCAGGGGCCCTCAACCTCTTCAGCGACCGCGCCGGAGCCCTTGATCAGTCCTCGGTCGACCAGGCAGCAGTGCTCGCCGCGTTCGCGTCCGTGGCCCTCATGGCCGCCACCCACAAGGAGCAGGCGCGCACCCTGCGCGGCGGCCTCACCAGCAACCGCGAGATCGGCAAGGCCATCGGGCTGATGATGGCCTTCCACAAGGTCGGCGACGAGGAGGCGTTCGAGATCCTGCGGAAGGCCTCCCAGGACATGAACCTCAAGCTGAGCGAGGTCGCCGGTCAGGTCGTGCACCACCACAACCGGCGACCGCCGACCTGATCACCGCCTCCCGCGCAGCAGCCTCCTCAGGACGAGCAGGACCAGGAGGCCCGCGGCAAGCTGCTTCCAGTACGTCTTGAGCAGGATCGGCAGGACCGTCGCGCCGAGGTCGAGGGCCTCCGGCTCCGCCCGCGGCGGGGGCGGTGGTGCGGGAGCCTGCGTGGGAGGGGCACCCGCCACGCCCGCCGGGGTCGCCTCGGGAGCTGGCGGGGCCGCCTCGGGAGCTGCCGTAGCCGCCTCCGGAGCTGCCGTAGCCGCCTCCGGAGCAGCCTCCTCCTCGCCGCGCAGCTTCGTCTCCAGGCAGTCGATGAACTGACCGAGGAGCTTGTCCGAGACGTCCTGGATCACCCCCCGGCCGAACTGCGCCGGCTTCCCGGTGATGGTCAGGTCGGTGACCACCTCGGCATCGGTCGACTCCGGACCCGCCGAGGTCAGCACGGCGGTCACCGTGGCGCCCGCCGTGCCGTTGCCCCGCTTGTCCTTGCCCTGGGCCTCCATGACGAACCGGTGGGCCGTGTCGTCGCGCTCGAGGAACGTGCCCGCCCCGGCGTACTGCAGGGCGACCGGCCCGAGCTTGACCTTCACCGTGCCCTTGAACTCGTCGCCCTCCACGGTCGTGAGGGCCGCCCCGGGAAAGCACCCGGCGACCATCTCGAGGTCGGCGAACGCAGCCCACGCGTCCTCGATCGGTGCGGGGACGGTGAACCGGTGGGTCAGCTCCATGACCTCACGCTCCCGCGGCGGCGAGCACTGCCCGGCGGGTCAGCACCGTCACGAGGTGGCGGCGGTAGTCCGCACCGCCGTTGAGGTCCGAGGGCGGGTTGGTGCCCTCGGCGGCCGAGGCGGCAGCCGCGCGAACGGCCTCGTCGGTCGCGGGCTTTCCGGCAAGCGCCGCCTCCACGGACCTGGCCCGCAGCGGGGTGGAACCCATGTTGGTCAGACCGACGCGAGCCTCGCTGATGGTCCCGCCGTCGACCTTCACCGCAGCGGCGACCGCGATGATCGGCCACTGGTGGTGGACCCGGACGAACTTCTCGTAGTGCGCCCCCCAGCCGGTGTGCTTGGGGATGCGGACCTCCGTGAGCAGCTCTCCCTCCTCGACCGCGGTGGTGAACAGGTCGACGAAGAAGTCCTCCGCCCCGACCGTGCGGGACCCGTTGGGGCCCACGACCGTGAACGTCGCCCCCAGGGCCAGCACCGGCGCGCCGAGGTCGCCGGCCGGGTCGGCGTGGGCCAGGGCACCGCCGAAGGTCCCCCGGTGGCGCACCTGCGGGTCGGCGAGCTGCTCGACGGCCTTGATGATCACCGTGGCGTGCTCGCGCACCAGCGGGTCGTGGTAGACCTCGGAGTGCGTGGTCATCGCGCCCACGACGATCGTGTCGCCGTCGTCGCGGACCCCGCGCAGCGACTCGATCCGGCCGAGGTCGACGACCACCGACGGGGCGTTGAGCCGCATCCGCATCACCGGCAGCAGGCTCTGCCCGCCGGCCATCACCTTGGCGTCGTCGCCCGCCTCGGCCAGCGCACTGAGAGCCTCCTCGAGCGTGGCAGGGGCGACGTAGTCGAACTCTGCGGGGATCATGCGCCTGCTCCATCCGTGCGGTCGGCAACGTCCTTCTCGTCGAAGTGCGGCATGGCGTCGCCCTCGGTGGGCTCGGCCCCTCCGGCACCGCCGTCGTGGATCGCCTTCCAGATGCGCTCGGGGGTGCACGGCATCCGGACGTCGTTCACGCCGAACGGCCGGAGCGCGTCCACGACCGCGTTGACCACGGCCGGCGTCGAGGCGATGGCGCCGGCCTCGCCCACGCCCTTGGTCCCGAGGTCGTTGGTGGTCGACGGCGTGACCGTGTTGTCGGTCTCGAGGCTGATCGTGTCCGCCGCGGTCGGAACCAGGTAGTCCACGAAGGACGCCGAGACGAGCGTGCCCGAGTCGTCGTGGACCGCCTCCTCGAACAGCGCCTGCGACATGCCCTGGGCGACGCCGCCGTGGATCTGCCCCTCGACGATCTGAGGGTTGACCATGTTCCCGACGTCGTCGACGGCGACGTACTTGCGCAACGTCACCGCGCCGGTCTCGGTGTCGATCTCCACGGCGCACAGATGCGTGCCGTGGGGGTAGGAGAAGCTCACCGGGTCGAACTCGGCGTCGGAGTCCAGCCCCGGCTCGACGCCCTCGGGCAGGTCGTGCGCCGAGAAGGCTGCGAGAGCGACCTCGGTGATGCCGACGGCCTTCTCGGTGCCGCGGATCCCGAACCGGCCCTCCTTGAACTCCAGGTCCTCGACGGACGCCTCGAGCATGTGCGCGGCGATGGGCCTGGCCCGCTCGACCACCTTGTCCGCGGCCATCACCAGTGCCTGGCCCCCTACGACGAGCGAGCGCGATCCGTAGGTGTCGAGGCCCCGGGAGGAGACCTGGGTGTCACCGTGCAGCACCTCGACGTCGTCGAAGGGCACCCCCAACCTGTCGGCGACGATCTGGGACCACGCCGTCTCATGGCCCTGCCCGTGCGGGCTCACGCCGGTGATCACCTCGACCTTGCCGGTCGGCAGCATGCGGACCGTCGCGTGCTCCCAGCCACCTGCTGCGTAATTCAGCGAGCCGAGGACCCGCGAGGGCGCCAGGCCGCACATCTCGGTGTAGGTCGAGATGCCGATGCCGAGCTGGATCTGGTCGCCCGCCTCCCTGCGCCGCCGCTGCTCGCCTCGCAGGTCGTCGTACCCGAACATCTCCATGGCGCGTGCTGTGGCCGCCTCGTAGTTGCCGGAGTCGTACTCCAGTCCCGCGGACGAGGTGTAGGGGAAGTCCTCGTGCCTGATCCAGTTCCGCTGCCGGATCTCCATCGGGTCGACGCCCAGCTCGTGGGCGAACTCGTCCATGATCCGTTCGACCGAGAACGTAGCTTCGGGGCGCCCGGCTCCGCGGTAGGCATCCACCCAGGTCTTGTTCGTATAGACGTTCTTGCAGCTGAAGTGGTAGGCCGGGAACTTGTAGCACCCGCCGTACATGAATGCCCCGAGAACCGGGGTTCCGCCGCCGACCAGCCCTGCGTAGGCGCCGAGGTCGCAGGTGATCTCGGCCTTGAGCCCGGTGACGACCCCCTCCTTGGTGGCGGAGAGCGTGATCTTCTGCCACTGGTCCCGGCCGTGATGACCCGTCATCAGCGACTCGGAGCGGTTCTCGGTGTACTTGCACGGCTTACCGGTACGACGTGCGGCCATGATCGTGATGAAGTCCTCGGGCGTGACCTGAAGCTTCCCGCCGAATCCGCCACCGACGTCCGGGGCGATCACCCGCAGCTTGTGCTCGGGGATCCCCATCACCGCCGATACGAAGAACTTCACGATGTGCGGCACCTGCGTCGAGGACCACAGGACCAGCTGTTCACCTGTGGGGTCGGCCACGAAGGAGCGCGGCTCCATGAACGCCGGGATCAGACGTTGCTGGCGATACTCCCGCTCGATGACGATGCCGTTCTCGCGCGCCTCGTCGATCGCGTCGTCGACGCTGCTCCCCGTGCCGGCGGCGGCCGAGTCGAGCACCCACAGCGCTGACTGGTTCGTCCCCAGGTCGGGATGGGCGAGCACGGCGTCCGCCGCGGCCTCGCGCAGGTCGAGGACGGCGGGCAGCTCCTCGTAGTCGACGTCGACCAGCTCGGCGGCGTCGCGCGCCTCGGCTGCGGAGCGGGCCACCACCACGGCCACGATCTCTCCGGCGAAGGCGACGCGGTCGACCGCGATCGACGGGTGCACCGGCGTCTTCTGATCCGTGGTGACCGGCCAGACAGTGGGCAGGCCGCCCTGCTCGTCCGCGACGTCGGCGCCTGTGATCACCGTGACGACGTTCTTGGCGGCCCGCGCGGCCGACGTGTCGACGTTGGTGATCCTCGCGTGCGCGAAGGGGCTGCGCACCATCGCGAGGTGCAGCATGCCGGAGAGCTGGATGTTGTCGGTCCACTTCGTGCGACCCGTGATGAGCCGCGCGTCCTCCTTGCGCCTGCGTGCGTTGCCGATCTCTCTCTGGGCGGGGCGCTCCTCGGTGGCGGTCACCGGGCACCTCCCCCGGCTGCGGTCTGCACGGCCTTCACGATGTTGTGGTAGCCGGTGCAGCGACACAGGTTGCCTTCGAGCCCGAGCCGGATCTCCTCCTCCGAGGGGTTCGGGTTGTCCTTGAGCAGGTCGACCGCCTGCATGATCATGCCGGGGGTGCAGAAGCCGCACTGCAGGGCGTGGCACTCGTGGAAGGCCTGTTGCATCGGGTGGAGCTCGCCGTCCTGGGCGAGGCCCTCGATGGTGGTCACCTCGTGCCCGTCCGCCTGGACGGCCAGCATGTTGCAGGACTTCACGCTGCTGCCGTCGAGGTGGACGGTGCAGGCTCCACAGTTGCTGGTGTCACAGCCGACGACGGTCCCGGTCTTGCCGAGACGTTCACGCAGGTAGTGCACGAGAAGCATGCGGGGCTCGACGTCGTCGGAGTACGAGACCCCGTCGACCTTGACGCTGATGCGGGTCATGGGCAACTCCTGGGGATGCGGACGGGCACGTGATTTGATCGTTGCGAACTTGACGACCTGTGACAAGAGTCACGCCGTGCGCTGCGGAACTTCGTGGCGGATCAGCGGGCCACGCCGTGGTGGATCCGGCCGCTCTCCTCGGCGAGCCGGCGCCCCCCGCCGCCCCAGCGCAGCGCGATGATCTCCGCCGCGATGCTCACCGCCGTCTCCTCGGGCGTGCGCGCCCCGAGGTCGAGGCCGATGGGCGAGGACAGGCCCGAGAGCTCCTCGTCGCTCAGGCCGGCGTCCCTCAGCCGCTCGAGCCGGCCCTCGTGGGTGCGCCGCGACCCCATGGCGCCGACGTAGCCCACCTCGGGCAGGCGCAGCGCGACCTTGAGCAGGGGCACGTCGAACTTCGGGTCGTGGGTGAGGACGCACAGGACCGTGCGCTGGTCGATGCGTCCCGCGTCGACCTCGGCCTGGAGGTAGCGGTGCGGCCAGTCGACGACCACCTCGTCGGCCTCGGGGAACCGCGACCGCGTGGCGAAGACCGGCCGCGCGTCGCAGACGGTGACCTGGTAGCCGAGGAAGCTGCCGATCCGCGCCACGGCGGCGGCAAAGTCGATCGCGCCGAAGACGAGCATCCGTGGCGGCGGCGCGAACGCCCACACGAAGACGCGCATGCCCTCCCCCCGACGCTCGCCGTCGGGGCCGTAGGTCAGCGTGGCGTTGTGACCCGAGGCGAGGAGGCCCAGGACGTCGTCGGCGACGGCGTCGTCGGCGCGCTCGCTGCCGAGGCTGCCGGACCGTTCGACGCCCTCGTCCCCCGGGCGGACCACGAGCCGCTGCCCCACCCGGGACGGGTCGGGGTGCTCCACCACGGTCGCGACCGCCACCGGGCGACCCTGCTCGAGGTCCTCGGCGATCCGGCCGAGCTCGGGGAAGGTCTGCCGGTCGACCTTCTCGACGAAGACGTCGAGGATGCCGCCGCAGGTCAGGCCGACGGCGAAGGCGTCGTCGTCGCTGACGCCGTACCTCTCGAGGACCGACGTGCCCGAGCCGACGACCTCCTCGGCGAGCTCGTAGACCGCGCCCTCGACGCACCCGCCGGAGACCGAACCGACGGCCTCGCCGGACGGCCCGACCAGCATCGACGCGCCGGGCGGGCGCGGGGCGGAGCGGAAGGTCGCGACGACCGTGCCCATGCCGATCGTCTCACCGGCCTCCCACCAGCGCAGCAGGTCCGACAGCACCTCACGCATGGGCGACCACCTCGATCAGCTCCTCGAACGTGGCCATCGAGTGTCCGGCCACGAAGTCGTCAACGTACGGCAGCGCCGCGACGATTCCCCGCTGGACGGGCAGGTATCCCTCCTTGCCCCGGTGGGGGTTCACCCAGACCACCCGGTGCGCGAGTCGCTGGAGGCGCATCATCTGCTCCCCGAGCAGAGCGACGTCGCCGCGCTCCCAACCGTCGCTGAAGACCACCACCACGGCTCCCCTCGCCATGCCCCGCTGCCCCCACCGGTCCAAGAACACCTTCAACGTCTCACCGAGCCGGGTGCCGCCCGACCAGTCCGGGACCGTGCCGGAGGCCGCGACGATGGCCCGGTCCGCGTCGCGCAGCCGCATCGCACGGGTCAGGTGGGTCAACCGCGTCCCGACGGTGAACACCTCCACCCCTTCGCCGGTCCGTTGGACGAAGGTGTGCGCCAGGCGGAGCAGGGCGTCGGCGTACGGGCTCATCGAACCCGACACGTCCACGAGCAGCACCACCCGCCGGGCACGCTCCCCGCGGCGCCGCCACGCGATGTCGGCCGGCTCACCCATCCGGCGAAGCATCCGGCGGTGGGTGCGGGCGGCGTCGACGTCGCCGCGGTGCCACGCCGTGCGTCGAGTGGCCGTACGCCGGGGGGACCGGGGCCGCAACGCCGCGAACAGCGCGGCGAGCCGTGCCTTCTCCGCAGGCCCGAGGTCTGCGACGTCACGGTGCCTGAGGATCTCGGTGGCACTGGCCAGCGCGCGCAGATCGTCTGCCTCGCCCACCTCCTCGCCGCCCGCCTCCGGCGTGTCCTGGAGGTCGGCGTGCCGCTCCGGCGGCCGGTCGGGCCGTTGCCTGGCCGAGGACGTGACGCGGCCGAGGAACCACGCCCCGAACACCTGGTCGTAGCGGTCGAGGTCCTCGGGGCCCGCGCACAGGGTGGCCCGCCCGGCCCAGTAGGTCGCCCGCCGGTCGCCTACGTCGACCAGGGACGCGGCCCGAAGGAAGCTCTGCGCCCGGTCCTGCGAGACCGGCACGCCCGCGGCGCGCAGGGCACGCGTGAAGCCGAGCAGCAGCTCGTCGGGAGCCTGCCGCCACGCCACGCCACGGGTCTCCACCGCGGACCTCAGCCGGCGAGCATCCGGTCAAGGGCCATGCGCACGCGCTCGGCGTCCTCGCGGTACTTCACGACCGTGCCCAGCGTCGTCGCCGCTGTCTCCACGTCGAGCCGCTCGGTCCCGAGCCGCTCCAGCGCGCGTGCCCAGTCGAGGGTCTCGGCGACGCCGGGCGGCTTGACCAGATCGCTGCGGTCGCGCAGCTGCTGGACGAGGGTGACCACCTGCCGCGTGAGCACCTCCGACACCTCGGGGGCGCGCGAGCGGACGATCGCGACCTCGCGGTCGAGGCCGGGGTGCTCGATCCAGTGGTAGAGGCAGCGCCGCTTGAGCGCGTCGTGGATCTCGCGGGTGCGGTTGGAGGTGAGCACCACGATCGGCGGTGTCGCGGCTCGGATCGTGCCGATCTCGGGGATCGTCACCTGGTACGTCGACAGCACCTCGAGCAGGAACGCCTCGAACTCGTCGTCGGCACGGTCCACCTCGTCCACCAAAAGGACCGCCGGGCTCTCCCGGAGCGCGCGCAGCACCGGCCGCGCGAGCAGGAACCGCTCGTCGAACAACGACTGCTCTGCCTTCTCTGCGTCCACCACCGTGCCGCCCCCCGCCGCCTCCAGGGCACGCAGGTGCAGGATCTGGCGGGGGAAGTCCCAGTCGTAGAGCGCCTGGCTGGCGTCGATCCCCTCGTAGCACTGGAGGCGGACGAGCGGCAGGTCGAGCGCCTGCGCCACCGCCTCCGCGAGGGCGGTCTTGCCCGTGCCCGGTTCCCCCTCGAGCAGCAGCGGACGCTGCATCGAGATCGCGAGGAAGCCGATGGTGGCCAGCGCGTCGTCGCAGAGGTAGCCGGTGGCGCCGAGCCGCTCGGCCAGGTCGGCCGACGAGCTGATCGTCGCAGGATCCATGCGCCAAGCATTACCTACGATGCAACCCCTGTCGCAGGTGTTCGGGCGTGTCCACGTCACGTCCGGTGGCGAGGTCGCCGCACTCGACGAGCATCGGCGGGTGCTCGGCGAGGTAGTCCCGCGCCCCGCGGTCGCCACGAGCAGTCTCGGTCACGCCCGACCAGTGGTCCCGCCCGATCAGCACCGGGTGGCCCGGCTCCCCGTCGTACGCCGCACGGGCGAGGACACCCGGGCCGGAGCCCCCCTGCTCGACGACCCGGCGCACCACCGCCGGCCCGACGTCGGGCAGGTCGACCAGGGAGACCAGCGCGCACGACGCCTCCGTCCGCACGGCAGCGGCCAGCCCGGCACGGAACGAGGCCCCCATGCCCTCGGCCCAGTCCTCGGCGACCAGCACGGCCACGCCCTCCTCGAGCAGGGCCGCAGCACCCTCGGCCTCCGCGCCGAGCACGACCAGCACGTTGTCGCACCCGCCCTCGCGCAGGGCTTCGACGGACCGTTGGAGGAACGGCTCACCCCGCTCGTCGCGGAGCAGCGCCTTCGGAGCGCCCATCCGGCGTCCGGCCCCCGCAGCGAGGAGCAGACCGAGGACGACGGACATGGAGCCCAGCAGCGATCAGCGGTTGCGAACGGGGGTGTTGGGGCGGCAGACCGGCACCCACAAGGTGTAACGGTCGGCGCGGTACGTGGAGCGTGACACCTCCACCGCGATGTTCCCCGCGAAGGCGCGCCGGGCGATCCGGAGCACGGGAGACCCGGGCTCGATGCCCAGGAGCTCGGCCTCGTCGGGACGAGCGAGGTCGGCGTCGACCGAGTCCTCACCCCAGGTGGGGAGCAGGTCGCGCCGCTTGAACTCGGCGTACAGGCTCTCCGGGAGCGGGCTCTCCAGGAACTCCGGGATGATCGTGTCCGCCATGTAGGCGTTCTCGATGCAC
>DATHVS010000220.1:0-12943 GCA_035461195.1 Nocardioidaceae bacterium
TGCCGGGGCCGCCCTGGCCAAGGGCTCGACCGTCGTGGACGTCGAGACCACCGAGACCGCCGTCGACCGGGCGGCAGTGCGCTACGACCGGCAGGGCGACCAGCACTACGACGTCACCAGCGCCTTCATCAAGTCCGTGCGGGGGTCCGACGCGGACGCGGCCCTGCACTACCTGGCGAGGATGGTGGAGGCAGGGGAGGACCCCCGGTTCATCGCGCGTCGGCTGGTCATCCTCGCCAGCGAGGACATCGGGCTCGCCGACCCCACGGCGCTGACCACCGCCGTCGCCGCAGCGCAGGCCGTCCAGCTGATCGGGATGCCGGAGGCGCGGCTGAACCTTGCCCAGGCCACCATCGCCCTCGCCCTCGCCCCAAAGTCGAACGCGGTCATCAAGGCGATCGACGCCGCCAGTGCCGACGTGCGTTCCGGAAGGATCGGCCCGGTGCCCGCACACCTGCGTGACGCGCACTACGGCGGATCGAAGCAGATCGGGCACGGCAAGGGATACCGCTACGCCCACGACGAGCCCTACGGGATCGCCGAGCAGCAGTACGCTCCTGACGTAGTTGCCGACGCCGTCTACTACGAGCCGACCAGTCACGGGGCGGAGGCGGCGCTGAAGGACCGGTGGGAGCGAATCCGGGCGGTGGTGCGCGGTGCCGGCTCACCCCGTGCAAGGTAGGGTCGGCCTCTATGAATCCGGCACTCTGGGCGGCCCTCGGCGCAACGGCAGCCCTGATTCTCGTGCTCCTCGGCTTCGGACTTGCCCTCGTGATCGGCGGCCGTCGGGTGCGCGCTCGTGAGCGAGCTGCCCTGGTGGCTGCTCACGCCGACGTCGAGGCGCTCAACGCCCGGCTCGAGGAGCTCTCCGCGGAGCTCGCGGCCTCCCGCGGCGCGGCGGCTCCCACCCCTCCTCAGACGGAGTACGTCATCACGTCCGCCGGTGACCCCGCGGCCGAGACGGGGGACCTTCCGCAGGCCCCCGACCGCGCCGTGCTCTCGGTGACCCTGGGTGAGCCGCTAGTCAAGCTCGCCGCCTTCGGCTACGGCCTTCGCAAGGCACTGTCCGGCGAGACCCGCAACCGGATCGCCTTCGAGATGCGTCGCGAGGTGAAGCGCGCACGCAAGGAGCGCAGGCGGGCGGCGCGACGTACCCGACTCACGCAGCCGCGCACCGAGGAGGCAGCATGAGCCGGACCCTCTGGTTCGTCGCCGGGGCGGCGACGAGCGCCTACGCCATGGTCAAGGCCCGTCGGGCTGCGGAGGCGATGACGCCCGACGGCATCCGCGACCGGCTCGCCGGACTCACGCTCGGTGCGCAGCTCCTCGGGGAGGAGGTCCGCACCGAGATGACCGCCCGGGAAACCGAGTTGCGCGAGCGCCTCGGGCTCGGGCTCGATGGAACTACTCAGATCCAGGCCGCAAGCGCGGCACCACTGCAGCTGACCAGGAAGGGCAACACCTGATGGACACCGCGGAGATCCGCCGACGGTTTCTTGCGCACTTCGAGGAGCGCGGTCACCAGGCGGTCCCCTCAGCATCGCTGTTGCTCGACGACCCGAACCTGTTGTTCGTCAACGCCGGCATGGTGCCGTTCAAGCCCTACTTCCTCGGGCAGGAGACCCCGCCGTACAAGCGTGCGGTGAGCGTGCAGAAGTGCGTGCGGACCCTCGACATCGAGGAGGTGGGGAAGACCACCCGCCACGGCACGTTCTTCCAGATGAACGGCAACTTCTCCTTCGGCGACTACTTCAAGGAAGGCGCGATCGAGCACGCCTGGGAGCTGGTCACCGGCTCCCGTGACGAGGGGGGCTACGGCTTCGCCCCGGACAAGGTCTGGGTGACCGTCTACGAGGACGACGACGAGTCCGCCGACCTGTGGCGCAAGGTCGCCGGCCTGCCCACCGAGCGCATCCAGCGCCGCGGCCTGAAGGACAATTACTGGCACATGGGCGTGGCCGGTCCCGGTGGCCCGTGCAGCGAGATCTACATCGACCGCGGACCGGAGTTCGGCCCCGACGGTGGGCCGGTCGTCGACGAGGACCGCTTCCTCGAGATCTGGAACCTCGTCTTCATGCAGTCCGAGCTGGGCAACGTGCGCAGCAAGGAGGACTTCGAGATCCTCGGCGACCTGCCGAGCAAGAACATCGACACCGGCATGGGCCTCGAGCGGGTCGCCTACCTGCTCCAGGGCAAGCACAACCTCTACGAGATCGACGAGGTCTTCCCCGTCATCGAGCGGGCCTCGGAGATCTCCGGCCGTCGCTACGGCGCCGACCACGGAGACGACGTGCGGTTCCGGGTCGTGGCGGACCACGTGCGCAGCGCGATGATGCTCATCTCCGACGGCGTCACGCCCGGCAACGAGGCTCGTGGCTACGTGCTGCGCCGGCTCCTGCGGCGCGCCGTGCGGTCGATGCGGCTCCTCGGGGTGGAGGACCGTGTGCTGCCCGAGCTGCTCCCGGTCAGCCGCGACCGCATGAAGCTCTCCTACCCCGAGCTCGAGCAGGACTGGGAGCGGATCTCCACCGTCGCCTTCGCCGAGGAGGAGGCCTTCCGCGCGACCCTCAAGGCGGGCACGACCATCTTCGACATGGCCGCTCTCGAAGCCAAGCAGGCCGGCCGGCCCCGGCTGTCGGGGAGCAAGGCGTTCGCGCTCCACGACACCTACGGTTTCCCGATCGACCTGACCCTGGAGATGGCCGCCGAGCAGGGTCTCTCGGTCGACGAGGAGGGCTTCCGCCGCCTCATGACCGAGCAGCGAGAGCGCGCGAAGGCCGACGCGAAGGCCAAGAAGGGCAGGCACGTGGACGCCGGCGCCTACCGTGCCGTCGCCGACAGCATCGGAGCGCCGGTGGAGTTCACCGGCTACAACGAGGTGGTCTCGGAGGCGACGGTCCGCGGCATCGTCGGCGGCGCCGGCGTGGTCACCTCTGCGCGCGAGGGCGAGGAGATCGAGCTGGTCCTCGACCGCACCCCCTTCTACGCCGAGGGCGGCGGACAGCTGGCCGACCAGGGCATCATCGAGCTCGGCAACGGGGCGGTGCTCCAGGTGCGCGACGTCCAGTCGCCGATCACCGGGCTCATCGTGCACCAGGCGAAGGTGCTCAGCGGCGAGATCGCCGTGGGGGCCGAGGGCCAGGCGCTCGTGGACATCGAGCGGCGCCGCTCGATCAGCCGCTCCCACACCGCGACGCACATGGTGCACAAGGCGTTCCGCGAGGCACTCGGGGAGACCGCCACCCAGGCCGGGTCCGAGAACTCCCCGGGACGCTTCCGCTTCGACTTCTCCGCCAGCGGCGCCGTCCCCGCCTCAGCGATGACCGACGTGGAGGCACGCGTCAACGACCTCGTGATGGCAGACCTGGCCGTGCACGCCGAGGTCATGAGCCAGGAGGAGGCCCGCAGGTCCGGCGCCCTGGCCCTGTTCGGCGAGAAATACGGCGACGAGGTCCGCGTGATCTCCGTCGGCGACTGGGCGCGTGAGCTCTGTGGGGGGACCCACGCCGGCCGCTCGGGCCAGCTCGGCGTGATCAAGCTTCTGGGCGAGTCCTCCATCGGCTCAGGTGTACGCCGGGTCGAGGCACTCGTCGGCAGCGACGCCTACCGGTTCCTCGCGCGCGAGCACGTCCTCGTCGCCGAGGTGTCCGAGGCGCTGAAGGTCCGTCCTGAGCAGCTGCCCGAGCGGGTCAACGACCTCGTCGAGCGACTGCGCAACGCGGAGAAGGAGATCGAGAGGGTCCGCATGGCGCAGCTCCTCGCCGCTGCCGGCGAGCTCGCCGCGAACGCCGCCGATGTCTACGGCGTCAGGTTCGTCGGGCACCGGGTGGACGGCGCCGGGGCGGGCGACGTGCGCAAGCTGGCCCTCGACGTCCGGGGCCGGATCCCGGCCTCCCAGCCGGGGGTGGTCGCGATCATCGGCTCCACGAACGGCAAGCCTGCGGTCGTGGTCGCGGTCAACGACGAGGCGCGCTCCTGGGGCATCTCGGCGAACGCGCTCGTCAAGGTCGCCGCGAGCGCGCTCGGCGGTAGCGGCGGCGGCAAGGACGACGTCGCCCAAGGCGGGGGCGCCGACGTGGCCGGGGTCGACCAGGCCCTCCGCGACGTGGAGCACGCAGTGGGCCGAGCGGTCACGGCGGGGCGGGCCTGAGCCGTTGCGCCACGGAGCACGCATCGGCATCGATGTCGGCGACGCCCGGATCGGCGTCGCGCAGAGCGACCCCTCCGGCCTGATCGCCACGCCGGTGGAGACCGTACGCCGCGGCCCGGGCGACCTCGCCCGGATCGCTGCCATCACCGCCGAGGCCGAGGCGATCGAGGTCGTGGTCGGCCTGCCTCGCTCCCTGTCCGGGGGAGAGGGGCCGGCTGCCGCGCGGGTCCGGGAGTTCGCGCGTAGCCTCGCCGAGGCCGTGACGCCCGTCCCGGTGCGCTTGTGCGACGAGCGGCTCAGCACGGTCACGGCCGAGGCGGTCCTGCGCGGACAGGGCCGTAAGGGCCAGAAGCGTCGCGCGGTGGTGGACCAGGCAGCTGCCGTGGTCATCCTGCAGAATGCACTAGACAGCGAGCGCAGTGCGGGGACTGCGCCCGGTGAAGCACTCGACCTAGGACATACGTGAGCGATCTCGGACTGGACCTCGACCCGGAGCACACCTCGCACAGGGGGCACCGGAAGCGGCGGCGACGCCACAACGGTCTCGGCTGTCTTGCCGTGGTGGTGGCGATCGCGGTACTGGCCGGCGGGGCCTGGTTCGCCTTCGACGCAGGCATGTCCGCCCTCAAGGGTCGCTTCGACCCGGCACCGGACTACTCCGGTCCGGGCCGGGGCTCCGTGTTGGTCGAGGTGCAGTCCGGCGACAGCGCCTCCCAGATCGGCCGGACGCTCGTCGAGAACGACGTGGTCCGCAGCGTCGAGGCGTTCACCGACGCCGCCATGGCCAACCCCGCCTCTACCGGCATCCAGGTCGGCTTCTACGAGATGAAGAAGCAGATGCCCGCTGCTGACGCGCTCGAGATCCTCATCGACCCCTCCAACATGGTCCAGAGCGCGGTCACCCTGCGCGAGGGGCTGACCGTTGAGCAGACCGTCGAGCTCCTGGTCGAGAAGACCGACTTCTCGAAGCGGCAGTTCGAGCGGGTGCTGCGGCGTCCGAACTCGATCGGCCTCCCGCCGTACGCCCAGGGCAACCCTGAGGGCTATCTCTTCCCGGCGACCTACCAGATCCCGCCCAACGCCACACCGCGCTCGATCCTCACGATGATGGTCAGCCGGTTCAACCAGGCCGCCGAGCGGCTCGACCTGGTGGCCGAGGCGCAAGAGCTCGGCGTGAGCCCCCACGACGTGATGACGGTGGCGAGCCTCGTCCAGGCCGAGGCCCGGTTCGACGAGGACTTCCCGAAGGTGAGCCGGGTGATCTACAACCGTCTCGAGGAGCCGATGCCGCTGCAGTTCGACTCGACAGTGCACTACGCCGTGGGTCGAGACGGCGGGGTGGGCACCAGCGACTCGGACCGGGCCACCGACTCGCCGTACAACACCTACAAGTACCCCGGCCTCCCGCCGACCCCGATCATGGCGCCGGGGGAGCAGGCGATCGACGCAGCGCTGAACCCCGCGGACGGGCCCTGGCTGTTCTTCGTGACCACCGACCCCGACACCGGCACCACCAAGTTCGCCGAGAGCTACGACGACCACCTGCGCAACAAGCGGGAGTTCGAGGAATGGTGCTCCTCGTCGCCGAACTGCTGAGGGGGGCCGGCCGGTGACCACCCGGTGTGGCGTCCTCGGCAGCCCGATCGCGCACTCGCTGTCGCCGGTCCTGCATCGTGCGGCCTATGCCGAGCTGGGGCTCGACTGGGAGTACGACACGCACGAGGTCGGCGAGGGAGACCTCGCGGCGTTCCTCGACGGTCTGGACGGGACCTGGCGAGGGCTGTCCCTGACGATGCCGCTGAAGCGGACGGTCGTCCCGCTCCTCGACGACCTCACCGACCGGGCCGGTCAGGCGCAGGCGGCGAACACGGTGATCCTCGAGCGGGGACGGCGGGTCGGCCACAACACCGACATCCCGGGGGCAGCGGCGGCCATCCGGGAGCGCACGGACTCTCGCGTGGCGTCGGCGGTGGTCATCGGGGGTGGGGCGACCGCGAGCTCCGTGCTGCTGGCCCTGGCTGATCTCGGCTGCACCGCCGTGCGCGTCGTCGTGCGCGACCCCTCGCGCGTGAACGAGACCCTGGAAGCGGCAGGGCGTCACCCGGCCCGGCCGATGGTGGAGGTGCTCACCTTCCGGGAGGTGGCCGAGACCACCGAGGCCCTCCGCCCTGCGATCCTGGTCTCGACCGTCCCGGCCGAGGCGCAGACCGAGACGGTGCTCCGCCTGGCGCGCACGGCCCCGGTGGTCTTCGACGTGATCTACGACCCGTGGCCGACCCCGTTGGCCAGGCTCGCAGAGACCGAGGGCACCACCCTGGTCACGGGCATGGACCTGCTGGTCCACCAGGCAGCGCTCCAAGTCGAGCTGATGACCGGGGCGGTGGCGCCGCTGGATGCGATGCGCGCGGCGGGGGAGGAGGCACTGGGCTGATCCGGGCCCGCGGCGCGCGCTTGAACACTCCAAGTATTCTTCAAGTGTTCAACTCGATGCGCTGGAGGTTCCACGTGCCCGTCCCTCTGTAACAGGCGAAGGCCGAGTTCTTCCGCACACTCGGCCACCCTGCGCGGATCCGTGTGCTGGAGCTCCTGAGCGAGTGGCCTGCGCCCGTGCACGCGCTGCGGGACCAGATCGAGACCGAGCCGAGCAACCTCTCCCAGCAGCTGGCGGTGCTGCGCAGCTCCGGCCTGGTCACCCAGCGAAGAGACTCCGGCGAGGCGGTCTACTCCCTCGCCGTTCCCGAGGTGCGAGACCTGCTGGCCGCAGCCCGACACATCCTGAGCGATCGCACCGGGAGTCCTGAGACGTTGGTCGACGAGCTGTCCCGCACGCCCGGCACGCCCCGGTGACCACGGCCGCCGCGGCCGGCCGCACCGCCTCCTGGGCCGCCGGCGGGAGCAAGGCGCTCCCGCCCCGGCGCCACGACCTGCTCGCCATGTCGCGCTCACCGCGACGCGACCTCGTTGCGGGCGTCACGGTAGGCATCGTGGCGCTGCGCTTCCCCTCGCCTTCGGCATCAGCTCGGGCCTGGGGGCGGGGGCAGGGATGGTCACCGCGGTGGTCGCGGGCTTTCTGGCGGCGGTGTCCGGCGGGAGCAACCTCCAGGTCAGCGGGCCCACCGGCGCCATGACCGTCGTCCTCGTTCCGATCATCGCCGAGTCCGGCGCCCAGGGCGTCCTCTCGTGGGCCTCATGGCCGGGGGTCTGCTGGTCGTGATGGCAGCCGCCGATGCCGGCCGCTACGTCAAGCTCCCGCTCCCGGTCATCGAGGGCTTCACCCTGGGCATCGCGGTCATCATCGCGGTCCAGCAGGTCCCCGCGGCCCTGGGTGTTGCCGCCGAGGGGGAGCGGTTGGTCGCGGATGCGACACGCGCTGTGGGTGCCTGGTTCGCCGAGCCGCAGGCCTGGCCGCTGGTGATCGCCGGCGGTGTCGCAGCGGTGCTGTTCCTGACGGCCCGGTTTCGCCCCGGGCTCCCCGCCTCCCTCCTGGGTGTCGCCGCCGCGACCGGCGTGGCCGAGGCACTCGACCTCGACGTCGTCAGGATCGGGGCCCTGCCGGCCGGCCTGCCGACGCCGGGCGTCCCGTCACTGCCTGGGCAGAGCTGCCCGCCCTCGTCGTGCCTGCTGTCGCGGTGGCGCTGCTGGCCGCGCTTGAGTGCCTCCTGTCGGCCACGGTCGCCGACGCGATGAGCGTCTCGGAGCGCCACGACCCGGACCGCGAGCTCTTCGGGCAGGGGGTCGCGAACCTCGCGGTCCCCCTGTTCGGCGGCATTCCCGCCACCGCGGCGATCGCCCGGACGGCTGTCAACGTCCGCAGCGGTGTGTCGTCCTGGCTTGCCGCGGTCATCCACGCGCTGGTCCTGCTGCTCGCCATGGTCGCCCCGGCCTGATCGTGGGGGCCATCCCCCTGGCGGCACTGGCCGGAGTGCTCGTCGCGACCGCCGCACGGATGGTCGAGGTCTCCACCGTCCGCGCCCTGCTCCGCTCGAGCAGAGGCGACGGCGCGGTCCTGGCCCTCACCGCCCTTGCCACGGTCGCTCTCGACCTCGTCACGGCCGTCGTCCTGGGGGTACTGGTGGCCGGGGCCCTGGCGCTGCGCCAGATCGCCCGGGAGGCGACTCTCGAGGTCGTCCCCCTGGAGCCCGCACCAGTTGGTGATCCTGCGCATGGCACGGGTCGCCACCCTCGACGCCACGGGCGCCGCCGTCATGCGCGACACGATCCGCCAGCTCGAGAACCGTGGGATCACCGTTCTCCTTTCCGGCGTGAAGGCACGGCACAGCACAGTCCTCGACGCCCTGGGTGTCTACGACAGGCTGGGCCACGAGGGGCACCTGTTCGCCACGACCCCGGAGGCGATCGCGCACGCGCGCATGCACGTGGCCCGGACACCCCACGAAGCCGCGTGAGGGCCCGGTGTCCCCGCTAGGCTCTCGCCCCATGAGCGGTGACGGCTGGTTCCCGGTGGTCGGGCTGTTGATGGCCCTGGTCGGCGCGGCGCTCGGGTGGTTCGTGCCCGCGCTGGTCGCCAAGATCCCCGAGCCTGTGGAGCCCGAGTCGCCGCAGGACGAGGTCGGTGCCGCCGGCGACGAGGAGGCTCCCGTCGACGCGTCCACGGGCCAGGGGGAGCCTGTCGAGGAGGAGCCCAAGGAGCTCTACGCCGACATCGCGGCGCTGCCGGGCCTGGCATGGAAGAGCGCGCTCGCCTCGGCGGCCGCGGCCGGGCTCGTCGGCCTCAGGGTCGGGTGGGACCCGGCCTTGCTGGTCTGGGCCTACCTCGCGCCGGTGGGCGTCGCGCTCGCGGTCGTGGACTGGCGTACCCGGCTGCTCCCCACGAGGGTCATCGCGCCGTCGTACGCCGTCGTGGTGGTCCTCACGCTCCTCGCGGCCGCGGTGAGCGGAGAGTGGGACGCAGCGATCCGCGCCGGTTGGGGTTGGCTCGTGGCCGGCGGCACGTTCTTCGTGCTGTGGTTCGTCTACCCCCGCGGGATGGGGTACGGCGACGTCCGGCTCTCCGGCATCCTCGGCATCGCCCTGGGCTACCTCGGCTGGGCGGAGCTGCTGACCGGTGTCTACGCGGGGTTCCTCATCGGCGGCGTGAGCGGGCTGCTGCTCTCGGTGCTGAGGATCGTGGACCGCAAGGCCTACCCGTTCGGCCCCTTCATGCTCGTCGGGGCGCTCGTCGGGGTGCTCGCCGGCCCGAATGTCGCTGCGTGGTACGCCTGATCGGAGCCTTCGGGGGCCGTGAAAGACTGTCCGCATGCTGCGTTGGCTCACTGCGGGCGAGTCCCACGGACCCGCTCTTGTCGCTGTGCTCGAAGGTCTGCCCGCCCACGTGGAGGTGACCTCCGGCGACATCGCGGACGCTCTCGCGCGGCGCCGGCTCGGCTACGGCCGCGGTGCCCGCATGAAGTTCGAGGCCGACGAGATCGAGATCATCGGCGGGCTGCGGCACGGCCGCACCCTCGGCAGCCCGGTGGCGATCCGGGTGGGCAACAGCGAGTGGCCGAAGTGGGCGAAGGTGATGGCCGCCGACCCGGTGGACCCCGCCGAGCTTGAGAGCCTCGCCCGCAACGCCCCGTTGACCCGGCCACGCCCCGGCCACGCCGACCTCGTCGGCATGCAGAAGTACGACTTCGACGAGGCCCGGCCGGTGCTCGAGCGTGCCTCCGCCCGGGAGACCGCTGCACGGGTGGCACTCGGCGCCGTGGCGACCAGGTTCCTCGAGCAGAGCGTCGGGGCCCGCGTCGTGTCACACGTGGTCGCGATCGGCGGTGCAAAGGCCCCCGCCGGGTCGGTCCCGGGTCCCGACGACGTGGCCCGGCTCGACTCGGACCCGGTCCGTTGCCTGGACGCGGACGCGAGCAAGGCGATGGTCGCCGAGATCGACCAGGCCCACAAGGACGGGGACACGCTCGGAGGGGTCGTCGAGGTGGTCGTGCACGGCCTACCGCCGGGCCTGGGCTCCCACGTGCACTGGGACCGTCGTCTCGACGCCCGCCTCGCGGGGGCGCTCATGGGCATCCAGGCGATCAAGGGTGTCGAGGTCGGTGACGGGTTCGAGCTCGCGGCCACGCCAGGCTCCCGTGCCCACGACGAGATCGTGGGCACCGAGGAGGGCATCCGACGTACCTCCGGACGTTCGGGAGGGACCGAGGGCGGTATGTCCACCGGGGAGGCCCTCAGGGTGCGGGCCGCCATGAAGCCGATCGCGACCGTCCCGCGCGCGCTGCGCACCGTGGACGTGTCAACCGGCGAGGAGGCGGTGGCCCACCACCAGCGTTCCGATGTGTGCGCCGTCCCTGCCGCCGGGATCGTCGCCGAGGCGATGGTGGCCCTCGTCCTCGCCGAGGCGGTGCTGGAGAAGTTCGGCGGTGACTCGGTCGCCGAGACCCGCCGCAACGCCGAGTCCTACCTCGCCACGCTGAGGTTCGCATGAGCGCCACCAGGCCGCGGGTTGTCCTCGTCGGCCCGATGGGGGCGGGCAAGACCACGGTGGGAACCCTGCTGGCCACGGCCTGGGGTGTCGACCTGCGCGACACCGACCGGGATGTCGAGGATGCCGAGGGCCGCCCGATCTCGGAGATCTTCGTCGACCACGGCGAGGAGTACTTCCGCGAGCGTGAGCGGGCGGCGGTCGCCGAGGCGCTCCGCACCCACGACGGTGTGCTCGCGCTCGGCGGGGGCGCAGTGCTCGACGCCGGCACCCGTGAGGCGCTCCGCGGCCAGGTCGTGGTGTTCCTCCAGGTGGGTCTGTCCGACGCGGTGAAGCGAGTCGGTCTCGGAACCGCCCGGCCGCTGCTGCTCGGCAACGTGCGCGCCAGGGTCAAGGCCCTCCTCGACGAGCGCCTCCCGGTCTACCGGGAGGTGGCGACCGTCACCGTGCTGACCGACGGCCGGGGCGCAGAGGAGGTCGCGGCGGAGGTTCGCGAGCAGGTCGAGCGGCTCGAGGCCACCGCTGAGAGGGGAAGTCGATGAGCGACCTGTCCACGATGCACGTCAAGAGTGCGGCGCCGTACGACGTGGTCGTCGGCACCGGCCTGCTCGGGGAGCTCCCGGGCATGCTCGGCCAAGGCGTCCGACGGGTGGCGGTGATCCACCCGCGCGCCCTGGCCGCGACCGGTGAGGTGATCCGCGAGGACCTCGCCGGGCAGGGGTACGACGCGCACGTGATCGAGATCCCCGACGGCGAGGAGGCCAAGCTCGCGCCCGTCGCCTCCTTCTGCTGGCAGGTGCTCGGCCAGACCGGTTTCACCCGTTCGGACGCGATCGTGACCGTCGGGGGCGGGTCCACGACCGACATGGGGGGCTTCGTCGCCGCGACCTGGCTCCGTGGGGTGAAGGTCGTCCACATGCCCACGACCCTGCTCGGGATGGTCGACGCCGCGGTCGGCGGCAAGACCGGCATGAACACCAGCGAGGGCAAGAACCTCGTCGGCGCCTTCCACGAGCCCACGGGCGTCCTGTGCGACCTCGCGACCCTGGAGACGCTGCCGCGCAACGAGCTCGTCAGCGGTCTGGCCGAGGTGATCAAGTGCGGGTTCATCGCCGACCCGGCCATCCTCGACCTCGTCGAGGGCGACCCGACATCGGCCACGACGGCCGGCACCGACGTCCTCCGCGAGCTCATCGAGCGGTCGGTCAAGGTGAAGATCGACGTCGTGACCCAGGACCTGAAGGAGACCGGTGGCGTCGCCGGGCACCCGGGGCGGGAGGTGCTCAACTACGGGCACACCCTCGGTCACGCCGTCGAGCGGGTGGAGCGCTACAAGTTCCGCCACGGCGCCGCGGTGTCCATCGGCATGACCTTCGTCGCCGAGCTCGCCCGTCTCGCCGGCAAGCTCGACGAGGCGACAGCGGAACGCCACGGCTCCGTCCTCGAGCTGGTGGGGCTGCCCACGAGCTACCGCGGCGGGGTCTGGCCGCAGCTCCACGAGGCGATGAAGGTGGACAAGAAGTCGCGGGGCGACCAGCTGCGCTTCGTCGTCCTGGAGGGGCTCGCGCGACCCACGATCCTCACCGCGCCCGATCCGGCGCTACTGACCGCGGCGTACGCCGAGATCTCGCGCTGACCGGCTCTCGACGGCCACGACAAGGAGGCTCGACATGACGGTGCTGGTGCTCAACGGCCCGAACCTGGGGCGTCTGGGGTCCCGTGAGCCCGAGGTCTACGGCTCGACGACCTACGCCGACCTGGTCGCCGCCTGTCAGAAGGCAGGGGGAGAGCTCGGTCTCGAGGTCGACGTACGCCAGACCGACTCGGAGGCCGAGCTCGTCGGCTGGCTCCACGAGGCGGCCGACCACCGCTGGCCCGTCGTGCTCAACCCGGCCGCCTTCACGCACTACAGCTACGCGCTGCGAGACGCCTGCGCACAGCTGGCCGCTCCTCTGGTGGAGGTGCACCTCACCAACCCGCACACCCGGGAGGAGTTCCGGCACACCAGCGTCGTGTCCGGGGTCGCCACCGGGGTCGTCGCCGGGTTCGGACTCGACTCCTACCTGCTCGCTCTTCGCGCCGTCGCCTCCCGTCCCTGACCCCTGTAACGCGGGGTTATGGACGCTCCACACGCGGCATACCCCTGGGGAACCGTCCACAGCACCGGGGAAGTCGGACACCCACAGGGTGCGGTTAGACTTGGCCGCTGCATCCCCGACCCCCACGGCTCGAGAAAGAGCAGGTTCCCACGCGCATGGCGACGACCAACGACCTCAAGAACGGCATGGTTCTCAACCTCGACGGACAGCTCTGGTCCGTCGTGTGGTTCCAGCACCACAAGCCCGGCAAGGGCGGCGCCG
>DATHVS010000221.1:0-23399 GCA_035461195.1 Nocardioidaceae bacterium
CAGGCGGAAGTCGAGGGGGGTCCCGACCACGATCGCGAGGTCGCAGGTGCCCAGCGCCGGGCCGCGTGCCTTGGTCATCAGCAGCGGGTGTCCACCCGGCACCACGCCGCGGCCCATGCCGTTGGTGATCGCGGGGATGCCCGCATCCTCGACGAGGCGCAGGGCCGCCTCCTCGGCACCGTCGGCCCACACGTCGGTGCCCAGGATGATCACGGGACGCTGCGCCTCGGCGAGGAGGGCCCCGATCTCGGCGACCGCCTCGGAGTCGGGCTCGACCCGGATGCGCGGGGCCGGAACCGGCCGCTCGGCCGACCCCCGGTTGAAGAACTCGTCCATCGGGATGTCGAGGAAGGTCGGCCCCCTGTGGGAGGAGCGGGCCAGGGTGAACGCCTCGTCCACCGCGCCGGGGACCTCGCCGACCCGGTACACGGTCCTGGCGGACTTGGTGATCGGGCCGAGCACCGCCGGGTGGTCGAACTCCTGGAGGCTGCCCATGCCCCACCGGTTCGCCGGCGCCCGGCCCCCGATGACGACGAGGGGGGAGCCGCTGAACGAGGCCTGCGTGATGGGGCTGACCCCGTTGGTCACGCCGGGGCCGGCGGTGAGGACGGCCAGGCCCGGGACCCGGGTGAGCTTGCCAACCGCCTCGGCGGCGAACACAGCGGTCTGCTCGTGACGAACGTCGAGGAGGCGCATCGGCGGGTCGGCGTTCACCGCGCCGTCGTACATCGGGAAGACGTGGGCGCCGGAGAGGGTGAACATCGTGTCCACGCCGTGGGCCGCAGCCACCGCGACCGCGTGCTCACCGCCGTGGCCGTCGGTGAGACCCTCGGCCGCCGGGTCGGAGGTGTCGTCGGGCTGGCTGTGCTCGGCCTGCGCGGCCTGTGTGACGTCGGTCATGGCGGGCATGTTACCCGGCGGTAGAGGCGCCGCCCAGAGGCCGTCCCGGTCTGCGTGCCAGGATCTCGAGCCGGACGAAGGTCTGGTCGAAGGTCCCGTCGTGCCGGCGCAGCCGGTCGGCTCTCGCGACCACCTCGTCGACGAGCCGCTCGGCTTCCCACGCCGGCGCTCGCCGCTGCAGCGCGACGGCTGCCTGGGTGCGGAGCACGCCGACCAGCTCCTCCCGGGTGAAGGGGCGCCGCTGGGCGACGGTCCGTACACCGTCGGCCCCCACCTCGAGCCCCGCCCTCTCCAGGTCCTCGAGGACCTGCCCCGGGTCGGGAAAGGCGTCGAGCACCGGCAGGCCGTGCTCGGAGCTGATCGTGTCGACCAGGGCGACGATGCCCGAGACGTTTCCCGCGCCGGCCGACTCGGAGTGGAACACCCCGCCGGGACGCAGCGCCTCGCGCACCGCCTCGAAGCATCGGAGGTACCGCTCGAACGGCATCCAGTGCAGCATCGCCCGGCTGACCACCACGTCGGCCGACCCGGGCGCCACGACCTCGCCGAGGTCCTCGGCCGTCCCACGACGAAACTCCAGGTTCGGTGCGGCGTGGCGGGCGGCGCTCGCGAGCATCGACTCGTCCGGGTCGACGCCGATGACTCGGCCCTCGGGGAGCATCGACGCCAGCCGGGCGCTGAACTCCCCGCTGCCGCAGCCGAGGTCGACGACCACGTCGCTCCCGAACGGGCGGTGGCGCTCGAGGAACCAGTCGTCGAACGCCCGGTGGTGCCCGGAGTGCTGTGCGTACTCAGCGCCGTGCCACTCCATCTCCGTCACTCCCGAGCGCCCGGAGACAGGTAGTCGGGGTTGGACTCACGCAGCCGGTCCAGCACGGCGAGCAGCATGTCGGCGCGGTTCGCCGGAGGGTGCGGGGCGAGGGCGAGCTGGAGGTGGAGGGAGCGCAGGAAGCTCTGGACGTTGCCCGAGACCAGGAAGGGGTCGGTGTCGCCGAAGCCATGGGCCCGAGCACTCAGCGCGAGCCGTGCGAGCCAGGGCTCGAGCACCTCCAGGCCCACCAGGTCACGGCGCAGGATGCGCATGGTCGCCCGGGCCAGTCGGTCGGTCTCCCCGTGCACGAGGTGGTAGTCGGTGGGCAGCAGCAGCCGGTCGGCGAGCACGTCGAGCAGCACCGTCAGCTCGAGGCGCCCCATCGCCTCAGACACGGCCAGCGCCGCGATCGCGTCGGCGCCGTGCGCCATGGCGTGGGCCCAGCCCTTTCCGGGAACGAAGCCTCGTAGGTCCCGCTCGCGGACGATCCAGCTCGCGACCCGGTCGCCCCAACGCACCATGGTCCCGGCGGGGACCAGGTGGGCGGCGTTGTCGCGCTCGACGCACTCGGCCAGGACGAGGACCGAGAAGCTGCGACGGAAGACCGTGTCGGTGCCGTCCTCGCCGAGCCCCACCGCGAGGCCGGCCCCCATCCCGTCACCGAGACCCTCGAGCAGGTCGTCGTACACGCCGTCGGCGATCCAGGCGGCCAGGGTGGGGTAGGCGATGCCGTCCCGGACGGCGGGGTCGGGGTCCCCGAGCATGCCCGTCAGCTCGGTCGTCAGGTCCGCGAGAGGCCGGTCGACAGGTACCTTGAGGCCGTTGGCCTTCACCTGCTCCCAGAACGTCGACGACATGGGCCCATCCTGCCACTGCGACCATGCGGGCGACGAACTGGTTCACGCGCTCGCCTAGGCTGGTCGCGTGCCCGCGTTGAACGACCTGGTCAAGGCCCATACCGACCTGTCCGAGGACGACGTGGCGTGGCTGAACCTGCTGATGGCCGACTGGCAGATCATCGCCGACCTGTCCTTCGCCGACCTGATCCTCTGGCTTCCCGACCGAGAGGGGAAGGGCTACTGGGCCGGAGCCCAGATGCGCCCCACGACGGGCCCCACGGCCTACCTCGACGACCTGGTCGGCACGTTCGTCCCCCGAGGCAGGCGGCCGCTCCTCGACTCCGCCTACGAGCACCAGCGGGTGGCGCGCGAGGGCGACCCGGAGTGGCGCGACGACATCCCGGTCCGGGTGGAGGCGATCCCGGTCCGGCACGGGGACCGGATCATCGCCGTGGTCGCCCGGAACACCAACCTCCTCGGCGTCAGGACCCCCAGCCGCCTGGAGCTCTCCTACCTCCAGACCGCGACCGACCTGACGCAGATGATCAGCAACGGCTTCTTCCCGTTCCCTGGGCAGCGCTCGGACCACGTCGACTCGCCGCGCGTGGGCGACGGGTTCGTGCGCATCGACGCGGCGGGGCGCGTCACCTACGCCAGCCCGAACGCGCTCTCGGTCTACCGCAAGCTCGGGCTCGCCGGTGACCTCGCGGGGCTCGACCTCGCCGAGATCACACGGGGCCTGGTGCCGCCGCGCAACCGGCCCGACGAGGAGACGCTGAGCGCGGTGCTGGCGGGGCGCCGGCACCTGGACACCGAGGTCGGCAACGACGACGCGACGCTGATCGTGCGGTCGATCCCGCTGCGGCCCACCGGTGACCACCTCGGGGCGCTCGTGCTTCTTCGCGACGTCACGGACCTGCGGCGGCGTGACCGCGAGCTGGTCACGAAGGACGCGACGATCCGCGAGATCCACCACCGGGTGAAGAACAACCTCCAGACCGTGGCGGCGCTGCTGCGCCTCCAGGCGCGTCGGATCGGGTCGGCCGAGGGTCGTCTGGCGCTCGAGGAGGCGGTACGCCGGGTGGGCACGATCGCCATCGTCCACGAGACGCTGAGCCAGGCCTTCGACGAGTTCGTGGAGTTCGACGAGGTCGCCGACCGGCTGCGGTTGATGGTCGCCGACGTCTCCTCGCAAGACGCGTCGGTCATGACGTCGCGGGAGGGGAGCTTCGGGACGCTCCGGGCCGACACCGCGACGCCTCTGGCCATGGTCGTGACCGAGCTGCTGCAGAACGCCCTCGAGCACGCCTTCACCGAGTCAGGGACCGGCGCAGGCGAGGAGCAGCCCCGGATCACCCTGACCGCGAGGCGCCTGGTCGGACGCCTCCACGTCACCGTCGAGGACAACGGCCGGGGACTGCCCGAGGACTTCGACCTCGACGTCTCGACGAGCCTGGGGCTCTCGATCGTGCGCACGCTCGTCGAGTCCGAGCTCGAGGGGCTGCTCGAGATGGGCCCGTGCCCCGCGGGCGGCACCCGAGCAGCGGTGGACATGCCGCTGCTGTGAGGAACGAATCACCCGTCCGGGGGGCCGACGTGAAGGAGCGACGGTCCGATGCCCGAGAGCACCGCCGTCGCTCCGGAGTCTGGGGTCCTGTTGCCGCGTCAGGCCGTGCGGATCTTGGCGCGGGCGTTGCGTCGCTTGAGGGCGCGGCGCTCGTCCTCGCTCATGCCGCCCCACACACCGTGGTCCTGGCCGGCCTCGAGCGCCCAGGCGAGGCACTGTTCGCGCACCTCGCAGCGTCGGCACACCTGCTTGGCCTCCTCGATCTGGAGGATGGCCGGACCGGTGTTACCGATCGGGAAGAACAGCTCCGGGTCCTCGTCGAGGCATGCAGAGCGGTGGCGCCAGTCCACGGCGACGACTCCTTAGCTTGTGCGGTTGACGGCTCGCTGGGTGTGCGAGCCGGCCGTTCGTGCGTCGTACATGCTTCCCACTGTTTGTGAACGCATGCACGAGCTTCCGAAACGATCTCACCTCAGAGGCGATTCGAGATCGGAAGTGGTGGCCACCGGATCCCCAGTCTCGGGCAGGCTGATCCCTACCACTTGTCCGGTGACGCACCCGATCGTTGCAAGAGAACCCAGTGCAGGCAACCCCTTCGCGAGGTCACTTTGGTCACAGCCGACAAATCTAGGGCCGGTGCCGCGTCTCGGCAGGGAGCGACTTGCCGGGTGCCCGTGACCACGGGGGGTTAGGCTCTGGCTCCGTGACATCCACCCCCGACGACACCGTGCCCCCCGCCCGACCGCCGGCCCCGCTGAACGTGGCCGCCTCCCTCGTCGCCGTCGAGGCGCTGATCTTCGTGATCCTCGGCGTCGCCGAGCTCGCCGCGTTCGAGACGGCGAAGGCGGTCATGGGGGCCACGACAGCGCTGTTCTTCCTGGTGTACGGAGCCGCTCTCGGCTTCTGTGCCTGGGCGGTCAGCCGACTGAAGTCGTGGGCACGAGCGCCGATCGTCGTGGCCCAGCTGATCCAGCTCCTCGTCGCCTGGAGCTTCTACGGCGGGGAGACGACCTGGATCGCCGTGGGACTGGCTGTCGTCGCGGTCGTCGTCCTGGCCGGGATCTTCCACCCCGACTCCCTCGACGCGCTCGCCGAGAACGACTAGGTGCGCAGCGCACCACCGTCGAGCGAGGGATCCTCGGTCAACCGGTCGCGCAGCTGCGCGAGCGTCTTGTTCAGCAGCCGCGAGACGTGCATCTGTGAGACGCCGATCTCGGCCGCGATCTGCGACTGGGTCATGCCGCGGAAGAAGCGCAGTGTGAGGATGTGCTTCTCGCGCGGGTCGAGAGCCTCGAGAAGAGGCTTGAGCGACTCGCGGTTCTCGACGTGCTCGAGTGCCTCGTCGTCCTCGCCGATGGTGTCCAGCATGCTCAGGGCGCTGTCCTCGGCTGAGTCGCTGGCGTCGAGCGAGAGCGTGGTGTAGGCGTTCGCCGACTCCAGCCCCTCGATGACCTCCTCCTCGGTGACGCCCACCTTTCCGGCGATCTCGGCGACGGTAGGGGAGCGGCCGAGGTCCTGGGTCAGCTCGGCGGTGGCGCTCGAGATCGACGCGCGCAGCTCCTGGAGCCGGCGGGGCACGCGGATCGCCCAGCTCTTGTCGCGGAAATGGCGCTTGATCTCACCCACGATGGTGGGGGTGGCGTACGTCGAGAACTCCACGCCCCGGCCGGCGTCGAAGCGGTCGATCGCCTTGATCAGGCCGATCGTGCCGACCTGGAGGAGGTCGTCGTACTGCTCGCCGCGGTTGAGGAAGCGACGGGTGAGGTGCTCGACGAGAGGCAGGTGCAGACGCACCAGGTCCTCGCGCGCCTGCGCCTGCGCGAGGTCGCTCGACGCATCGGAGTGGAGGACCACGAACAGCTCCGCGCTCCTGAGCCGGAGGGCGGAGATGTCCGTGGGGCCGGACTCGTCGACCATGGTCAACCCGTCTCCCCACTCGTTCGAGACAGCGTGACGGTGAGCGTGTCGCCGTCCACCTCGGCGTCCAGGGACGAGGTCAGTGCCGAGAGCACCGTCCAGGCGAAGCCGTCCCTGTGCGGCGGACGGGGCGCGTCGCAGAGTGCGGACACCTCGACCTTGAGCGTCTCCGGTGCGAGGTAGAAGGCGCAGCGTAGGTCAGACTCGGGCCGGGCCTGCGGCAGCACCACCGCGCACGCCTCGTCGACGGCGATGCGCAGGTCCTCGATGTCGTCGAGGGTGAAGTCCAGGCGAGCCGCGAGGCCTGCGGTGGCGGTGCGCAGGACCGAGAGGAACGCGCCGTCGGCGGGGATCCTCAGCTCGACGTCGGGTCGGTTGTCTGCCACGGATTACCTCTTCACAGGGACTGTGCTCGAAATTATCGGCTCCGACGGTGCCCGACTTGAGGGCTCGCGCCAGGAATCATCGTGCCGAAGCCTAGACGGGGTCGGACACCGACGTGCCCGACCCCGTTCGTGTCGCGGCTCCGGAGACCGGATGACCGCGATCTCGCTCAAGCCTTCTTGGTCTCCGCGAAGATCTCGGCGATCTCGTCGATCTTGGCAAGCAGGTCGTCGGCCGCCTGGGCGTCCATCGTGCCCTTCGTGCCCGCTGCGCCGGCGAGCTTCGTCGCCTCGTTGAACAGCGTGTGCAGCTGGGGGTACTTCTCGAAGTGCGGCGGCTTGAAGTAGTCGGTCCACAGCACCCAGAGGTGGTGCTTGACCAGCTCGGAGCGCTGCTCCTTGATCAGGACCGCGCGCGTCCGGAAGTCCGGGTCGTCGTTGTCGGCGAGCTTGCCGATGATGGCCTTGACGGACTCGGCCTCGATCCGCGCCTGAGCGGGGTCGTACACGCCGCACGGCAGGTCGCAGTGGGCCTGGACCTCGAGAGTGGGTGCGAACAGTCGCGAAAGCATCCTGTTGTGTCCTTTCTGTCGGCGATCTCGAGCAAGTAGGTGTCGTACAGCACCTGCGACACTACTCCCGGTCGAGGTGACAGCAACAGCAGGGCGGTGACGGTGAGGGGCAGGGTCGACAGGCGGGCGTGGTCGCCCCGGAGGGTCGGGTTCGCGGTGGTCCGCGGTCGGTCGATGCAGCCCACGCTGTACGACGGCGACCGGCTCCTCGTGGTGCACGGGTCCCCTCCCCGACCCGGTGGCCTGGCCGTCGTACGCCTGCCCGACGGGGTCGTCGCGGTGAAGCGGGCGACGCGCCGGGAACCCGACGGCTGGTGGGTCGAGCGTGACAACCCGCGCGAGGGCGTCGACTCCTGGCTCGTCGGCACCGTGCCCGACCCCGACGTGCTCGCCCGTGTGGTCGTGCGGGTCTGGCCGCTTCGACGTGTGTCACGTCCGCCACAGTCGTCCGGCCCGTCCGGGGCTCTGTGACAGACTGTGGCGCAGGGAGACCCCCGCCGACCGAGGCAGTTCCGCCGCTCGACCGAGCGCCGCCGTCGAACCGCCAGATCGCATCCCCCCGACACGAAGGTCACCTCATGGTTGAACCCGCAGCAATGTCCGAGCCGGAGCATCCTCGCGCCGGAGACCCGGTCTTCGACCTGCACGTGGGCGGCAAGATGGAGGTCGCGTCGACGGTCTCGCTCACCGGTCCCGACGACCTCTCTCTCGCCTACACGCCCGGTGTCGCCCGCGTGTGCGAGGCGATCGCCGAGCACGCCGCGCTGGCCGACGACTACACGTGGGTCGGCAACACCGTCGCGGTGGTGACCGACGGCACGGCCGTCCTCGGGCTCGGTGACATCGGTCCGCGTGCCGCGATGCCGGTGATGGAGGGCAAGGCCGTGCTGTTCAAGCAGTTCGGCGGCGTCGACGCCGTCCCGATCTGCCTTGACACCACCGACCCGGACGCCATCGTGGAGACCGTGGCGCGGCTCGCCCCGAGCTTCGGCGGGATCAACCTGGAGGACATCTCCGCACCCCGGTGCTTCGAGATCGAGCAGCGCCTGAAGAGTCGGCTCGACATCCCGGTCTTCCACGACGACCAGCACGGCACCGCGGTGGTCGTGCTCGCGGCGCTCGAGAACGCCGTGAAGCTGACCGGCCGTCGGCTCGAGGACATCCGCGTGGTGATCTCGGGGGCGGGCGCCGCCGGCGTGGCCTGCACCAAGATCCTGCTCGCGGCCGGGGTCCGCGATCTCGTCGTGGTGGACCGCAAGGGGGTCCTGAGCTCCAAGCGCGACGACCTGACCCCGGTCAAGCTCTCGCTCGCGCGGGAGACCGCCGACGTCACCGGTCGTGAGGGGCGTCTGGTGGACGCGCTCGTCGGCGCCGACGTCTTCATCGGGGTCAGCGGGGGCAACGTCCCCGAGGACGCGGTGGCGAAGATGGCCCCCGAGGCGATCATCTTCGGGCTGGCCAACCCCAACCCCGAGGTGCACCCCGACATCGCGGCCCGACACGCGCGCGTGGTCGCGACGGGCCGGTCGGACTACCCCAACCAGATCAACAACGTGCTCGCCTTCCCCGGCATCTTCCGTGGCGCCTTCGACGTCCGGGCCACCGCCATCACCGAGGGCATGAAGCTCGCTGCGGCCGACGCCCTCGCCGATCTCGTAGGGGAGGACCTGAGCGAGTCCTACGTCATTCCGTCGCCGTTCGACACCCGGGTGGGGCCGGCCGTGGCGGCCGCAGTAGCGGAGGCGGCTCGTCGGGACAAGGTCTCCCGCCGATAGGGTCGGAGCATGTTCGCTGTCTACGCCGAAGGATTCTCCACCGAGGACCCCCTGTCCGGACTCGTCGTCGGGGACCGCCCCGACCCCGTGGCCCCCGAGGGGTGGACCACGGTCACGGTCAAGGCGTCCTCGCTCAACCACCACGATCTCTGGTCGCTGCGCGGTGTCGGCCTGCGTGAGGAGTCGCTGCCGATGATCCTGGGCTGCGACGCCGCCGGGTACGACGAGGAGGGCAACGAGGTCGTCGTCCACGCCGTCATCAGCGACCCGTCCTGGACCGGCGACGAGACCCTCGACCCGAGGCGCTCCCTGCTCAGCGAGCGCCACCAGGGCACGTTCGCCGACAAGGTGGTCGTCCCGAAGGCCAACGTGGTGCCGAAGCCGGCCTCGCTGTCGTTCGAGGAGGCATCCTGCCTGCCGACCGCCTGGCTCACCGCCTACCGGATGCTGTTCACCCAGGGCCGCCTCAAGCCGGGTGACACCGTGCTCGTGCAGGGCGCGGGCGGCGGCGTGGCCACGGCCCTGATCGCCCTCGCGCACGCCGGCGGCCTTCGCGTCTACGCGACGAGCCGCGACGAGAGCAAGCGCGACCGGGCGCTCGAGCTCGGCGCCGACGCGGTGTTCGAGAGCAACGCGCGCCTACCCGAGAAGGTCGACGCGGTCATGGAGACCGTCGGACGGGCCACCTGGTCGCACTCGCTTCGTTCTCTTCGTCCCGGGGGACGGGTCGTGATCTCGGGAGCGACCAGCGGACCCAACCCCGACCAGACCGAGCTGAACCGGATCTTCTTCCTCCAGCTCGAGGTGGTCGGCTCCACGATGGGCACCCGCAGTGAGCTCGCGTCGCTGGTGAACCTCCTCGACGTCAGCGGCGTGCGTCCCGTCATCGACCGGGTCCTGCCCATGAGCGACGCGCGGGAGGGCTTCGCGGCGATGGCCGAGGGCGAGCTGTTCGGAAAGATCGTGTTCACCCGCTAGGTTCTGGCCCATGGCGACCCATCTCGTGACCGGAGCCGGTGCGGGCATCGGTGCCGCTGTGGCGCACGTGTTGTCCGCCCGCGGCGACCAGCTGATCCTGCTCGCGCGGAGCGACGAACGGGCCGGGGACCTCCGCTCGGCGTTCCCCGGCTCGCGCACCGTCGTGGCCGACCTCGCAGAACCCGCGGGGCTCGCCGACGCCCTCGCGGGGCAGGGGCTCCCGGACCGGCTGGACTCCCTGGTCCACGTGGCGGGCTTCGTGGAGCTCGCCCCGGTCGGCAAGGCGAGTGCGAGCTCGTGGCGCCGGACCGTCGACGTGAACCTCCTCGCCCCCGCGGAGCTGACGCGCCTGTGCCTTCCGGCCCTGCGTACGGCCACGGGGCAGGTCGTCTTCGTCAACTCCGGATCCGGCCTCCGGGCGAACCCGGACTGGTCGGCCTACGCGGCGAGCAAGCACGGTCTGAGGGCCCTCGCGGACTCGCTGCGTGCCGAGGAGAAGGACGCGGGGGTCCGGGTCACCTCGGTCTACCCTGGGCGGACCGCGACCGCCATGCAGGAGAAGGTGCACGCCCAGGAGGGCAAGGAGTACGACCCTGCCGACTGGATAAGGCCCGAGTCGGTGGCGACTGCGGTGCTGACCGCCCTCGACCTGCCCCGCGACGCGGAGATGACCGACGTCACCGTGCGGCCAGGTCCCTGAGCCCGGTCGCATCACGAGAGCACGCGGGCACATGCCCCCGCCTGCCCCGGGTACCTCCCGTCATGGAGTGGAACATCTCGCGGTCCGGCTCGCTGGCCGCGACCTCGGCTGGTGCTGCGCTCGCCGGAACCGTACGGGTGCTGTCGGCCCTACGACCGGCGCTCAAGCCGTTGCACCCGCGAGGTGAGGTCACCGCCGCCGTGCTGCGCCGTACCGGTGAAGGGCCTCCGACCGGGGTGCCTTGGCTGGACGAGCCCGGGCGCGACGAGGTGCTCGTCCGTCGGTCTCGCGCGGTGGGGCTGCCCGGCGGTCTGCCCGACATCCACGGGCTTGCGTTGCGAGTGCCGTGCGAGGCGGGGGGCCACGGCGACCTCCTGATGGCCTCGACCGGCACGGGCCGACTCGGGCGGTTCGTGCTGACGGCGGGCCGCTCGTCGCACGCGAGACCGATGACGACGCTCCTGCCGTACCGTACGCCCGCCGGCCCGGTGACCCTCGCTGCCGTCGCCGCCGGTGACCACGCCTACGAGCTGGCCTACGCCTCGGTGGGCGGGGCCTGGCACCGGTTCGGCGACCTGGTGCTCGGGACGCCTCGTCCCGGCGACGCGCTCGTGTCGTTCGACCCCGTGCGCAACACCGTGACCGGGCTCGAGAACTACGCGTGGGTACGCCGACTGCGAGAGCCGGCGTACAGAACGGCCCGGCGCTCCCGCCGAGGGTGAGCCGGACGGGCTACGGAGGGGCGGTCAGTCGTCGGGGTCGTCGAGACGGGCCAGCCAGGTCGCGAGCCGCTCGACCGCGGTCTCGAACTCCGGGTGGATGTCGGTGAACTCCTGGAGGCGGTCCGCGAGCCACGCCAGGGTGACCTCCTCGTCACCCCGGCGCTTCTCGAGCTCCTCGATGCCGCGATCGGTGAAGTACATCGGATCGACTCGTCAGGCGAAGGCCTGCTTGAGCAGCTCCTTCTGCTCGTCGACGTGACGGGAGTGCTGTCCCACCGACGGGGAGGACGACTCCGCCCGCGACACGCGGTGGACGGGCACGTCGAGCTCGCGGCCCAGGTGCAGGGCCATGTGCGGCCACGGGCCCATGTTGGCGGGCTCGTCCTGCACCCAGCGGACCTCCTCGAGGTTCCCGAACTTCGCGAGCTCGGCCTTGATCTCCTCGACCGGACGCGGGTAGAGCTGCTCGAGCCGGATGATCGCGGTGCGCTCGTCGTGCAGCTTCTTGCGCTCGGCGATCAGGTCCCAGGTGACCCGGCCGCTGCACATCACGACGTGCTCCACCTTGTCCGGGTCGACGGTGTCGTCGCCGATCACCGCACGGAACCCGCCGTCGGTGAAGTCGGTCGGGGAGGACATGGCCTCCTTGCGTCGCAGCATCGACTTCGGCGTGAAGATGATGAGCGGACGGTGCTCCTCACCCAGCGAGTGGCGCCGCAGCAGGTGGAAGTGGCTAGCGGCGCTCGAGGGCTGCGCGACCGTGAACGCCTCGTCGGCGGCCATCGTGAGGAAGCGCTCGATCCGCGCGGAGGAGTGGTCGGGTCCCTGCCCCTCGTAGCCGTGGGGGAGGAGCAGCACCACGCCGGACTGCTGACGCCACTTGGTCTCGGCCGAGACGATGAACTCGTCGATCACCGTCTGCGCGCCGTTGACGAAGTCGCCGAACTGCGCCTCCCAGAGCACCAGCGCGTTGGGCCGCGCCACGGAGTAGCCGTACTCGAAGCCGAGCGCGGCGTACTCCGAGAGGAGCGAGTCGTAGACGTAGAACTGCGCCTGGTCCTCGGAGAGGTTGGCCAGAGGCGTCCACTCGTCGGCGTTGCGACGGTCGATGATGGTCGCGAAGCGCTGGGCGAAGGTGCCCCGTCGCGAGTCCTGGCCGGCCAGCCGGACCGGGCGGCCGTCCATGAGCAGCGAGCCGAAGGCCATGATCTCGGCTGTCGCCCAGTCGATGGGCCCCTCGGTGATCGCAGCTGCACGCCGCTGGAGCTGAGGGAGCACCTTCGGGTGCACCACGAATCCCTCAGGCGTGTTGACGTGGGCGTCCGCGATCCGCTTGAGGGTCTCGGGGCTGATGGCCGTGATGGCCTCGGTGACTCCGCTCTTCTCGGGGTAGTCGGGCACCGTGGTCCAGCTCGCAGGCGTGCTGGTCGCCTCCCGGACCTCGGTGAAGACCCGCTCGAGCTGCTGCTGGTAGTCGCGCAGCACCTGCTCGGCCTCCTCGACCGTGATGTCGCCACGCCCGATCAGGGACTCGGTGTAGAGCTTGCGCACCGAGCGCTTCTGCTCGATGAGGTCATACATCAGCGGCTGGGTGTACGACGGATCGTCGCCCTCGTTGTGACCGCGGCGGCGGTAGCACACGAGGTCGATGACGACGTCCTTCTTGAAGGCCTGGCGGTACTCGAACGCGAGCCGCGCCACGCGGATGCAGGCCTCGGGGTCGTCGCCGTTCACGTGGAAGATCGGAGCCTGGACCATGCGCGCGACGTCGGTGCAGTACAGCGACGAGCGCGACGAGGCAGGCGAGGTCGTGAAGCCGACCTGATTGTTCACCACCAGGTGGATCGTGCCGCCGGTGCGGTAGCCGCGCAGCTGGGACAGGTTGAGGGTCTCGGCGACCACACCCTGTCCGGCGAAGGCCGCGTCGCCGTGGATGAGCAGCGGCAGCACAGGGAACTCCGCGCCCCGGTTGAGCATGTCCTGCTTGGCGCGCGCGATGCCCTCGACCACCGGGTTCACGGCCTCGAGGTGCGAGGGGTTCGCCGCCACCGAGACCTTGATCTTGGCGCCGGTCCCCGCGGTGAACTCGCCCTCGGCGCCGAGGTGGTACTTGACGTCACCTGAGCCCTGGACCGTGCGTGGGTCGATGTTGCCCTCGAACTCGCGGAAGATCTGGCTGTAGCTCTTGCCGACGACGTTGGCGAGGACATTGAGGCGCCCGCGGTGGGCCATGCCCATCGTGACCTCGTCGAGCTCTTCCTCCGCGGCGGCCTCGCAGATCTCGTCGATCAGCGGGATCGTGGTCTCGCCGCCCTCGAGGCTGAAGCGCTTCTGGCCGACGAACTTGGTCTGCAGGAACGTCTCGAAGGCCTCGGCCTGGTTGAGCTTGAGGAGGATCCGCAGCTGCTCCTCGCGGGGCGGCTTCATGTGCGGCTGCTCGACTCGCTGCTGGATCCAGCGTCGCTGCTCGGGGTCCTGGATGTGCATGTACTCGATGCCGACGGTGCGGCAGTAGGAGTCACGCAGGATGCCGAGGATGTCGCGCAGCTTCATGAAGCGACGGCCGGTGCCGCCGAAGGAGCCGGTGGCGAACTCGCGGTCGAGGTCCCACAGCGTGAGGCCGTGCGACTCGACCTCGAGGTCGGGGTGGCTGCGCTGCTGGTACTCGAGCGGGTCCGTGTCGGCCATGATGTGGCCGCGCACCCGGTAGGCGTGGATGAGCTCGAGCACCCGCGCCTGCTTGCTGATCTCGTCGTCGTGGGTGGTGGAGATGTCCTTCGCCCAGCGGATCGGCTCGTAGGGGATCCGCAGGGCTCGGAAGATCTCGTCGTAGAAGCCGTCCTCGCCGAGCAGGAGCGCGTGGATGCGGCGCAGGAAGTCGCCGGACTGGGCGCCCTGGATGACCCGGTGGTCGTAGGTCGAGGTCAGCGTCATGACCCGGCTGACCGCGTTGCGGACCAGGGTCTCCTCCGAGGCACCCTGGTACTCGGGCGGGTACTCCATCGCGCCGACGCCGATGATGCAGCCCTGGCCCTTCATCAGCCGAGGCACGGAGTGGTTGGTGCCGATCGTGCCGGGGTTGGTCAGGCTGATCGTGGTGCCCTGGAAGTCGCTCACCGCGAGCTTGTTGTTGCGGGCCTTGCGGATGAGGTCCTCGTAGGCGGTCCAGAACGCCGCGAAGTCCATCGCCTCGGCGGCCTTGATCGAGGGGACCAGAAGCTGGCGGGTGCCGTCGGACTTCTGCATGTCGATCGCGAGGCCGAGGTTGATGTGGGCCGGCGTGATCAGGGTGGGCTTGCCGTCGATGACGTCGAAGCCGTTGTTCATCTCCGGCATCGCCTTGAGTGCCTTGACCAGGGCGTAGCCGATGAGGTGGGTGAACGACACCTTGCCGCCACGGGCACGGGCGAGGTGGTTGTTGATGACCGTGCGGTTGTCCCAGAGCAGCTTCACCGGGACCGAGCGCACGCTGGTGGCCGTGGGCACGCTCAGCGAGGTGTCCATGTTCTGCGCGGTGCGGGCCGGCGCACCGCGGAGCACGGTCAGCTCGGGCTCGTCCTTGGCCTCGGCCTTCGGCGTCCGCTCGGGCTCCTTCGGCACGGGCGCGCTGGTCTTCGGGGTCGCCTTGGCAGGTGTCTGGTCGGCGCGCGGCCTTGCCTCGGCGGCGCTCTTGGCCTGCGGGGCCGGCTTCTTCGCCTCGGTCTTCGCCTCGGTCTTCGCCTCGGTCTTCGCCTCGGTCTTCGCGCCGGTCTTGTCGGCCGGCTTCGCGGCCGACTTCGGGGCCGACTTCGGGGCCGGCTTCGGGGCCGGCTTCTCGGTGGTCTTCGGGGTACTCTTCGCGCCGTTGGGCCCCGCACCCTTGTCCGTGACGTGCTCACCCGGGGTGTAGTTCTTGAAGAACTCCCACCAAGCCTTGTCCACGCTGTTGGGGTCCTGCTGGTACCTCTCGAACATCTCGTCGACGAGCCACTCGTTGGCTCCGAACGCCGAGGGTTCGACGGGGCTGGGCTGGGAAGACTCGGCCACGGCCTGAATCGCCTCTTCCGGTGCGTCTCTTAGGGTGGGTGAACGGCTACAAGGCTAGACCGTTGTGACAAGTTGATGCAGCCCGGACCGGCAGATGACCGACGGTTGTATCCAGGCTCACGTGAAACCGACCCCCAGGGGAGTGACCAGATTCGTGAACCAGCACCGTACGAGGCCTTCTCGGGCTCTCGCCGGCGGCCTCGCAGCGGTGTTGCTGCTCGCCCTCGCCGGGTGCATCGGCGGTGAGGAGGGGCCCCGGGAGCCGGCTGCCTCGCCGCTGCCGAGCCGGTCCGTGGAGACCCAGCCGACGCTCGACGCCAAGCCGGTCCCGACGGACGTCGAGGTTGCCAAGGTCGTCGGCGCCGGGCTGCCGCGGCACCGGCAGCGGAACATCGAGCGCCAGGTCTCCCAGGTCGTGGAGAAGTACTTCGACGACGCCTTCCTCGGCGGCGAGTATCCCCGCGGGGACTTCTCCGGCGCTCTCGACACCTTCTCCGACGGTGCTGCGCAGCGCGGTGGTGCCGATCGCGCGCTGCTCACGAACAAGGCGATCGGTACGACGACGGAGGCGGTCGTCCCGCGCGCGAAGCGGGTGCGGCTCGACGTCCTGGTGCCGAGGGGCACGATCGTGGGGATGACCGCGAGGTTCCGCCTGGTGTTCGTGCAGGAAGCCACGGCGGGTGCCGACCAGCGGGTCACCGTCACAGGTCGGCTCCTGATGAACCGCAAGCCGTCCGGGCGTTGGCAGATATTCGGCTACGACGTCACCCGCTCGTCGGTCCCGGCCGCGAAGGGAGCACGCTCATGACCCGTCCCCCCCGGGCGACCCGCCGACGGCTGGCGCGTCTGCGCGCCGTCGTGCCCCTTGCCCTGGTGCTCGCGTTCACCGCGCTCGTCGTCCCCCCTGCCTCGGTGCGCGAGGCGCCGACCAGCCTGGTCAAGGTCGAGCGGGCCGGGAACGTCGACGCCCGTGCGCAGGTGGTCTGGGTGCTGATGCTCGGCTCGGACGCCCGCGAGGGCCAGCCGGTGCTGCGCAGCCGCGCCGACGCGATCCAGCTGGTCGGGATCAACACGCGAACCGGCGCGGCCACCGCGATCGGCATCCCGCGCGACTCCTTCGTCACCATCCCGGGCCACGGCCGCAACAAGATCAACTCGGCGATGCTCTTCGGAGGTCCTCAGCTGATGGCCCGGGCCGTCGCCGACATGGTGGGGATCACCCCCGACTACGTCTTCACGACGAGCTTCTGGGGGTTCGCCCGCATGGTCACCGCCATCGGCGGGATCGAGGTGAACTCGAGGTACGCCTTCTACGACCCGCTCAAGCCGGGTGGTTACCGGGTCGGTCGCAACAAGGTCAACGGCATCCAGGCGCTGGTGTTCGTGCGGACACGCAAGGCCTTTCCCCGAGGCGACTTCGACCGGTCGGCGAACCAGCAGCGCGCGCTCGTGGGCATTCTCAGGAAGGTGCGCAGCAGTGCCGACCGGCCCGGGTTCATGGAGCGGGGGGTGCTCACGGTCCTCAGGAACCTCGATACGCCCAACGCCAGCCCCAGGGAGCTGTACCGGCTCGCGCATGCCGCGTCGCGGGTTCAGCCGGCGAAGTTCCGCACCTGCGTGGTCAACGGCAGCACCGGGTACGTCGGGGCGGCCAGCGTCGTCTTCGCGGACATCGGCCAAGCGCGCAGCATCGCCAACCGGGCCCGCAAGGACGCGACGCTCGAGGGCCCCTGCTGAGGGTCTCGAGCGCCGCGTCGTCCGTGCGTTGTCTCAGGCGATGCTGTCGCGGGTCACCGCTTGAGGATGGCGCGGGCCGTGCCGATGTTCAGCACCAGCCCGGTGCCGTCGAGCATCTCGACCCGCACGGCGTGGACCCGCAGCCCGCGCTTGCCGAGGTTCTCCCGCACACGGGCCTTGATCACGGCCACCCCGGGAATCTCCAGGCTCTCGCCGGGGGCCGGCACCTCGTGGGTCTCGCCGTTGGCGATGATCGCCGCGATCCGGGTGCCGTTCACGTTGCGCCGGATCACCCGGCCCTTGGCGTTCTGGACCACGTTGGCCTGGCCCACGACCCCTCGGATCTCGAGTGCGCCGCCGCCGAGACGGACGTTGGAGACAGATGCGCGGGTGCGCGCGACCGCTCGGCCGTCACGGAATCCCTTGCCGAAGGTCTCGGCCTTGAGCGCGCCCACGTTGAGGTTGTCGTTCTGCGGCACCTCGGCCAGCGAGTTCGTCCGCCACTCTCCACCCGTGCCGATGCAGGGCAGGTGCTGGAAGGGGGTGCGCCCCAGCCCGAGCAGCCCGTCGGCGACAACCGCCTCCAGGCCGTACGCGTGACCTCCGAAGACGCCGGCCACCGGTGCGCTGTCGATCCTTGCCCGGGCGCGTCCGATGGTGACCGTGGAGCCGTTCTCGAGCTCGACGCGGATGCCGAAGGCGTTCGACCGTGCGGCACGCGGGCCCGAGTGGGTCCGGACCTTTCCGGCGGGGTAGACGGTGCCCAGGCCGGGGATGTCGATGCCGTTGGTGCCGGCGCCCGCGATGATGGCCTCGACGAGCTGGTTGTCGGCCTCGTCGATCGCGTCGAGCAGGTCGCCGAGCGGCCCAGGGGTCTCGCTGCCGTCCGGCGCGATGTTGATCGCCTTCACTCCGGCGAGGTCGAAGTCGCCGTTGGCGCCGAACCTGCCGTTCTTGTTGAAGGCGTTCGCCCGGGTGGTCAGCGCGCGGATCGTCAGCCGCGGGCCGTCCTGGGGGCCCAGCACGATGTTGGCCACCTTGTTGACGCTGCGCGAGCCGAAGAGCTTCTGCTTCGGCCTGCGGTAGCTGGAGGTGAAGCTGTCGATCGCGCCGACCTGGACCATGCTGTTGGCGTTGACCTTGCCGCCGAAGCTGCCCAGGTCGTTGCGGACAGGTGCCAGGCTCGTGCAGCCCAGGATCGACCAGGCGGTGCGGCCCGAGCTCAGGCCGCCCTCCCCGGCGTTGCCGACGGTCACCCGCGTTCCGAAGGCAGAGCCCTGGTACACGAAGGGCGTCTCGATCTTCTTCAGGGCGGCTTGGGCCGGCGTCGCCGTGAGGACGGCCGCGCCGGTGAGCGCGACAGCCGCGGCCGTGACGGTAGCGGCGGCTCTTCTGAGCAGGGTGGTGCGTGTGGTCAAGTGACTCCCCGTTCACTCGGTTTGCGGACAGGACGAGAGCAAGAACTCCCCCGAGAGGAGTCGGTCGGACGTTTTCCCCCACGTGACCGGTGTCACACCGGATGGTGGTGATCACTACTTACCCACTAGTAACGAGGAACTAACCAAAACGTGACGCAGCGGGCAGAAGGAGACGAAGAAAACGCGGCGTCGGACTGGTGTGGTGGGCGTCCGGACAGGGCAGTATGGCCTGCGTGGCAGCGGTGAGACGCCGGTGACGGCAACGCGGACAAAGGCGACGATCGGCGCCCCCGGTAGGATTCGAACCTACGCACCCGCCTCCGGAGGGCGGTGCTCTATCCCCTGAGCTACGGGGGCTCATGGGCTGCGCGAAGAGCGTACATGACCTGACCGACACAAGGAGATTGGGGGCGCAGGTGTTCGCTGACCCCGTGCTGCGCGCACTCGTCGTCGACGACTCCGCCGTGATCCGCGAGCTGATCGCGGTCAACCTCGAGCTCGAGGGCTTCGAGGTGATGACCGCAGGAGACGGCGAGAGCGCGGTGGCGCTCGCAGGGGAGCACCAGCCCGACGTGATCACGCTCGACGTGATGATGCCGCGGATGAACGGCTTCGAGACCGTCGTACGGCTCAGGGAGGCGCCGCTCACCGCGTCGATCCCCGTCGTCATGGTGACCGGCCGCGCCCAGGCCGCCGACGTCGCGCGCGGCGAGGAGGTGGGGGTCGAGGCCTACCTCACCAAGCCGTTCGAGCCCGCCGAGCTGATCGAAGTCGTCACCCGGCTGGCCAAGAAGCGTCGAGCGGAGCGGTGATCCGCCCCTCGGTATCTGATGTGAGGGTCGCCCGCCCGCGCGGATACCCTTGACCGGTGACTCCCGAACAGCTCTCCGACCGGATCGTCGACGTCCTCACCGCCCTCGTCGAGGAGGGGTCGCTGACCCTGCCCGACGGGGTGCCCGCGACGGTGGTCGTGGAGCGGCCCAAGGTCCGGGAGCACGGTGACTACGCCACCAACGTCGCCCTCCAGCTCGCCAAGAAGGCCGGTATGGTGCCGCGCGACCTCGCCGCCCTGCTCGCCGAGCGGCTCGGCAAGGTCGAGGGGATCGCCTCCGTGGAGGTCGCGGGGCCGGGCTTCCTCAACGTCCGGGTCGCTGCCGGCGCCCAGGGCGCGGTGGCTGCCAGGATCGTGGAGGCGGGCGCGTCGTACGGCCATACAGACACCCTCGCGGGGCGGCGGTTCAACGTGGAGTTCATCTCGGCCAACCCCACCGGCCCCATCCACCTCGGGCACACCCGCTGGGCCGTCCTCGGCGATGCGATCGGCCGGGTGCTCGATGCAGCCGGTGCCGAGGTCCACCGCGAGTTCTACGTCAACGACCGTGGCAGCCAGATGGACAAGTTCGGCGCGTCGCTCGAGGCCGCTGCACTGGGAAAGCCGATCCCCGAGGACGGCTACCACGGCGCCTACATCGCCGACCTCGCGGAGCAGGTCATGGCCCAGAACCCCGGCATCCTCGACCTTCCCGAGGGCGACCGACTTGTGGCCTTCCGCGAGACCGGTTACACCCTGCAGCTCGCCGAGCAGCGCGAGCAGCTGGCCAACTTCCACACGGAGTTCGACGTGTGGTTCTCCGAGCGTTCCCTTCACGACGACGGTCGGGTCGAACACGGCCTCGACAAGCTGCGGGGTGAGGGGCACCTGTTCGAGGACGACGGCGCGCTGTGGATGCGCACGACCGACTTCGGCGACGACAAGGACCGCGTCCTGGTCCGGTCCAACGGCGAGCTGACCTACTTCGCCTCGGACACCGCTTACTACGTCGACAAGCGCGAGCGCGGCTACGACACCTGCATCTACCTGCTCGGCGCCGATCACCACGGCTACGTCGGCCGCCTCAAAGCGATGGCGGCGTGCGCGGGCGACGACCCCGCCGAGCACATCGAGGTGCTGATCGGCCAGCTGGTCAAGATCATGAAGGGCGGCGAGGAGGTCCGGCTGAGCAAGCGGGCCGGCCAGATCGTGACGCTTCAGGAGCTCGTCGACATGATCGGCGTGGACGCCTTGCGCTACTCCCTCGCGCGCTACCCGGCCGACTCACCGCTGACCCTCGACGTCGAGCAGATCACCAAGAAGGCCTCCGACAACCCCGTCTTCTACGTGCAGTACGCCCACGCCCGCCTCGCCTCGATCCTGCGCAACGCCGCGGACCTCGGGCTGGCACCGGCGGGCTCGGACGACTTCGACCCCTCGCTCCTGTCGCACGAGAAGGAGGGTGAGCTGCTCCGGGCGCTCGCGGAGTTCCCGCGCGTGGTGGCCGCGGCGGCCCAGCTGCGCGAGCCGCATCGGGTGGCGCGCTACCTCGAGGACACCGCGTCGGCGTTCCACAAGTTCTACGAGGCCTGCCGGGTCATGCCGCAGGGGGACGAGGAGCCCAGCGACCTGCACCGCGCCCGGCTGCTGCTGGTCGCCGCCACGAAGACGGTCTTCGCCAACGGCCTCGGCCTGCTCGGCGTGTCCGCCCCCGAGCGGATGTGAGCCGCTGATGCGTGCACACGAAGCCGGCTGGGCTCACGCCGAGGTCAGCCACCGCGGCCCCTCGTGGCTGCCCGAGCCCGCCGACGTCAACGCGCTGGTGCCCCTCTTGTGGTCCACCACGGCGCGAAAGAACGACGAGGGTGCCCTCGAGATCGGTGGGGTCGACCTGCGTGACCTCGTCGCCGAGCACGGCTCCCCGGCGTACGTCCTCGACGAGGCCGACTTCCGGGGCCGCGCCCGCGCCTTCCGGGACGCCTTCGCCGACTACGACGTCTACTACGCCGGCAAGGCGTTCGTCTGCACGACCGTCGCGCGGTGGGTCGCGGAGGAGGGACTGAGCCTCGACGTCTCCTCCGACGGCGAGCTGAGCGTGGCGCTGCGGGCCGGCTTCGACCCGGGCCGGATCGGCTACCACGGCAACAACAAGACGCGGGCCGAGCTCCACCGGGCGGTGAGCGCGGGGGTCGGGCGGATCATCGTCGACTCGTTCCAGGAGATCGAGCGGCTCTCCGAGGTCACCGCCGAGCTCGACGCCACCGTGGCGGTTATGGTTCGGGTGACCGCCGGCGTGGAGGCACACACCCACGAGTACATCGCGACCGCCCACGAGGACCAGAAGTTCGGCTTCTCGATCACCTCCGGCGACGCGTTCGAGGCGGTGCGACAGGTGCAGGAGGCGCCAGGGCTCGACCTGCGCGGCCTCCACTCCCACATCGGGTCCCAGATCTTCGACACCTCCGGCTTCGAGGTCGCCGCCCGGCGCGTGCTCACCCTGCACGCTCGGATCTCCGAAGAGCTGGGCGTCGAGATGCCCGAGCTCGACCTCGGCGGTGGGTTCGGCATCGCCTACACCACCCAGGACGACCCGGCCGACCCGGCGCAGCTGGCCACCGAGATCACCAAGATCGTCGAGCACGAGTGCCGGGGCTTCGGCCTCGCGGTCCCCGCGCTGTCCATCGAGCCCGGCCGCGCGCTCGTCGGCCCGGCGATGTGCACCGTCTACGAGGTCGGCACGGTCAAGCCGGTCGAGCTCGACGCGGGAGCGGTGCGCACCTACGTCTCCGTGGACGGTGGGATGAGCGACAACATCCGCACCGCTCTCTACGACGCCGACTACTCGTGCACGATCGCCTCCCGGCGCAGCGAGGCCGTCCCGGTGCTCGGTCGCATCGTCGGCAAGCACTGCGAGGCCGGCGACATCATCGTCAAGGACGAGTTCGTCCCAGGTGACCTCGCGCCGGGGGACCTGATGGCCGTCCCCGGCACGGGTGCCTACTGCCGGTCCATGGCGAGCAACTACAACCACGCCCTCCGGCCGCCTGTCGTGGCCGTGAAGGACGGGGTCGCCACCGTCGTCGTACGCCGGGAGACCGAGGACGACCTGCTGCGGACGGACGTGGGCGCGTGGTGAGCAGGCATCTCACGGTGCGGACGAGCAGACCCGGACCACGGTCGACGCGAGGACATGGCCCAAGATGAACGACATGGACGCCCAGAGAGACGACGCCGCCGCGCGCCCGCTCAAGCTGGCCCTGCTCGGGTGCGGTTCGGTCGGCAGCCAGGTGGTCCGCCTGCTCCGCGAGCACGCCGACGACCTCGCGGCCCGGGTCGGCGCCCCCATCGAGCTCGCCGGAGTCGCAGTACGCCGGCTGGAGGCGCCGCGCGAGGTAGACGTCCCCGCCGAGCTGCTCACCACGGACGCGCAGGCGCTGGTGACCCGTGGCGACATCGACCTCGTCGTGGAGGTGATCGGCGGCATCGAGCCGGCACGGTCGCTGATCCTGGCAGCCCTGGACCACGGCGCGTCGGTCGTGACCGCCAACAAGGCGCTGATCGCCGAGGACGGCAGCACCCTCTTCGGTGCCGCCGAGAAGGCCGGCCGTGACCTCTACTACGAGGCCGCTGTCGCCGGCGCGATCCCGATCCTGCGGCCGCTGCGGGAGTCGCTGGCCGGCGACAAGGTGCGCCGGGTCCTCGGCATCGTCAACGGCACCACCAACTTCATCCTGGACAAGATGGACTCCTCCGGCGCCGGCTTCAGCGAGGCGCTCGAGGAGGCCCAGGAGCTCGGGTACGCCGAGGCCGACCCCACCGCCGACGTGGAGGGGTTCGACGCCGCTGCGAAGGCCGCGATCCTGGCCAGTCTCGCCTTCCACACCCGGGTCACAGCGGCCGACGTCTACCGCGAGGGGATCTCCGAGGTCACCGCTGCCGACGTCGCCTCGGCCCGCGAGATGGACAGCGTCGTCAAGCTGCTGGCCATCTGCGAGCTCAGCGAGGGGCCGGACGGGCCGGCTGTGTCGGCCCGCGTCCACCCCGCGATGATCCCGCGCAGCCACCCCCTGGCGAGCGTCCGGGAGGCCTTCAACGCGGTCTTCGTGGAGAGCGACGCGGCGGGCCAGCTGATGTTCTACGGGCCCGGTGCGGGTGGGGCGCCCACGGCGAGCGCGGTGCTCGGCGACCTGGTGACCGTGGCCCGCAACAGGCTGAACGACGTCCGCGGGGTGGGCGAGTCGGC
>DATHVS010000222.1:0-7626 GCA_035461195.1 Nocardioidaceae bacterium
TGGCCGAGCACCTCGGTGTGCCCCCGGAGATCCGGAGCCGCCCCTCCACCACCGACACCTACTCGCTGCCGCAGTCGCAGGAGGAGTTCTACTTCTCGCTGCCCCACGAGCAGATGGACCTCTGCCTCTTCGCCAGGAACAACGGGGTCCCGCTCGACGAGGTCGCGCAGGCCACCGGCCTGAGCGTCGAGCAGGTGCAGCGGGTCTACGGGGACATCGACCAGAAGCGCAGGACCACGGAGCACCTCCACCTGGCGCCGCTGCTGGTCACCGAGGTCCCGGGCCCCTGCCCGGGAGGCTGACCCAGCCGGTCAGACCGGGAGGTCCACCAGCTCGCCGAGACGCGCACGGTGTCCCGCCGGGCTGCCGAGCCCGACCTGGTCGGCCTTGGCCCGCTTGAGGTACAGGTGCGCGGGGTGCTCCCAGGTCATGCCGAGGCCACCGTGCAGCTGGACGCACTCCTCGGCGGCCCGGACCGCCACGTCCGCGCAGTAGGCCTGCGCGACGTGGGCCGCCACCTCGGCGTCGGGGTCGCCCTCGGCGAGGGTCGCTGCGGCGTACCGGGCCGCGGCCCTGGCCTGCTCGACCAGGGTGAACAGGTCGGCCAGCCGGTGCTTGAGGGCCTGGAAGCCCCCGACGACCCGGCCGAACTGGCGTCGCTCCTTGAGGTAGGCGACGGTCGCCTCGAGGCACCACTGGGCGAGACCGACCTGCTCGGAGGCCAGGAGCGCCGCTGCGACGTCCAGGGCGCCGCGCACCGCGGCCACCCCGTCCTCGGCGGGCAGGACCAGCAAGGACGGGGCCTCGTCGAAGGAGACGTCGGCGAGCTCGCGGCTCATGTCGAGCGAGACCACCGGCTCGACCGTGACCTCGGAGGTCTCGACGGCGTGCACCTCGAGACCGCCGACCACCTCGACCGGCACGAGCAGCACGTCCGCCTCGAGGGCTCCCGCCACCGAGGTGATCCGCCCGGCCAGCCCGCCGCCGACCCGACCCGCGGCCGAGCGGACCGACGTCCGGCTCGCCGCGAACGGGACGGCGAGGGCCGCCGTGCGGTCCCCCGACGCCAGTGCGGTGAGCAGCTGTGCCGCGGCCGCCGACGGCAGCTCCCGGTCCTCACCGTGGACGGCACCGCCCCGGAGCACGGCGGTCGCGAGCACCGAGCTGGTCAGGAACGGCACGGGCGCCACCGCCCGCCCGAGCTCCTCGAGGACGACCGCTGCCTCGCGTGCCGAGGCGCCGGCCCCGCCGAGGTGCTCGGGGACGAGCAGCGCGGCGAGCCCGAGGTCGACCGCGACCGAGCGCCACAGCGGGTCGACGACCAACCGGTCACCGTCGTACATCCCGATCACTGCGTCGGCCGGACAACGGGAGGCCAGGAGGTCGCGCAGCGACGCCCGCAGCGACTCCTCGACATCGGTGTAGAGCAGGTTGACGTCGCTCATCGGGGGATGTCCTTCCAGGGGAGGTCCTTGTCGACCCGGGGCTCGGAGGGCAGGCCGAGGACCCGTTCGGCGACGATGTTGCGCAGGATCTCCGAGGTGCCGCCCTCGATCGAGTTGCCCTTGGCCCGCAGGTAGCGGTAGCCGGCGTCACGGCCGGTGAAGTCCACCCGGTCGGGGCGGGTCATCGTCCAGTCCTCGTAGCGCAGGCCCTCCTCGCCGAGCATCTCCACCTCGAGGCCGCTGAGCTCCTGGGCCAGCGTGGCGAAGGTCAGCTTCATCGCCGACCCCTCCGGCCCGGGCGCTCCCGCGGCGAGCTTCTGCCGCAGGCGCATGCCGGTCAGCCGGAACACCTCCGACTCGACCCAGCCGGCCATCAACCGGTCGTGGAGGCCCGGCGTCCGGACCTCCGGCCGCGACCGCCACGCCTCGGCGACCCGGGCGACCATCCCGCTCTCCCGGGGCGCGGCGTTGCCGCCGATCGCGACCCGCTCGTTCATCAGCGTCGCGGTGGCGACCTTCCAGCCCTCCCCGACCTCGCCGAGCCGGTCGGTGTCGGGGATGCGCACGTCGGAGAGGAAGACCTCGTTGAACTCCGCCTCGCCGGTGATCTGGCGCAGCGGGCGCACCTCCACGCCGGGGTCGGACATGTCGGCGAGGAAGTAGGTCAGTCCGGCGTGCTTGGGCGCGTCGGGGTCGGTGCGCGCGACGAGGATCCCCCGCCGCGCCTGGTGGGCGCTCGAGGTCCACACCTTCTGGCCGTTGACGATCCACGTGTCGCCGTCGCGCACCGCCCGGGTGGCGAGCGCGGCCAGGTCGGAGCCGGCGCCGGGCTCGCTGAACAGCTGGCACCACACCTCCTCGCCGGTCCACAGGGGCCGCAGGAAGCGCTGCCGCTGCTCGTCGGTGCCGTAGGCCCAGATCGTGGGCGCCGCCATGCCCAGGCCGATCCCGATCCGCCTCGGCTCGTTGTCGGGTGCCCCGGCGTCGGCGAGCAGCTGGTCGACGTACTGCTGGAAGCCGCGCGGCAGGCCGAGCCCGCCGAGACCGTCGGGGTAGTGCACCCACGCCAGGCCCGCGTCGAAGCGGGCGCGGAGGAAGTCGAGCCGGTCGGTGGTCTGCGGAGGGTACGCCGAGAGGAGCCGTCCGACCCGGTCCGCGAGGTCGCGGCGGACGTCGTCGGTCACAGGCCCACCTGCCTCTTGATCTCGGCGCGGGCGAGCGCCATCTTGTGGACCTCGTCGGGACCGTCGGCGAACCGGAGCGTGCGGATGCCGGCGAAGGACTGGGCGAGCGGGAAGTCCTGCGAGAGCCCGCCGCCGCCGTGGACCTGGATCGCCTTGTCGAGGATCCACTCGACGGTGGCCGGCGTGGCGATCTTGATGGCCTGGATCTCGGTGTGGGCGCCCTTGTTGCCGACGGTGTCCATGAGCCAGGCGGTCTTGAGGACCAGCAGGCGCAGCTGCTCGACCTTGACCCGTGACTCGGCGATCCACTCGCGGACCACGCCCTGGCGCGCCAGCTGCTTGCCGAACGCCACGCGCTCCACCGACCTTTGGCACATCAGCTCGATGGCCCGCTCGGCGACGCCGATGGCGCGCATGCAGTGGTGGATGCGGCCGGGGCCGAGGCGGGCCTGGGCGATCGCGAAGCCGTCGCCCTCGGACCCGATGAGGTTCGAGGCGGGGACCCGCACGTCCCGGAAGAGCAGCTCGGCGTGGCCGCCGTGCTCCCGGTCGTCGTAGCCGAAGACCTCCATGCCACGGACCACCTCCACGCCTGGGGTGTCGCGCGGGACGAGGATCATCGACTGCTGGCGATGCCGGTCGGCCGACGGGTCGGTCTTGCCCATGACGATGAAGACCTTCGCTGCCGGGCTCATCGCACCGGTGATCCACCACTTCCGGCCGTTGATCACGTAGTCGTCGCCGTCGCGGACGATGCTGGTCGCGATGTTGGTCGCGTCGGAGGAGGCGGCGTCGGGCTCGGTCATCGCGAAGGCCGACCGGATCTCCCCCTCGAGCAACGGCGCGAGCCACTCCTTCTTCTGCTCCTCGGTGCCGAACTGCGCAAGCACCTCTATGTTGCCGGTGTCGGGAGCCGCGCAGTTGAAGGCCGCGGGCGCGAGGTGCCCGGAGCGGCCGGTGATCTCCGCGAGGGGGGCGTACTGAACGTTCGTGAGGCCCGCGCCGTGCTCGCCGGGGAGGAAGAGGTTCCACAGCCCCTGCTTCCTGGCCGCGGCCCGGATCTCCTGCATGACGGGGGTGGCGGTCCAGTCCCACCGGTCCTCGAGCTGAGCGAGCTCCTCGTGGAATCGCGCCTCGTTGGGATAGACGTGATCGTCCACGAAGGCGAGCACCTGCTCGCGCAGCTCCTCGGTGCGGGCGTCGTAGGCGAACTCCATGTCAGTGCTCCTTCAGCGAGGTGAGGCCCGCGGCGAGGAGCGGCTCGACGGCGGCGCCGACCGAGTCGAAGCCCTCGCCCACGGTCTGGCCCTGGGTATGGCGGAAGTGGATGCCCTCCAAGATCACGGCGAGCTTGAAGGAGGCGAGGCCGAGGTAGAAGCCCATCGCGGAGAGGTCGCGGCCGCTGCGCTCGGCGTAGAGCTCCACCGTCTCGGCTTCGGACAGGAAGCCGGGCGCCGACGAGGCGTCCGAGACGCTCGCGTCGAGAGACCCGAGCCGGCCGTACACGAGCATCAGCGCGACGTCGGGCAGGGGGTCGCCGAGGGTGGCCATCTCCCAGTCGAGGACGGCGGCGATCTCGTCGCGGACGTCGATCAGGAGGTTGTCGAGACGGTAGTCGCCGTGCACGACGGCGGGAGTCTGCTCGACGGGGATGCTCGCGGCGAGCAGGTCGTGCAGCTCGTCGGCTCCGTCGAGGTCGCGGCTCCGCGAGGCGTCGACCTGCTTCTTCCAGCGGCGGACCTGCCGCTCGAGGAACCCCTCGGGCCGGCCGAAGTCGGCGAGCCCCACGGCGTCGGGGTCGACCGAGTGCAAGGTCGCGAGCGTCTCGACGGCGCGGACGGAGATGGCGCGTGTGCGCTCGGGTCCGAGGGCGGCGAGCTCGGCGGCGGTGCGGTACGGCGTGCCGTGGACGCGCTCCATGACGTAGAACCTCGCGCCGATGACGCCCTCGTCCTCGCACAGCGCGTAGGTCCGCGGGACGGGCACGTCGGTGTCGCGCAACGCGGTCATCACCCGGTGCTCGCGCGCCATGTCGTGGGCCGTGGCCAGGACGTGGCCGAGGGGTGGGCGGCGCACCACCCACTCCTGGCGGCCGTCGGAGACGACGTAGGTGAGGTTCGACTTGCCGCCCGCGACGAGCGAGGCGGTGAGCGGCCCGGTGACCTCGCCGGGGCAGGCCTCGTCGAAGAACGCGCGGAACCGGTCGAGGTCGAGACCGGGGAGCTGCGAGGTCACCGGCCCGAGGCCTCGTCCAGCTTGGCCTGGATCCTCCTCATGCCGGCGAGCCAGCCGTCGGTGTTGGTTGCGCGGAAGGTGTAGTAGTCGGCGACGTCCTCGTGCGGGAGGATCAGGAACCGCTCGTCCTGGAGGGCGTGCCACACGTGGTCGGCGACCTGCTCCGGCTCGAGCACGTCGTCGTGGGAGAGCACCTCCTGGAGCGGGCCGGACTCATCGAGCATGCGGGTCCGCACCCCCTGCGGGCAGATCGCCTGGACCACGATCCCGCGGTGACCGTACGTCGCCGAGAGCCACTCCGCGAAGGCGACGGCGGCGTGCTTGCTCACCGAGTACGGCGCGCTGCCCAGCATCGTGAGGAGCCCGGCGGCGGAGGCCGTGACGACGAACCGACCACCCCCCGTCTCGAGCCACGCGGGCACGAGCTGCTGCGCGGCCCGGACGTGGCCCATCACGTTGACCTCGATCGCGCGGGCCCAGTCCTCGGCCGGGGCGTCGAGGCCGCCGCCGACGTCGACGCCGGCGTTGGCGAAGTAGATGTCGATCTTGCCGAGGTGGTCGCGGGCGGTGCTCACGAGATGGGCGACCCCCTCCTCGCTGGCCGCGTCACCGGGCACCGCGATGCCGCCGCCGACCACCCGGGCGACCTCCTCGGCCGCGGCGGCGTCGATGTCGTTGACCACCACGCGCGCACCCTGGGCGGCCATGCGCTCGGCGATCGCGCGGCCGATGCCGTGGCCGGCACCGGTGACGACGACACCTGCCTCCTCGCCGATCACGTCAGACCCCGCCGGTCAGGGTGAGTCCGCCGTCGACCACGACGACCTGGCCGGTCAGCCACGCGGCGTCGTCGGAGAGCAGGAACGCCACGGCGCTGCCGATGTCCGAGGGCACCCCGAGCCGTTTGAGCGGGTAGGTCGCGGCGACCTCGTCCTCCTTGCCCTCGTAGAGCGCAGTCGCGAACCGGGTCTTCACCACGGCGGGGGCGACCGCGTTGACCCGGATCTCGGGGCCGAGCTCGACGGCCAGCTCGGCGGTGATGTGGTTGAGCATCGCCTTGCTCGCGCCGTAGAACCCGATGCCGGGGGCCGGCTTGAGACCGCCGACCGAGGAGACGTTGACGACCGACCCGCCGTGCTGGCCCATCCATGCTTTGTGGGCCTGCTGGACCCACGACAGCGCCGCGAGGCAGTTGACCTCGAAGATCTTGCGGGCTGCGTCGAGGTCGAGCTCGACCATGGGCCCGTAGACCGGGTTGATGCCGGTGTTGTTCACAAGCAGGTCGAGGCGCCCGAAGGTGTCGAGGGTGCGACCGATCGCGTCGGCCTGGTGGTCGGGGTCGTCCCCCTTCCCGGCGACGGCGAGCGCGACGTCCGGGCCGCCGAGGCTCCGGGCGGCCTCGTCGAGGGCCTCCTGCTTGCGCGCGGTGACCGTCACCCTCGCCCCTTCGGCGACGAGCCGTTCGGCGATCCCGAGGCCGATGCCCCGGCTGGCTCCGGTGACGATCGCGACCTTGCCCTCGAACCTCTTCATGCCCTGCCCTTCTGGAAAGACCGGTTCTGCTAAGCGCTTGCTTAGCAGGTAAGCGTTCGCTTAGCGTTCCTCACGTGCAGCAGGTCCGTCAAGAACCCGACGCTCGGTCCCGGCTCATGGCCGCGGCCGTGGAGTCGTTCGCCGCCAAGGGTTTTCACGGTACGTCGACCCGTGACATCGCCGCAGAAGCCGGCATGAGCCCGGCCGCCCTCTACGTCCACCACCGCTCCAAGGAGGAGCTGCTCCACCGGATCAGCAGGGAGGGCCACGACCGGACCCTCGCCCTGGTCCAGGAGGCGATCGCCTCCTCCGGCGACCCCCGCGAGCAGCTGCTGGCCGTGGCGCACGCCTTCGTCGTGCACCATGCGGAGGACCACACCGGCGCGCGCGTGGTGAACTACGAGCTCTCGGCGCTCTCCCCCGACCACCTCGAGGAGATCGCGGCGATCCGGCGACGCATCGAGGCGGAGATGCGCGGTGTCGTGGAGCGCGGGGTCGCGGCCGGCGTGTTCACGACGGGCGACCCGCACATGACCGCGCTCGCGCTGTTGTCGCTCGGGATCGACGTGGCGCGGTGGTACCGCGACGAGGGCGAGTGGACCCCGAACCAGATCGCCGACCACTACTGCGAGCTCGCCCTCCGCATCGTCGGCGCCGGGTAGCAGCCGGATACTCTGGGGCGCCCCCAACAGGTCCCCGAACCACCCCCGTAGGAGCGAAGTGCGCCAGGCGCCGTCGGAGTCCAGCCCCCAGATCGCCGCGCACAGCTGGAAGGAGACCGACCGCTTCGTCCCGCAGCGGGTGGTCCGGCCGATCACGAACCTGATGCAGGTCGAGACCAGCAGCGCGGTCGCCATCCTGCTCGCCACCGTCGCCGCCCTCGTCATCGCGAACTCGCCGCTCTTCGAGGCCTACGAGCACTTCTGGGAGAGCCCGCTCACCATCGACGTCGGGGACCTGCACGTCCTCGAGCTGTCGCTGCACGACATCGTCAACGACGCCCTGATGACCCTGTTCTTCCTCCTGGTCTCCCTGGAGATCAAGCGGGAGATGGTCTTCGGCGAGCTGCGCGACCCCCGGGCGGCGGCCCTGCCCATCGTGGCCGCGGCCGGCGGCATGGTCGTCCCCGCCGGGATCTACGTCGCCTTCAATTTCGGCACCGAGAACCTGCACGGCTGGGGCATCCCGATGGCGACCGACATCGCCTTCGCCGTCGCGCTCCTCGCCGC
>DATHVS010000223.1:0-3820 GCA_035461195.1 Nocardioidaceae bacterium
GGCCGCGAGGAGGAGCTGATGGCCGTGCGGGCCCGCTCCCGTGACCTGCTGAAGGAGCACGACGAGCTGGTCAACGCCGTCCACCGCGACGAGATGGCGCGCGCGCAGCAGCGCATGCGCATCGAGCAGCTCGAGCAGCGGGCGGTCGAGGAGCTCGGCCTCGACCTCGAGGTGCTCGTCGCGGAGTACGGCCCCCACAACCCGGTCCCACCGTCGGCTCCTGCCGAGGGGACCGCCGAGGGCGAGGGCGGTGAGGCTCCGGAGCCGGTGCCCTTCGTGCGCGAGGAGCAGCAGAAGCGCCTGCGCGCGGCTGAGCGGGCGCTGTCGATGCTCGGCAAGGTCAACCCGCTCGCTCTGGAGGAGTTCTCGGCACTCGAGGAGCGCCACAAGTTCCTCACCGAGCAGCTCGAGGACCTCAGGCGCACCCGCCGAGACCTGCTCGACATCGTCAGAGAGGTCGACGAGCGGGTGGAGCAGGTCTTCACCGAGGCGTGGGAGGACGTCCGCGACGCCTTCGACCACGTGTTCAGGAGGCTCTTCCCCGGCGGTGAGGGCAAGCTCGTCCTGACCGAACCCTCGGACATGCTGACCACCGGCATCGAGGTCGAGGCCCGCCCGGCCGGCAAGAAGGTCAAGCGCCTCTCGCTCCTCTCCGGGGGTGAGCGCTCGCTGGTCGCGGTCGCCTTCCTGGTCTCGCTGTTCAAGGCCCGGCCGTCGCCGTTCTACATCCTCGACGAGGTCGAGGCGGCGCTCGACGACACGAACCTCGGTCGGCTGCTCGAGATCTACGAGGAGCTGCGCGAGAACAGCCAGCTGCTCGTCATCACCCACCAGAAGCGAACGATGGAGGTCGGTGACGCGCTGTACGGCGTCACGATGCGCGGCGACGGCGTCTCCACCGTGATCTCGCAGCGGCTCCGCGAGAGCGCGGCCTCCTAGCGCATCATGAGCGACCGACCGGGACCGCCCAGCCGGGGCGAGTACGCCGTGTGGCGTCAGGCCACCACCCGCTGGGCCGACGACGACGCCTACGGGCACCTGAACAACGCCCGCTACTACGAGCTGTTCGACACCGCCGTGAACGCTCACCTCTTCGAGGCCACCGGCACCAACATCCGGCGGCTGCCCGCGATCGGCGTCGTAGCGGAGACCTCCTGCCGATACTTCCGTGAGATCGGCTTCCCCGAGCCGATCGACATGGGACTGGCCGTGGAGCGGCTCGGCACCTCGTCGGTGGTGTACCGGATCGGCCTGTTCCAGGGGGAGTCGGACCTCGCGGCAGCGGAGGGCCGGTTCGTCCACGTGTACGTCGACAACGCCGGCGGCCCGGGTCAGCGACCGGTCCGGCCCGTCCCCGAGGTGATCCGGGCCGCGGTGACCCCGCTGGTGCGCCGTCCGTCCTGAGGGGTTTGGAGGCCTCGGACAAGATGGGGTCGTCGGCGTTTGAACCACCGGCCGACGGGCTACGTCGTCACCGACGTCTCTGGTCAACCACACTTCGGGAAAGCGGTGCCCATGGTCGCCATCTTGCTCACGATGCTCGTGATCGTCCTCGTCGCCGGACTCGTCGTCGTGTACGTCGCCTTCCCGCACCGGGGAGAGGACGTCCCGCGCACGCCGTGGGTCGGAGAGGCGATGCGCAAGGGCGTGGAGAAGCTACCCACGCTGGACAACCAGCGACAGCGCGAGCACGTGTCGTCGGAGAGGTGACCGACCGACCTCCCAGGCGTGCTCGATGCCTTGAAGGTGTCTGGTTGGATGGTGCCCGTGGGTGACTACCTCTTCCTGATCATCGGCATCGCCGTCGCAGCCCTGGCCCTCGTGGTCGGGCTCGTCACGACCCGTACCCGCGCACGTCGCGGACCGGCCGAGCCGTCCCAGGACCGGCGCTCCGGGACCGGGGTGCTCGCGCCCCCGGAGCCGGGGGTCGGTGAGGACGCGGAGACTCCGCGGGACACGCCTACCCGGAGGATCGAGGACACCACCCTGCCGGAGGCGCCCCCCGAGGCGCCTGCGCTGGAGCGTCCCGAGTCCGCCTCGAGCCGGCTGGTGCGCCTGCGCGAGCGGCTGTCGCGTTCCCAGGGTCCGCTCGGTCGCGGCCTGCTGGCGCTGCTGTCGCGTGACGTCGTGGACGAGGACACCTGGGAGGAGATCGAGGACACCCTCATCACCGCCGATGTCGGAGTCGGCCCGACCCAGGAGCTGGTGGCGCGGCTGCGCACCCGCATGAAGGTCGAGGGCAAGACCTCGGCCGGCGTCGAGGACATCCTCCGGGATGAGCTGCTGACCCTGCTGGACCCGTCGATGGACCGTGCCCTGAACGTGAGCCGTCACGAGGGGCTCCCCGGTGTCGCGCTGGTCGTCGGGGTCAACGGCACCGGCAAGACGACCACGGTCGGCAAGCTCGCCCGCGTGCTGGTCGCCGAGGACAAGCAGGTCGTCCTCGGGGCCGCCGACACCTTCCGCGCCGCGGCGGCCGAGCAGCTGACCACCTGGGGTGAGCGGGTCGGAGTGCCCGCGGTCCGGGGGCCGGAGGGCGGCGACCCGGCCAGCGTCGCCTTCGAGGCGGTCAAGTCCGGTGTCGAGCAGGAGGCCGACGTCGTGCTCGTCGACACCGCCGGTCGGCTCCAGAACAAGGCCGGCCTCATGGACGAGCTCGGCAAGGTCCGCCGGGTCATCGAGAAGCAGGCGCCGGTCACCGAGGTGCTCCTGGTCCTCGACGCCACGACCGGTCAGAACGGCATGGTGCAGGCGCGGGTGTTCAGCGAGGTCGTGAACGTGACCGGGATCGTCCTCACCAAGCTCGACGGGTCGGCCAAGGGCGGCATCGTGGTCGCCGTGCAGCGTGAGCTCGGGGTCCCGGTCAAGCTGGTCGGTATCGGCGAAGGCGCCGACGACCTCGCGCCGTTCGACCCGGAGGCGTTCGTCGACGCGCTCCTGGGCCGCACCTCCTAGTCGACGAGGATCCCGCGCACCGTCAGCTCCACGAGGTGGGGGACGTCCGCGAGCGTGGGAAGCGGCCGGTTGGTGATGGCGCGGACTGCGATCAGCCCGCCGAGCCACTGCACGCAGCAGTCGAGGTCCACGTCGCTGCGGATCTCGCCGCGCTCGATGGCCCTGAGGTACATCTGCCTGGCCTGCTCCTCGGCGCGCTCGGTGGCCGTGCGGTACAACGCCGCGATGCGCTCGTCGCGCACCGACTCGGCGATCGACATCTTCAGGTAGGCAGTGCCCTCGGCCGAGCCGACGAAGGTCAGCACCGCCCGGTAGCTCTCGGTGAGGTCGCCGCGGATCGAACCGGTGTCCGGCTGGGGCATCTCCACGGAGTACAGCCGCTGCATGGCGGCCACCGCGAGGTCGTCCTTGCTCGGCCAGCGGCGGTAGACCGTGGCCTTCCCGACGCCGGCCCTGGCGGCCACGTCGTCGACGGTCATCCGCTCGAAGCCACGCCGGCGCAACAGCTCGGCCGCGGCCTCGATGATGCGTTCGTCGGTCTTGGGGTCACGCGGGCGGCCCCGCCCCCGGCGTACCGGCTTCTCGACGTCCGTGGACTCTGCCTGGAGGGTCATGGCAGGCAACGATACCCAGGTATCCGGAACTCGGTCGCCCTACCCGGTGAAGGAATCCGTCACCTGCCCGTAACACGGCGCGCGAAGACGTCACGTGGGTGCAACATCGGCCGCCGCCGGGGGAAACGTGGCGCGGCCAGGGTTTTCCGCAACCGGGTGGACCGGTCCCGACAGCGCGGTCGCGAGTGGCTCCACCCCTCCTCGTGAACAACTTCTGGAGGTTCCATGGACACCGGCCACGCAGCCTGGGT
>DATHVS010000224.1:0-4530 GCA_035461195.1 Nocardioidaceae bacterium
GCCGGCGCGATTCGGTCCCGACACCACTCGCTGACGTAGGTCATCACGTCGGCCGAGTCACCGATCCGCCGCAGCAGCTGCCGCGTGACCGGCACACGGGCCCACCAGACCTCGTGCCCGTGGGTCAACGCAACAATCCGCTTCCCACCGGCCCGCCGCAGCCGCCGCCCCAGCAGTCCAAGGGGCGCGGAGGCCCCGAACACCACCCGGTCGCAGTCATGCCGCTGCATCACCTCGGCCACCCGCCGTCCCACGGCCGGGGTCGGTAGGAGCATCGAGGCCGGGTCCCGGTAGACCGGGAACGGCAGCGTGGCGTCGTACTCAAGGTCGCCGGGCATCGACGCGGTGTAGACAACTACCTCGTCGGGGTCCATCCGCTCACACAGCGCGAGGATGAAGGTCTCGATGCCGCCGCGGCGTGTGGGGAAGTCGTTGGTGACGAACAGGACCCGGCTCACCGCGAGCCCTCGGCGGACTCCAGCGAGGCGGGCAGCCCGGCACGCTGGAGCACGGTGGGGTGCGACCCGAACCAGAAGTGGTTCCAGCGGGGAGGGGTCGGGTCACTCAGCGACGCCAGGGCGAGTTCGCGCTGCATGCTCACGAACGTATCCGACTCTCCTGTCGCTGCGAGGGATTCGCGGTCGGCGCGTACCTCGATGGCGCGGCTGATCGTGTTCTCCACCGGCGAGACCGCGAGCATCGCCACCGCGGCCAGAGCTAGCACCAATGGAACGGCGTAGGGGTCCGCCGGCCCTGTGACACCGGCGCGCCACCGCAGGCGAGGGCAATCGAGGGCGAGAGCCAGCAGGGTGACCCCGAACAGAGCGCCGACCGCTCCGAGCGTGGTGCCGAGGACGACATCGCGGTGCTTGGCGTGGGCGAGCTCGTGGGCGATGACCACACTGGCCTCGTCGCGCGGAAGCTCGTCGACGAGGTTGTCGTAGAGGACCACGCGGCGCGTGGTCCCGAAGCCGGAGACGTAGGCGTTCAGTGTGGTCGTACGCCGGGAGGCGTCGGCGACGAGCACGTCGTCGATCTCGACCTCCTGTCTCTCCGCGAGCTCGAACACCGAGGTCCGCAACGGCCCCTCCGCGAGCGGCTCGAACTCGTTGAACACCGGCTCCAGCAGCACGGGATAGAGGAACGACCCGGCCATCGTCAGCCCGGCTGCCGCTCCCCCCGCCCACAGGAACCACCTCCGGGGCGAGCGCCGTGCCGCGAACACCAGCACGAGCAGGACCAGGGAGGTCAGCACCCACGAGACGGCGAGCCCCTTGCCGTAGTCGACCGCCCAAGCGGCCCAGGTCTGCTCGGTGAGCCCGTAGTCGAGGTTGCGCTGACGAATCACGACCGAGAACGGCAGGGTCGCCACCCGTCCGATGACCAGCAGCACCAGCACCCCGGCCGACACGACGAGCCACCAGCGGCGGTCACCCAGGCCCCGGCGCAGGAGCCGGGAACCCAGTGTCGTGAAACCCAGGACACCCGCGACGAGCAGCGACACGGCGTACGACGCCCAGCCGAGGTAACGGCGGACGCTCGCGTACTCCTGCGCGCGGGCGACCTGCTCGGCGGTGAACACGTCCAACGGCTCGGCCGGGCGCAGCGAACCGCCGGGCACCCAGTCCCACGGCACGAGCACCGCTGCGAGCACTACGAAGACGACCGCCGACACGCCGGCGGTCAGCCAGGCAGCCCGCCGGTCGAGACTCATCCGGCGAGCTCGCGAAGGTAGTTGCGCCACTGCCTCGTGAACGCCTGCTCGGTCGTCCCGAGGTCGGCGAAGGCGTGCTCGGTGGACGCCCCGGAGTCGACGGCGTCGTAGAAGGCGACGAGCCGCTCCTCGCCGTACTCCTCCGCGAGCAGCCTGCAGGCCAGCCACGCCGCTTCGTAGGAAGTGCCGAGCAGCTTGTTCCTCGGGTCGAACTCGTTCGCGCCGGGCAGCGACTTCGGCGGGCCCTCGCGCCGGACCTCGGCGAGGATCTGGCTGGCGGTGACGGAGACGGGAAGATCGGTGCGGGCCAGCGCGACGTAGTCGGCGAACCCCTCGAGCAGCCACAGCGGCATCGTCGCGGTCGCGGCATTCAGGGCGACGTGCGTCGCCTCGTGGCTCATCACGATCTGGGACCCCTCCTCCCCCAGCTTTCCGAAGACCTCGGGATTGACCAGGATATGCACCGGGGACGAAGGGCTCCGGGAGCCGTCGACGGTCGCGGTCACCGCTGCGATCGACTCGTAGGCGTTGGGTTCGGCGTCCAGGAGCCGGTCGAGCTGCGTCTGCGTGGCCGGGACCTCGACGACGAGCCTGCCCCGCCACTGCGGGAGGACCGCCCGCACGTCGCGGACCGCCTGCTTCGCGAGCCCCGCGTAACGGTCGAGCCCCTGCTCGTCGGCGACGGCGACGAGTGCGCGCCGGCTCTGCTCCACGGCCAGGTCCTCCAGGAGCCACAGCGGCGCTGGGTTGCCGTAGTCGCCTCCGGCCGACCCGAAGGCCACCCCGTCAGGCGTGTCCACGAACGTGAAGGAGACCTCCATGTTGCTGGTCCCGCTGTCGGAGCCGTCGAGCCGCCAGGCGAGCTCCACGTCGCCGACCCAGGCGGCCGACCCGAGGGTACGTCGCTCCGCGGCACTGAGCTGACCAGGCGCCTCGTCGACGAACCGCAGCGACAGGTCGGTCACGCCGAGGTCGCGCACGTTGTCATGGATGAACCCGAGAGTACGGCGAGCCGACGGCTCACCCGGGGCTGCAAGACTCGTCGTCTGGCGGCGCGCCCCCTCGGTCAGGGCGAATCTGAGCTCGTTCAGCAGCCTGCTTGCTCCGTCGGCCCGGCTGACCGTCGTGGGGCTTGGCGACGCCTGCGGCGCGGCCGGCGTGATGACCTCACGACCGAAGGGGTTGAACGCGATGAGGGCACCGACGAGCGCCAACAGCACGAAACCGGCCGCCCACAGCAGCGGGCGGCCGGTTCGAGAGGCTCGGTCAGCCGGGTCGGACGGCACCGGAGAACGGCATCGAGAAGACCGGTGCGACCTCGACACCAGTGCTCGGGTTCGCGGCGTGGACGATCTGGCCGTTGCCGATGTAGATGCCGACGTGGCTCACGGGGCTGTAGTAGAAGACCAGGTCGCCCGGTTGGAGAGCGTCGGACGACACCGACGGGCCCGAGCTCATCTGGGCGCTCGAGGAGTGCGGCAGGCTGACCCCGGCCTGTGCCCAGGCCATCATGGTCAGGCCCGAGCAGTCGAAGGCGTCCGGACCGGAGGCGCCGTAGACGTAGGCGTCGCCGACCTGCGCGAGCGCGTAGTTCACAGCGGCGCCGGCGCGACCCGAGACGGCCACGTTGGTCATGGCCGGTCGCGCGGAGCTCCGGCTGGGTCGGGCGGCGGCGCGTGCCTCGGCCTCGAGCTCGTCGAGGAGCGACTTGGCCTTCCCAGCCTTGTCGTCGATCTCGGCCTTCTCCTTGGCCAGCTTCTCCTTGGTCCTGGCCAGACCCGCGAACTCGCGCTTCGCGGCGGCCTCACGCAGCTCGAGCCGCTTGATCTGGTTGGCGAACTCCGCCATCAGCTGGCCCTGCTGGTCGTTGTAGGCAGTGACCGTCTGGAGTTGGTCGAGGAAGGCGTCGGGGTCCTCGGACAGGAAGACCTGGCTGGTGGTGGACAGCGCCTGACCCTGGTACTGAGCCACCACGGTTGATGCGACGCGCGCGCGGACGTCCTCGACCTTCTGCTCCTGCCGCTCGAGGTCCGCACGCAGGGACTTCAGCCGGGCCTGGGTCCGCTCGAGCTCCACCCGGGCGTCGTTGAATCGCTCGGAGGCCTGCTCGGCCTCGTGGTAGAGCCGCTCGACGCGGGCCTGGACCTCTTCGATGTCCGGCTCCGCGGAGCTGGGGGCGGCGACCAGCAGCGAGCCACCGAGGGTGGCGATACCGCAGGCTGCTATGACACTGATGCGCTTACGACCGTCAAGCACGAGCGGACGATCTCCTCTTTGTCCTGACGCCTACCAGGTGAGCTGACGGGTTCGGGCGGCAAAGGGACCCTACGCACTCCAGCAGGTCATGGGCGTGCCCTGCATTTGCGCGATTCACCCCAAGGAAACGTGGTTCCCCGGCTCCAGACCTCGCTCCCCCGACCGGGGCCCGGACTCGGCGCGGCACCTGAGCCGACCCGGTCTGGTCAACTGCAACAGGTGCCGGGAGAAGATTATGCGCAGTAGCGGTATGCCGCAAACAGTCCGTCTCGGTGTGGCGTCGACCTCTTCGCGGATTTCGCCGCGAGTGCGTGATTCGGCTCACGCCCGAACAGGTGACAGGGCCTGGCGCTTCACGCCGAGGCTGCGTCGGGGTCCGGACCCGCTACCGGGGTGACCATCCGGAGGGGTGGGACCAGGCCCGACCCCGCGAGCACGTCGAGCGCGCGGCGCTCCTCGTCGTCGAAGCCCATCTCCGGTGGCGGCCCGAGCAGCACCGTCACCACGCAGTCTGCGCACGCGGGGCCGCGCACCGCGCAGGTGTCGCAGTCGATCTGCAC
>DATHVS010000225.1:0-1510 GCA_035461195.1 Nocardioidaceae bacterium
AAGGTCACCGTCGAGCCCTGGCCACGGCTCTCCATGGTGCGGCAGGTGCTCGACGACGGGGCCGAGTATCTCGGGCCCTTCGGCTCCAAGAAGGTCGCCGAGCGTGCAGTCGCCGCCCTCCACGAGACCTTTCCGGTCCGCCAGTGCGGCGGTCGCATGGCCAAGCAGCCGACCCAGAGCCCGTGCGCCCTCGGGGAGATGGGCAAGTGCCTGTCACCCTGCGACGGCAGCGTCACCCCCGAGGTGTACGACGGCGTCGTCACCGACCTACGCGACGCGCTCGTGCGCGCCCCTGACCCGGTCGTGGCCGCGCTGACCTCACGCATGGACACCCTCGCGGCCGGCGAACGGTTCGAGGACGCCGGCGTCGTGCGCGACCGACTCGCCGCCTTCATCAGATCAGCCTCCCGCACCCAGCGACTTCGGGGCCTGACCCGGTGCGCCGAGCTCGTCGCCGCCCGACGGGAGGACAACGGGCGGTGGGCCGTCCACGTCGTCCGGCACGGCCGCCTGGCCGCCGCAGGCGTCATCCCACCCGGCGCCCACGCCGGCGAGTGGGTCAGGCAGCTGCGCGCGAGCGCCGACACGGTCACTCCGGGGCCAGGCCCCACCCCTGCGGCGACCCCCGAGGAGACCGAGAAGATCCTGCGCTGGCTCGAGTCCGACGGTGTCCGCCTCGTCCACGTCGAGGGCGAGTGGACCAGCCCCCTGGGCGGTGCCCGGAAGCACCTGAAGGTCCACGACGCCGTCCACGAGTCTCGGCAGAGCCTCGTGCCTTTCGACGACCGCCGCGCGATCCGACCGGTCCACCAGCCGGCCCGGTAGGGACAAGTACCCTGCGGTCATGTCTTGGCTCGATGCCCTGGGATGGGCTGGATCAGCGCTGCTCGTGTTCTCCCTCGCCCAGGCGAGGGTGCTCCGGTTCCGGGTCCTCAACCTGGTCGCCTGCGTGATCCTCGTCGTCTTCAACTGGCTGCTCGGCATCTGGCCCATGGTCGCAATGAACGTCGTGCTCTCGGCGATCAACATCTGGTTCATCCGCAAGCTGCTCACCGACCGCCACGACGACCGGGTCTACGAGGTGCTCGAGGTCGGCCCCACCGACGAGTACCTCCGCCACGTGCTGCGCGTCCACAGCGACGACATCCTCAAGCACCAGCCGGACCTCGTCTGGGACGGCGCAGCGGAGGGGAGGTCGGCGTACCTCGTCCAGCGGGGTGACGAGACCGTCGGGGTCGTGCTGGTGCGCGACGAGGGCGACGGCACTGCCCAGATCGAGCTCGACTACGTGACGCCGCGGTTCCGCGACTTCACACCGGGCGAGTTCGTGTGGCGCCGCAGCGGACTGCTCCAGGAGGACGGGTTCAAGCGCGTGGTCAGCCCGCCCGACATGCTGGCGCCCTACTACGCCGAGGTGGGCTTCAAGCAGGAGGGTGACGTCTACGTCCTCGACCTGTGACCCGTCGACGAGCCGGGACGGCCGGCATGTCGGTCCGCTAGCGTTGCGGCC
>DATHVS010000226.1:0-2609 GCA_035461195.1 Nocardioidaceae bacterium
ACGGCCCGGTGGCGCACGTGGCCGCGGAGGTCCCCCAGCTGGGCGAGGCCGAGACCGCGGTCATCGGCCGGCTGGTCGGCACGCACGTCCAGCGCCTGGCCACGATCGCCCACGGCGACGGGGTCTGCACCACCTGCATCCCCAGCACCATCCCGGATACCCCCGCACGACTGTCTCCGCACACGAGAGGTTGAGGAATGACCACCATCGACCAGCGCAACCCCGAGCTCGAGGGCATCGGCCGTTACGAGTTCGGCTGGGCCGACAAGGACACGGCCGGCGAGTCCGCGCGGCGTGGCCTCAACGAGGAGGTCGTGCGCGACATCTCGGGCAAGAAGGACGAGCCCCAGTGGATGCTCGACCTCCGGCTGAAGGGCCTCAAGCTCTTCGACCGCAAGCCCATGCCCACGTGGGGCGGCGAGCTCGACACCATCGACTTCGACAACATCAAGTACTTCGTCCGTTCCACGGAGAAGCAGGCCACCAGCTGGGAGGACCTGCCCGAGGACATCAAGAACACCTACGACAGGCTCGGCATCCCCGAGGCCGAGAAGCAGCGTCTCGTCGCCGGTGTGGCCGCTCAGTACGAGTCCGAGGTCGTCTACCACAAGATCCGCGAGGACCTCGAGGAGCAGGGCGTCCTCTTCCTCGACACCGACACCGCGCTCAAGGAGCACCCGGAGATCTTCCAGGAGTACTTCGGCACGGTGATCCCGGTCGGCGACAACAAGTTCGCCGCGCTGAACACCGCGGTATGGTCCGGCGGCTCCTTCATCTACGTGCCCAAGGGCGTCCACGTGGACATCCCGCTCCAGGCCTACTTCCGCATCAACACCGAGAACATGGGCCAGTTCGAGCGGACCCTGATCATCGTCGACGAGGACGCCTACGTGCACTACGTCGAGGGCTGCACCGCGCCGATCTACAGCTCCGACTCCCTGCACTCCGCGGTCGTCGAGATCATCGTGAAGAAGGGCGGCCGCTGCCGCTACACGACCATCCAGAACTGGTCGAACAACGTCTACAACCTCGTCACCAAGCGGGCGGTGGCCGAGGAGGGCGCGACCATGGAGTGGGTCGACGGCAACATCGGCTCCAAGCTGACGATGAAGTACCCCGCCGTGTACCTCATGGGTGAGCACGCCAAGGGCGAGACTCTGTCGATCGCCTTCGCCGGTGAGGGACAGCACCAGGACGCCGGCGCCAAGATGGTGCACGCCGCGCCGAACACCTCGAGCTCGATCATCTCCAAGTCGGTGGCGCGCGGCGGCGGTCGTACGTCGTACCGCGGCCTCGTGCAGGTCAACGAGGGCGCCGAGCACTCGCAGAGCATCGTCAAGTGTGACGCGCTGCTCGTGGACCAGATCAGCCGCTCCGACACCTACCCCTACGTCGACGTCCGCGAGGACGACGTGTCGATGGCCCACGAGGCGACCGTGTCGAAGGTCAGCGACGACCAGCTCTTCTACCTGATGAGCAGGGGCATGGAGGAGGACGAGGCGATGGCGATGATCGTCCGCGGCTTCGTGGAGCCCATCGCCAAGGAGCTCCCGATGGAGTACGCCCTCGAGCTGAACCGCCTGATCGAGCTGCAGATGGAAGGGGCGGTGGGCTGACGCGTCGGCCTCGCCGTCGTTCACCCGCCTCGACCACCGACCCACGAAAGCGAAGAAGTGACTGTTACCGAAACCCCGAACGTCTCGAGCGCCATCGAGACGAGCGACAAGGTCGCGAGCCACCTCCACCCGACGCCGTCGTACGACCTCGTCGACCACCCGGTGCCGACCGGCCGGGAGGAGATCTGGCGGTTCACCCCCCTGAAGCGTCTCGGCGGGATCCTCGACGGAGCGGCGTCCGGCGCCCACCTGCGCTGGGAGACCTCCCTGCCCGAGGGTGTCACGCTCCGGGAGATCACCTCCGAGGAGGCTCGTGAGCTCGGCGAGATGATGCCGGCCGACCGGCCCTCGGCGCTCGCGGTGGCCAACGCCGGTGCGGCGATGCTGCTCGACGTGCCCGCCGAGCTCGAGGCCACCGAGCCGGTGGTGGTGAAGCTGCACGGCACCTCGCCCGAGGACCTCGTGTGGGGCCACCTCGTCGTGCGGGTCGGCAACCACGCCAGCGTCGCGCTCGTCATCGAGCACACCGGCGCCGCGCGTTACGCCGCGACGACCTCGCTGCTCGTCGGCGACGGCGCACAGGTCACCGCGGTCACCATCCAGGACTGGGACGACGAGGCGGTCCACCTCGGCCGCGACGCGATCCGGGTGGGCCGCGACGCCTCGGTGCGGCACTCCGCGATCAGCTTCGGCGGCCTGGTCCGCCTCAACACAGAGGTCGTGTACGCCGGACCGGGCGGTGAGGCGGAGCTTCTCGGGCTGTACTTCGCCGACGAGGGCCAGCACCTCGAGCACCGGCTGTTCGTGGACCACAACGCGCCGCGCACCCGCAGCAACGTCGACTACAAGGGGGCCCTCCAGGGCGAGGGCGAGCACGCCGTGTGGGTCGGCGACGTGTTGATCCGCAAGGTCGCCGAGGGAATCGAGACCTACGAGTCCAACCGCAACCTCGTCCTGACCGACGGCTGCCGCGCCGACTCCGTGCCGAACCTG
>DATHVS010000227.1:0-42572 GCA_035461195.1 Nocardioidaceae bacterium
CCGGAAGACGCCGACGAGGACAGAGCGGACGTCACCGATGCCGAGGCTCCTGGTCTCCGTGGCTGCAGTGAGCCGCGAGCGCAGCCCCAACCTTCGAGTCACGAGCAGCCCCAGCAGCGAGGCGAGCGTCATGATGCCGAACCCACCTACCTGGATCAGGCCGAGGATCACGGCCTCCCCGAACGACGACCAGTACGACGGCGTGTCCACCACGACCAGGCCGGTCACGCAGACCGCGCTGGTCGCGGTGAAGAGTGACACCACGAACGGCGCCCCGCCGTCGCCGGCCCGCGAAACCGGGAGCATCAGCAGCACGGTGCCGACGGCGATGGCCACGGCGAAGGCGGTCACGACGACCTGGGAGGGATGCCGGAAGGTCGGCATGCGAAGACCCGCACGCCACCCGGCGTGGACGGTGACGGTCACTGGATCAGCCACCGCCCCAGCAGGATCAGGCCGAGCCCGGCGGTCGGCAGCACCCACAGCTCGTAGAGGCCGAGGGTCCACACCCGGCCGAGGGCACGGAACACGGCCACGACGATGCACGCCATCCCCAGGAACATCAGGAAGAGCCCGAGGTAGAAGCCCATGTTCTGCAGCACACCTTCATCGTCTGCCCGGGTGCGGCCGCGCAGAAGGAGTAACCGCGTCAAGGCTCCGTTAAGACGTGTTGCTCCCATCACGCCCGTTCGCGCTGCTCCGCGCAACAATGGCGGCATGACGGATGGCACGTCCCGAGGCCGGCTGCGGCTCTACCTCGGGGCCGCACCTGGCGTGGGGAAGACCTACGCGATGCTCGGCGAGGGCCACCGCCGTCACGGTCGCGGCACCGACGTCGTCGCCGCACTCGTCGAGACCCACGGCCGCGCGCCGGTCGAGGAGCAGCTCCGAGGACTCGAGAAGGTCCCGCCGGCCGTCCTCGGGACCGAGGCCGGGGCCGGCAAGGCGGTCGACGTCGACGCGGTCCTCCGCCGGGCCCCTCAGGTGGCGCTGGTCGACGACCTGCCGCGCACCAACCCGCCCGGGTCACGGCACGCGAAGCGGTGGCAGGACGTCGACGAGCTGCTCGACGCCGGCATCGACGTGATCAGCACGATCGACATCGAGCACCTCGAGTCGCTCTCCGACGTGGTGCAGTCGATCACCGGTGTCCCCCAGCACGAGAGCATCCCCGACCACGTGGTGAGGGCTGCGGACCAGATCGAGCTCGTGGACATGACGCCCGAGGCGCTGCGTCGCCGGATGGCCCACGGGAACATCTACCCGGCTGACCGGGTCGACGCCGCGCTGTCGCAGTACTTCCGTGTCGGGAACCTCGCTGCTCTGAGGGAGCTCGCCCTGCTCTGGCTCGCCGACCGCGTCGACGAAGGCCTCGAGCGCTACCGCCGCGACCATCACATCGACTCCACTTGGGCCGCTCGCGAGCGGGTCGTCGTGGCGCTCACGGGCGGACCCGAAGGCGAGGCGCTCCTGCGACGTGGCGCTCGGATCGCGGCCCGCGGCGCGGGCGGGGAGCTCCATGCGGTCTACGTCTCGGGCGAGGACCGTCCCGCGCCTCCGCCGGACCAGCTTGCCCGGCTCCGAGTCCTGACCGAGGAGCTCGGCGGCCAGCACCACACCGTCATGGCAGGCGACCCGGCAGAGGCTGTCCTCGCGCTGGCCCACAGCCTGAACGCGAGCCAGATCGTGCTCGGCGTCAGCCGCCGGCCCCGCTGGCGAGGCCTCTTCCGCTCCGGGGTGAGCGAGCGGGTCATCGCCGGCTCGGACGACATCGACGTCCTCGTCGTGACCCATCCGTACGCGCGGCGAGGCGTGGCCCGACCCGGCCGTGGCGGACCGCTGGGATCTCGTCGCCTCGCCGCCGGATGGGTGCTCGCGATCGCCGGCCCCGCGCTTCTGTCGATGGTGCTGGTGCCGACTCGCGACCTGCCCACCCTCGCGCTCGAGGCCATGAGCTACCTCGCCCTCACCGTGGTCTGTGCGCTCGTGGGTGGCCTCTGGCCCGCCCTCACCGCGGCCGTCCTCGGCAGCCTCCTGCTGAACTGGTTCTTCACCCCGCCGCAGAACACCTTGACCATCGCCGACACGATCAACGTGGTCGCACTGGCGATGTTCCTCATCGTCGCCGTGGCCGTCGCCTCCGTCGTCGACAAAGCCGCCCGTCGCAGCATCCAGGCCGACCTCGCCCGGAGGGAGGCGGACACCCTGACCGTCCTCAACAGGACGCTGCTGCGGTCCGACCACGGCGTGCACGCCGTCCTCGGGCTGGTCCAGGAGACGTTCGGGGTCGAGGCGGCCGCGCTGCTCCGGCGTACCACCGACGGCTGGGAGATCCTCGGGTCGGCCGGGGACGAGCCGCCGGCACGGCCCGAAACCGCCGACGCGACCGCGGAGGTCTCCTCGACGCTGGTCCTCGCCCTCCGCGGGGTCTCCCTCCAGCCGCACGAACGGCGCGTGCTCGCGGCCTTCGCCACCCACCTGGCGGTGGTCCTCGAGCGCCAGGAGCTCGCTGCGCGCGCCGACGCCGCGCACGTGCTCGAACAAGGCAACCGGGTCCGGACCGCGCTCCTCGCGGCGGTGTCCCACGATCTTCGCACCCCACTCGCCGGGATCAAGGCCGCCGTCTCCAGCCTTCGCAGCCCGGATGTCGAGTGGAGCGAGCACGAGGAGGCCGCGCTGCTCGAGACCGTCGAGGACTCCGCCGACCGGCTGCACACCATCGTCGCCAACCTGCTCGAGCTCAGCCGGCTCCAGAGCGACGCGGTGCGCCCGGTCGTGCACGAGATCGGACTCGACGACGTCGTCTCGCGGACCATCGCCGAGATGCCGGGGGCCACGGACGTCGAGCTCCGGCTGGCTCCCGACCTACCCCCCGTCCTCGCCGACGCGGGCCTCCTCGACCGTGTGGTGGCCAACCTCGTGGACAACGCGCTGCGCCACTCACCTCCGGGCAGACGTGTGACGGTGTCGACGGGCCATGTCGCCGACCGTGTCCAGCTCCACGTGGTCGACCAAGGCCCCGGGGTGCCCGACAGCGAGAAGGAGCGCATGTTCGCGGCCTTCCAGCGCCTCGGTGACGCCCAGGCGCGGGAGGGCCTCGGTCTGGGCCTCGCCGTGGCCCGGGGCCTCACCGAGGCGCTCGGCGGCCTGCTCATCGCCGAGGACACCCCCGGTGGCGGACTCACCATGGTCCTGGACCTTCCCGCCGTTCCCAGCGCAGAGCGCGAGCCACTCGCACCGGCGGAGCGTGCATGACCTCGATCCTGCTGGTGGACGACGACGAGGCGCTGCTGCGCACGCTGTCGATGAACCTGCGTGCCCGCGGCTACGGCGTGCTGACCGCCCTCGACGGCGAGAGCGCACTCGACACCCTGCGTCGCGACGCACCCGACGTGGTGATCCTCGACCTCGGCCTGCCCGGTGTCTCGGGCGTGGACGCGCTCCGCGAGCTGCGCCGGTGGAGCGCGGTCCCTGTCATCGTGCTGTCGGCGCGACACGGCTCCGACGACAAGGTCCAGGCCCTCGACGTCGGTGCCGACGACTACGTCACCAAGCCGTTCGGCGTCGACGAGCTGTTGGCGCGAGTGCGTGCAGCGGTACGCCGGGCGGGCCCGGCCGACAACGGGACGGTCGAGACCGAGCACCTGCGCATCGACCTCGAGGCGCGACGCGTGTGGCGCGACGACGAGGAGGTCCGGCTCACCCCGACCGAGTGGGGGCTGCTGACCGCGCTGGTGACCCGCCCGGGGAAGCTGATCCCCCAGCAGCAGCTGCTGCACGAGGTGTGGGGCCCGGTGTACCAGAAGGAGACGAACTACCTGCGCGTATACATGGCGAACTTGCGCCGCAAACTCGAGGCCGACCCGTCCCGGCCGAGCCACCTCATCACCGAGCCCGGCATGGGCTACCGATTCATGACCTGAGGAGCGACGCCGGGACCGCCAGAGAGGCCCGGTCTTTCAGGACGAGACGCTATCGGTGAGGACCCCGGTGCGGCGGATCAGCTTCCACACCCTGTCCCGCCGGTCCTCGGCGAACCCTGCGGTGAAGTGCTTGGGATCTCTCCAGACGACCTTTCCGTCGTGGACGGCCCGGCACACCGGTGCCGTGGGGCAGAACGCCGGGTTCAGGTTCACCGAGTACAGGTTCGGCGACTCGGCGGCGAGAGCCCGGTAGAACGCGTCGCTCGGCCCCTGCTCGGCCGGCATGGGGACCGCGCACTCCTCGGGCTTCGCGCCACCGGTGAGGCAGTCGTTGGGCCGGAAGCCCTCCGGCATGATCAGGCTCTGCACCATGAGTGCGCGAGCCCCCTGACGCTCGATCTTGCGCAGGTTCTGCTTGGTGGCCCGCAGGACCTTCTTCTCCAGGGGGCCCCGGATCCCGTCTCGGTGCTCGATGCGCCTGGTCCACTTCTCGTTGTCGCGCGGGAAGCTCACGAGCACCACCACGTCCGGCTCGAGCTGCGGCATCACCTCGTCGTACCAGCCGACCCGAGCCTTCTCGCACTCCTCCAGCCCCTTGGGTGTCCCGCCCTTCTTGCGCAGGTTCTCCTGCCAGGGGCAGCCCATGACGACGTTCATCGACAACGTGAAGTCGCGCTCCTCGGCCAGCGTGGTGAACATCTTCGACAGCATCCGGCCGTGGCTGTCGCCGACGACGAGGACGTGGGGGGCCGGCCCCTCCACGACGACGCAGTCCTCAGGGTTCTCGGGGCCGCAGGTGTAGGTCTCGCCGCGGTCCTTGTCGACCTCGGTCCAGTCCACGTCCTCGGGCACCGGCTCGGCGCCCTTGACCACCTCCTCGACCTCGGGCGACGGCGCCGTCTGGGCCTTCGGGGTCGTCGCCGCGGCGAGGGCCGGTGCGCGCGGGCTGGAGAGCACGCCGGGTACGACGGCTACCGCGACGAGCACGCTCACAGCCAGGCCGACGCCGACCACCCTCCAGCGGAAGGGGTTCAGCGACTTCGACCGGCGGATCGGGTCCTCGATCAGCTCCGCGGAGGCGGCGGCCAGGGCCGTGGCGAGGACAGCGGCGATCACCGCGATGGTCAGCGGGCCCACGGTCAGCATCTGCTGCAGGACGAGGATGGCCGGCCAGTGCCACAGGTAGGTCGAGTAGGAGATCTTGCCGAGGTAGACCGGGGTACGCCGCGAGAGCAGCCTGCCCAGGGGCTGGTCCTCGGCGAGCATCAGGCCGCCGATCAGCAGCACGCACGCCGCGGTGCCGAGGAAGCCGCGGGACGCCTGGGACAGGTCGATCCAGCTCGTCGACAGCAGCAGGAAGCTCACCATCCCCGTGCTGGCGACGGCACCTGCGGCACGTGCCGGGAGCCGGACCGTCCAGGTGCGCATGGCGATGGCGAGCAGCGCGCCCGCGACGAGCTGGTAGAGACGGGCATCGGTGCCGAAGTAGGCCCGCAGCTCGTTCACGTTGGCCCAGTAGAGCTGGGCTCCCACCGACAGCAGGAAGATCGCCGAGAGGCCCCCGAGCAGGGCCCACCTCCACCGGCGGCGGACGAGCAGCAGGACGACGAGTGGGAACAGCAGGTAGAACTGCTCCTCGATACCGAGGGTCCAGAAGTGCAGGAACGGGCTCTTGTCGATGCCGCTGGCGAAGTAGTCATTGCCCTGGTGGATGAAGCGCCAGTTGGCGACGTAGAGCAGTGCGCTCTGGGCGTCGCCGATGATCGACACCCGGCGTACGACCGGGGAGACGAGCAGGAAGAGCACGCTGATCCCCACGATGGCCACCACGGCTGCCGGAAGCAGGCGCCGGACCCGGCGGGCGTAGAACTGACCGAGGTCCAGGGACCCGGTGCGGTCCATCTCGGTCAGGATGACGTTCGTGACGAGGAATCCTGAGAGGACGAAGAAGAGGTTGACCGCGATGAAGCTGCCCTCGACGCCCGCCACGTTGGCGTGGAAGAGCACGATGAGATACATCGCGAGCATGCGCAGGCCGTCGAGAGATGGTCTGTAGCCCCAGGACATTTGCCCCATTTTACCCAGGGCGTCGGGGCGGGAACCACGCCGCCCGGAGCGCGGGACGCGCGCCGATCAGGCGACGCGACTCACGCCCGGAGCGCCTTGGCCATGACCCTCTCGCGCCGCACCCCGTCCGCCATCAGCTCACCGAGCTCCCCGGTGAGGGTGAAGCCGCGCCGCTCGTACAGCGCCTGCGCGGCGGCGTTGTCCTCGGCCACGTCGAGGCGCAGCACCCGAGCACCCGACTCGCGGGCCCACCGCTCGACCTCGCGCACCAGCGCGTCGCCGACGCCACGCCCCCGCGCGCTCGGGGCGACCCACATCGAGATGAGCTCGACCGAATCGTCGTCCGCCGGCACGCCGCTGGCCATGCCGACCGGCTCACCGTCGAGGACCGCGACCACGTTGCGCGACCCTGGGATGCCCAGTCGCTCGCGCCACCGCTCCTCGCGGTCCCCCTCCCCCTGCCAGTCGACGAGCCGGGAGCCGAAGGCCTGGGGAGCCTCCGCCAGGGCGGCCAGGCGCAGACCCCGCCAGAGCTTCCAGTCCTCGGGACCGAGGGTTCGCAGGTCGGTCACGTCGGTCAGCATGCCCGACGCCAGGCCGACTCGCGACTCGGGCGACCCGCCCGGGCGGGTCAGGCGGCGGGGACCGAGGCGGTGACCACCACCGCGACGGCGACCGCGCGCTGTCGCTCCGCCGGGATCATGAGGCGCATCAGCCGGATCACCTCGTCGGAGAAGAGCGGGTAGAGGGCGACGTCGTCGATGCTCAACGGCTCACGGCTGCGGACCTGCACGTCGACGAAGCCCGCCTTCTCGAGCTTGTGCACGAAGTCGCCCTCGGCCAGCGCACCGGCCACGCAGCCGGCCCATGCCGCGGGCTGGGTGAGGATCTCCGGCGGCAGCCCTTCCTGCTCCACGGTCAGGTCGGAGACGCACAGCCTGCCCCCGGGACGCAGGACCCGGGCGCACTCGGCCATCACCCGTGCCTTGCGCGCCGACAGGTTGACCACGCCGTTGGAGATGACCAGGTCGACGCTGTCGTCCTCACGCGGGATCGCCTCCATCTCCCCCTCGAGGATCTGCACGTTGTCGAGGCCGGCCTCCTTGCTGACGGACGCGGTCCGCGCGAGCATCTCGGGCAGGAAGTCCAGGCCGATCACGGTGCCGGTCGGACCGGTTCGCCGCGCGGCGATGACCGTGTCGATGCCTCCGCCACAGCCGACGTCGAGCACGGTCTCGCCGGGCCGGACGTCGGCGTGGCGGAGGTGGTTGGCCACCCCCAGCGAGCGGTTGACCGCGGACTCGGGCACGCCTGAGAGCTCCTCCGGCGTGTAGAGCTTGCGGGCCACGACGGCGGTGGTCGGCGGGACCTGGCGGTAGGCGTCGCGCACCAGCTGCTTCACGGCCGCGCTGTTGAGCAGGTCACGGCTCATGTTCCCAGCTCCTCGATGGTCCGGTGCAGACGGCGCATGACGTCGTCCGGGAGGTCGTCCGCAGCCGGCGCCCGTAACATCCGTCGTAGCTCCCTGGCGAACTCCAGCTCCCCGCAGCAGGTGCGACATCGGGACAGGTGCTCCTCGACCAGGACGCGCTCGTCGACTTCCACGGTGCCGTCGAGGTACTCCCAGAGACGTCTCACGGCTTCGCTGCAGCTGATCATGTCGACTCCTCCCCCGACAGGAGGCCCGTCTCCTCGGCGTACTCCCACATCTGCTTCTCGAACAGCTTGCGGCCACGGTGCAGCTGAGAGAGGACCGTTCCCAGCGGTACGTCGAGCATGGAGGCGACCTCCTTCACGAGGAAGCCCTCCATGTAGACCAGCACCAGGGGGACCCGGTAGGTCCGGGGCAGGCGCAGTACCACCTCGCGCACGTCCTCGGTGTCGAAACCCCCGAGGAAGTCGAGGTGCAGCGAGTCCGAGTACGGGTAGGGGTCCTCGTAGGCGATGTGCCGGAACAGCGAGAACTGGTCGATGTCGTCGACGAAGACCTCGACCGGCCCGCGGGCACGTGCCCTACCGAGGTCACGACAGCAGTTCACGAGGATCTTGGTCAGCCAGGCAGGGCCGGCGGACGGGTCGTCGAGCTGCGCGTAGCGTTGGAACGCCTTCAGCAGGCACTCCTGCACCATGTCCTCGGCGTCGTCGCCGACGAGGCGACGCGCGATGGAGACGAGCCGGGGAAGCTGGTCACGCGCGAGCGCACGGAACCGGTCGCCGTGGTCGACACGTCCGGCGTGGATCCCCCGTCCGACCGTGACGTACATGGTCCTCACGTCCTTGAGACGTCTCCTGATGGTCGGCTATTGCATCGCGGCCACGGGGTCTGGACCAGGCGCAATAGCGCGTCTCGAAGGTGCGTCCTCCCAGGTTAGAAGCACAATCGGCCATACGGAAGGAGACAAGGACATGACCACGGTCGACACGCAGCAGCTCGAGGCGAAGGTCAAGCAGATGTACCGCGACGTCGCCCAGCACCCGCACGGTGCGTTCCACTTCGAGATGGGGCGGACGCTGGCCGAGCGGCTGGGCTACCCCGGAGACCGGCTCGACCTCGTCCCACTCGGGGCGGTGGAGTCGTTCGCGGGGGTCGGGTACTTCTTCGACCTCGCCGACCTGTCCGAGGGCGAACGAGTCGCGGACCTCGGCAGCGGGTCCGGCACGGACGCCTTCTTCGCCGCGACGGCGGTGGGGCCCTCGGGAGCCGTCGTCGGCGTGGACTTCACGGCCGAGCAGCTCGAACGGGCCCGGCAGCTGGCGAGCGAGTCGGGCTTCGGCAACGTCGAGTTCCGCGAGGGCCGCATCGAGGACCTCCCCGTCGCCGACGAGACCTTCGACTGCGCGATCTCCAACGGCGTCGTCAACCTGGCCCCGGACAAGCACCGGGCCTTCGCCGAGGCGGCCAGGGTTCTCCGCCCGGGTGGTCGGCTGGCGATCGCCGACATCGTCTCCGAGAAGGCACTCTCCCACGCGATCGTCAGCGACGCCGACCTGTGGGCCTCGTGCATCGGCGGCGCGGCGCAGCGGGACGAGTACGTCGCGGCCATCGAGGCGGCAGGCCTGCACGTCGTGACCGTCCGCGACAACGACTACCGGTTCCTCTCCGACCAGGCTCGCGGTGCCAGCGACCGCTATGGGGTGAAGAGCGTGTCACTCCTGGCGGTCAAGCCCGGGACGTAGGACCTCCCACACCGTCAACAGTCCGGCCCCGCCTCCGGGTGGCGTGGGCATTTGACCGTCCAGTTCGGCCGGCCCGCGCTGACGTCGACGATCCGCCCGGTCTCGAAGAACCGGAGCTTCGCGAGCAGGGCCACGTCGTCCTTGCGCGGGTCGCCGTGCGGGTCCTGGCCGAGGTGCCACGGCGGGACGTTGCCGTTGGGCGGGGTGGGGTTGCCCGAGTCCCAGTAGACCAGTGCCGACCCGCTCGGCGCGTGGAGCACACCGTCCTCGCCGGCGACGAAGGACGAGAAGGCGTACGGCGTCCCGACGGCCCCTGTCGCGTAGTCCCGCTCCCAGTGGCGTCCGGGCGCGAGCGCCGTCCCGAGGAAGTCTGCGCCGATCGTCCTGCCCTCCACCTCGGCCGCGACGTTCGCCACCTGGTAGTCGCCGAACGCCACCTCGAGCAGCACCTGGTGCGCAGGCGTGTTCGGGTACGGGTCGCTCGTCATGTGGTGGGCGTAGCCGTTGCCTTCGCCGCGGTCCCACAGCGTCTGCATCAGGGCGAACAGCACCTGCTGCTGCACCTTGTCCGGGTAGGCCGTGTAGAGGAAGGAGGCGTACGCCGGGAGGCCCGGCGCCTCGGGATCGAACAGCTCGCCCTCCCAGTCCACCGACCGGTTGAGCAGGGTCGAGTAGTTCATGCCCGGGACGCCGAGGACCGACTTGGTGAAGTCCGGTGCGAGCGCGGTCAGGGCCCCGCCGAGGATCCCGCCCTGGGAGTTGCCGTCGTAGAACAGCTCGCCGGTGTCGAGCAGCGGCTCGCCGCCCTCGCCCCGGAAGGCGGGGTGGGCCGCGAGTCCGTCCTCGTGGACGAGCGCGCGGCCGACGTACATGAAGTTGAGGAAGCCCTGCTGGCTGCGGTCGGGCAGGGACGCGAACCACGACATGTCCTGCAGGATCAGGCCGACGTTGGTGATGTCCTCGGTCGCCATGCCGATCCAGTCCACGCCACAGGCGGCGTACCCGCTGCGGCGCAGGTCGCCCGAGGAGCTGCCGGTCGCCTCGTTGCGCGACCCGAGCAGGCCGTGGCCGTACAGCATCGGCCGCACGCTCGGCAGGTCGGTGCGGAAGCGGCAGACGAACTCCGCCTCCATCGTCGGGGACAACGGGTTCTGGACCGGGGTGGCCATCGGACCGGACCTCTCGGGGCCGTAGAAGAAGCGTGACTGCGGCACGACGAGCCCCACGCCCTCGACCTCGACCACCTCGTCCTGCGGTGTGGTCAGGTAGCTCGGGACCACCACCGCCCCGCGCACGGTGCGCACCTGCTGCTCGACCTGGTCGCCGTCGACGCTCTCGGTCACCGTCTCGTCGAGGACCTCGGTCACCGTGAAGTCCGGGGAGCGTCCCTCCACCTCGAGGTCGGCCAGGTCCGTGTCGCCGAGCTGCGCGAACGCGTCGTCGCGGATCTCCAGCGCGCGGCCGGCGAGGTTCTCCGCCGAAGCGACGTGGAAGTCCCAGGCAAGGTACAGGTCCGAGACGTCCACCCCCCGGGCGATGAGCCGGGTGAGCACGTCGGCATGGCGCGCCTCCCGGTCGGCGGGGTCGATGTCGGCGGGCGCCGGGAACCTGCCGGGGCGGCAGCTCCGGGCCGCCGCCTCGCAGCGGGCCGCGAACCCGTCCCGCAGCGTCGCGAACGCCGGGCCCGCCTCGATCCGGCGCCCCTCCTCGTCCACGAGGTCGCGCAGCGCCACGATGTAGCGGTGACCCTCCTCGAGGTTCACCAGCGGCCGCACGACCAAGGTCCGGTCCGCACCCTGCTCGACGGTGGCGGAGTTCTCGTCGAGCTCGGCCCAGTACGGGTGCCGCTCGCCGGTGTCGGCGTCGAGGAGCACGATCGGGGCCTTGCGCTCCAGCGACATCGCCGGGTCCTCGATCACGGCATCGGGCTCGGCGTCGCGCACCGCCCAGGGGTCGTCAGGGGTGCCGAGGCCCGTCTCCGGCGTACCGTCGAGGCCGAAGGTCCGGGCGAGGTCCAGCCCCGGCACGAACGTCAGGATCGGCGAGCCCGGGGAGAACCCGTCGTTGTGGTTCCACTCCGCCGGGTCGACCGGCTTGCCGTAGGCGTTGCGCGGCATCTCCAGCGGGCTCAGGTCCACCCGCCGCCCGGTCGGCGTGCCGCTGTCGAGCGCGGTGAACGTGTCGTTCGGGAACGGCAGCAGGCACGTGCGCGGGTCGAGGTCGTCGCAGCCGCCGACAGCGGTGGCGAGGTGGTCGGTCACCGGGGCGAGGGGGTCGGCCGCGGCCGGTGCCGGCGGTACGCCGACGAGCGGGAGCAGCAGGGCGGCAGAGGCGGCGAGCCGGATACGCACGGCAGGAGTCCTGTCTCGAGGCGGGCCCTCCCCGGCGCACAGTCTCAGGGCACCGGGACCGTCCGTCAAGACTCCGGTGTGCGAGGAGAAGCCCTGTCCGGACGCTGCGATCCCGCTAGGTTGGCACCATGTGTCACGACTGCCCCACCCCGCGCACGCGGGCGAAGGGTGTCCTGCGCGAGTTCGGAGCCGCCGTGCTGCTCCCCGTGTTCCTCTATGTGGTCCCCGTCGGCCTGCTGCTTCTCTCCGGCGACCTGGTCCTGTGACGCGCCACGTCGGCCGGGTCTGCGACCCGAGGGCGCTCGGCTAGCTCGAAGGCCAGAACCCCACCTGGTAGGTGACCTCCGCCAGCACCGCCTGCCCGGAGGTGTTCGGGTGGAAGTAGTCCCAGGTCGACAGCTGGTCGAGGGTGAAGGGGTACCCGAAGACCGCGTCGCCGTCGAACTTGCAGAACGCGTAGGTCCCGCAGACCTCCGCGAGCGCGCTGTTGAACTCGATGACCCGCTGCCGCACGCGCGCCCGACGGGCCTCGTCGGCCTGGTCGGTCGACAGCGGGTTCGCGAGCATGGACTGGCAGATGTTGTAGGCCGACCACGCGGACCGCGCCGACGAGCTGCCCTTGCCGACCAGGTAGAGCCGGTAGAGGTCCGGGATGCTCGCCACGAGGACCTTCGGCTGGGATGACTGAGCAGCCAGGGTGTCCATCGCGGTTCGGAACTGTGCGGTGAAGTCGGCCACCGGCGTCATCTGCGCCTCGGTCGACGTGCAGGCGTCGTTGGCGCCCATCAGGATCGTGACGTACTCGGCGCCCTGGGACACCGTCGAGCTCGCCTGGGCCGGAAGCTCACCCATCTTCGCGCCGCTGCGCGCGTGGTTGTACGCCTTGAGCTTCTTGCTGTGCGTCAGCAGCCGGGTGTAATGGCTGTTCACCGCACTGTGCGACCCGGTGGACCAGGACCGGTCGGGCCAGTCGGAGAACCAGCCGGCGGCGTTGAAGCCGCGGGTGATGGAGTCGCCGAGAGAGGCCATGGAGCTCGGGTACGACGTCTGCCCTGTCGGCGCCTTGCGCGCGGCGACGGCGGGCGCTGCCGTCGTGAGGGCGAGCAGGACCGCGACCAGGGCGGCGACGAGAACTGTGGGGCTGGGTCTGCGCATGGTTGATCTCCCTCGTGAGCGCATCTGGGTGCCGAGACCTGCCGAGATGTGACGTTAGCCACATATCACCCAGATCGCCAGCCCCTGAACGGCCCATGAGGTCCTGCATAACCTCCTGGCCCGGCGGTCGTTCTCAAGTGACGGAGGGCACACAGACGGGACCGGACGACCATGCTCGATCGAGCTCGCCACACGGCAGCGGCCGCGCTCGTGCTGCTTCTCCCTCTGGCCGGCGTGGTGCAGGACCGGGCCCCTGCCGCGCCGACGACCTCACGAGACCTCGCGTCCCCGGCCCCCTCCGGCCTCCTGGCAGGTGCGGCGAAGACCTCCATCCACCCCCGCCCGGAGGAGTACGGCGGCACCTGGGAGACCGACCCGGCGGCGTGCCGCACGTTGAGCCCCGACTTCCTCGACCGGCTCGGCACCACGCCGGAGGACGCCGCCCACCTCGCCCACACCGGGACGCCGTGGCCGGAGAACCCCGACTGCATCTACCAGGGCGGCTTCGGCATCGGGCCGATGAACCCGGTCTCCGCCTTCGACACCGATCTGGGGCTGTGGGTGCGCGCGGTGGCGATCGGCGACGGCGCGGACACCGCCGTGCTCGCCGTCGTGGACGGCGAGGGTTGGATGTGGGACTACGCCACGAAGTGCGAGCGGTGCGGGGCGAAGCAGCTCAGCGAGGACCTCGGGGACGAGCTCGGCATCGACCCGGCCGGGATCGTTCTTGCCGCCACGCACAGCCACGCCGCCCCGGACTTCATCGGCGGATGGGGATTCGTCCCGGACTGGTACATGGATCAGGTCACCGACGCGATCCGGGACACCGTCCGCGAGGCGGTCCGCGGCATGGAGCCCGCGGTGCTCGAGGCCGGAGAGCTGTCGGCGCGTCCCTTCAACCGGGAACGCCGCGACACCTACCGCAGTGCCGAGGAGCAGCAGGTCGGCTGGCTGCGCGCCTACGTCCCCGGCGAGTCGGGCAGGCGCGGGAGGACGGCCCCGCCACGCGTGATCGCGACCCTCGGGGCGTACGCCGCCCATCCGGTCAGCAAGGGCACCAACGGCGGGGTCGCCCACCCGGACTGGCCCGGCGTCTTCGGGCAGCGGCTCGAGGAGCGCTTCGGCGGGGTGGGGCTGCACTTCATGACAGGTCTGGGCAACATGTCACCGGCCGGCGACACGGGCCGCGGTGTCGCGAACCTCCTCCCGGCCGTGGGCACCGGCACCCCCGTCACGGGCGCGGACGTGTCCGCCGAGCGGGTCACCTGGCGGCAGCCGGCCACCAACGTCCCGCTCACCTCCCTGGCGGTGCCCGGGTTCTTCGACCGCGCCATCGACCCCGTGCCTGCCTCGATCACCACCGGGAAGTCACAGACAGCTCCCTGCACGTCGACGGCGCCGGTCTCGGCGGAGGTGGCAGCAGGGGCGATCAGGATCGGCGAGGACCTGATGGTGACCACCGGGCCGGGCGAGCTGTTCAGCAACCTGACCAACACGATCAAGGAGAAGAGCCCCGCACGGGTGACCCTCCCCCTCGCGCAGTCGAACGACGCTCTCGGCTACATCCCGCAGTCGTTCGAGATCGACCCGGCCGGACAGCAGGGGCTCGGCTTCGCCGCCGGCGGGTTCCTCGTCGTCAACTACGAGGACTCGTACGCGATCGACCGCTGCTTCGGCGACATGGTGCTCGAGACCACCCTCCAGCTCATGCGAAAGGACTGATTCAACCCACTTCCGGCACGGTCTAAACATCCGACTACCCCGCGGTCCAGACGTCGTTGCGGCGTTTGTCCCGTTTGGCGGAGACTCCTGCCTGTACAAGACGTGAGTCGGGTTACGGCTCACGGTACGTGGGCATAACTCCATACGTCCTTGAACCGTCGGCACGGGGGTACCGGCAACACGACGCCCGCTCGGGCAGGTGAAGACACGTGACACAGCACGAACACCCCTTTCACTACTACCGCTCACCCGCAGACATCCGCGAGGTGCAGTTCTCGCATCGCATTCGCGGAGTCGACGAGTACGAAGTTGCCGAGTTCCTCGACCTGCTCGCCGACCAGGTCCAGGCCACCGACCTCGAGCTGAAACGTCTCCGCGAGGAGAACGAACGCCTCCGCGCCGAGAGCGAGCACCTCCGCACCGAGAGCAGGCCCGTCGCCGCCGCGTTGCCGGCGGCCACCCACCCGGCGGGGAACCCGCAGGCCGCGTCCCTGCTGCTCAACGCGCAACGGGTCGCCGACGACCTGGTCGAGGAGGCTGTACGCCGGGCCCGCGACATGCTCACCATGGCGCGTGCCGAGAGGAGCGCGATCCTGCGCAACGCCCAGGAGGCTGCCGCCGCGATCCTGATCGAGGCACGCGAGTCGCCCTCCGTCAACGGCGCCCACTCCTCGCGCCTGGAGTCCCCCCGTTACGAGTCCTCGAGCCCGCCGCCCCCGCGCTACGAGTCCTCGAGCCCGCCGCCCCCGCGCTACGAGCCCCCGCTCAGCGGGTCCTCGAGCTACGGAAGCCCGCTCAGCGACTCCCCGCTCTACGAGTCCTCGCTGCGCGACGCGCACCGTCACGAGGCTCCCCGTCACGCGTCCCCGCGCTACGAGCCCCCGGAACTGCCTGCGACGTCGAGCCCCTCCAGCCCAGCGAGCCTGAGCATCGCCCGGCAGCGGACCTGGCAGCTCGACGGGCAGGCCGCCGTGTAACGCTCGCCCGTCCCGTCTGACCCTTCACGGAATCTCCACCACTGCCAGGAGGATCGGTGTCCTCACACCTGCGCGACGTCCGGCTGCTCGGTGAGCAGGCCGCAGGTCGCCGTGCCGCCTCCGAGCAGCCCGGGCCTGCGGGCCCGGCACCTGCCTCGGAGCCGGCCTCGGAGGCGTTCGCGGTCGTGCTGTACTTCGACGACTTCACCGAGAAACGGGTCAGGGACGCGTGGGACGCGCTCGACAAGTACGGCGTCCCCTCGGCCGGCACCACCTACGAGGAGGGCTACCGACCGCACATCACCCTCGCGATCGTCGACACGCCCTACCCCGAGCAGGTGGCCGCCCGACTCCGGGCGCCCCTGGCAGGCGTCAACGGCCTCCCGGTGTCGATGACCTCCCTGGGGTTCTTCCTCACCAACAAGGCGCCGGCCTACCTCGCCGTGGCTCCGACCACGCGGCTGCTTCGGCTCCACGACGAGGTCCACTCGGCTCTCGGAGCCATGGAGAGCTGGTCCTACTACCGGCCCGGGAACTGGATGCCCCACTGCACCCTGGCGATGGACGTGGCCTGCCAGACCACCGTTGCCGCGGCGCTCGGTGACACCACCCCGCTGCCCATCCACGCCACGGTCGGGTCGGCCCATATGGTCGAGCTCCCGAAACAGCCCGCCGAGGCCCAGAAGCAGCTCAAGGAGCGCAACACCCGCCGGCCCGTGGGCGCTCATCGGCTGCCCATCGACACCACGCCGCCGAAGCGGGCGCCCCGCCTCGAGCCGGGTCGCCGCCGGCGCGCGATCTGACCCCGTCGGGCCGGGGACGCTAGGCGGCCGTCCGCAGCACCATCCCGCTGCGCGGCCGCGCGGGCATGCGCGACAGGCTGATCCGGTCGTCCTGCGCGGGCACGTCGTACTCGAGGCGCGCCAGTCGCGGCAGCAGCACCTCGAGCATCATCACGACGCCGGGCTCGCCCGGGCAACGGTGCCCCGACTCCGGCGAGCCGCCGCCTTGCGGGACGAACGTGTACGGGTCCGGCTGGACGCCGGCGAACCGGTGGGGGTCGAAGCGGTAGGGGTTCTCCCACAGGTCGGGGTGGTGATGCTGGCCGTAGATGTCGAGCACGACCAGGTCACCCGGCCTCGCAGTGAGCCCGCCCCAGCTCGCCTCGGTCACGGCGGTGCCGCCGAGCAGCGGCGCGAAGGGGTAGAAGCGCCGGACCTCGTGGGCGAAGGCGGTCGTGAGGACCGGGTCCTCGGACGCAAGACCCGGCCTTAGCGCCGGGTTCCGCTCCAGCGCGTGAGCGGAGTAGGCCACGAACCAGGCCGTGGCCACGGTGGGCCGGATGACGTTGAGCATCTCCACGGCCACCGTCTTCGGGTCCAGCGGCTCCCCGTCGCGAGTCGTGAGCCTCGCGGCCTGCTCGAGCAGCGTGCCCTCCGTCGCGGTCCGCCTGCCCTGCCGCACCTCCTCGACCAGGCTGCCCAGGCGGCGCTCCTGGCGGTTGCGGGCAAGCCGACCGCGCCAGTTCCGCGGTCCCACCGCGCCGAACGCATCGACCATGGCCAGCATGTCCGCGGCGGTGTCCCGGACGTCGGTCTCCGGGAGGCCCGCCCAGTCCCACACGCCGTCGAGGAGCACCACCGCCGCCTCGTCGAAGAGCACGATCTCGTCCGCCGAACGCCATCGCGGCTCTGCCCGCTGCCACGCGGCGAGGACGGACCGGGCCAGCCGACACGTCGCCCGCGCGTCGAGCACGTCGAGGAAGAACCCCTTGCGGTGACGGTGGTCGGCAGCGTCGAGCGTGTGCACTGCTCCCTGTCCGACCAGGGTGTTCTTCACCAGCCCCGGGAGCGCCTCGGAGCGTTCGACGTAGGTCTCGTCGTAGAACTGGCGCGTCCAGTCCGGCCCACAGCCGGCGACCGCCCGCTGACCGAGCAGCGTCAGCTCGACCGCGTCGCCGTCGGCCGCGCGGCGCCGGTTCGGGAGGTAGGCGTAGCCCTGGGTCATGAGGGCGATGCTGTCGTCGGGAAGTCTCATGCTGGGGAGTACCCGAACCCGGCCGGAGATCACCTCCAGCTCGGCGAGGATCGGGGAGAGCTGCGGGAGCACAGCCACCACGCCCGCAGGCTCGCAGGGGTGGCCGACGTCAGCTCAGGACCCACCACGATCGTCGTCCTCCGAGCCGTGGGAGGCCTCCTCGGTGACCTCCGCCGCTGTGTCGACGGCCGAGGTGTCGGCGAAGGTCTCCAGCTGCAGCCGCTCCCCCTCCCGCCGGTAGGAGGTGAGAGAGGCGTTCGGCAGGTGCTCCTCGCGGTCGATCCGCAGCAGCTGCTCCTCCGAGAGCTCCTCCAGGACGTAGCGGAAGGTCATGAGCACCGCCTGGTGGGTGAAGAGCCAGACCCGCGCGTCGTCGTACCCGTGCCGCAGGTCGGCGAGCAGGCTGCGGACCCGCAGCGAGACGTCGCACCAGCTCTCGCCCGCGGGCGGCTGGTAGTAGAACTTGCCCAGCTTCTTGCGGCGTGCGGCCTCCTCGGGGAAGCGCGTACGGATGCCGTGGCCGGTGAGCCCGTCGAGGACACCGAGGTCGCGCTCGCGCAGGCGTTCGTCGTGGAGGACCTCCAGGCCGAGACCGGCCACAGCCCGCTCGGCGGTCCGGGTCGCCCGCAGGTAGGGCGAGCTCAGGACGACGGTCGGGTGCGTCGCGGGGCTCTGGTCGGCCAGCCAGGAGCCGAGGCCCTCCGCCTGGGCCCGGCCCACGTCGGAGAGGTCCACGTCGGCGTCACGGAAGTCCAGGTCGAGCTCCTCGGCACCGGCGGCACGGGCATGCTCGTCGGCACGGTTGCCGACGCTGTGGGCATGGCGGACCAGCGACAGGGAGGCCGGTCCGCCGACCCATCGGGGCGCGGCCACCCTCAGCCCACCGCCTCGGTGCGCGGACCGACAGACGCCTCCAGGTCGCGGACGCCACGGCGGTGCAGCAGCCAGCCGCCGACGACGAGGAGCGCGCCGAAGGCCAGGAACGCGAAGTCCCACGCCAGCGGCGCCCCGAGGTCGTCGCGGACGTGGTGCACCTCGAGGAGGTGGTGGTTGACCAGCCCCTCCACGAGGTTGAAGACGCCCCAGCCGGCCAGCAGGAGTCCGAAGTGGAAGCTCCAGCTCGGCGCGAGTCGACCCTGCCGCCAGGCGACGAGCATGGTCAGGGTTCCGGCGAGGACCAGCGCCCACGTCGCGACGTGGAACAGCCCGTCGGCGAAGGTGTTGACCTCGAGGCCCTCGAGCGTGGTCATCGGGTAGTCCTCGACGTGGCTGACCATGTGGTGCCACTGGAGCACCTGATGAAGCGCGATGCCGTCGACGAACCCTCCGAGTCCCAGTCCGAGAAGCAGGCCGGACACCTTCGACGGGGGACGCCGGTGGGCGTCGGCTGCCCTCATCAGAGGACGGTGATGCCGATCACGAGCATGATCAGCAGCCCGATCACGACCGTGGCGATGAGCCACGTCGCCATCGGGGCCTTCTTCTTCTCCGTGTTCTCAGCCATGGTCAGGGGTACCCGTCACGGGAGTTTTACAACGGTCAGGACCGGGTGCCGGCCAGCATCTTCGTCAGCACCCGCCACCAGCGCATGTGCTCGACGCTCCCGAGGCCGTGGCGGACACTCCGGTGCACCTCGGCGTGCACCTCCCCGAGGTGGCCCCCCGGGTCCCCGAGCTCGGCGATGTAGCGGCTCAGCGGGCAGTCGGTCACCTCGACGGGAGGCACATCGGTATCGGGGGCCCTGCCGGCGTACGTCCGCTGCTCCCACGCGACGTGGGCGGCCAGCGCCCCCAACCGGGTGGTGGGGTGCCCGGGGTCGACGTGGAGGCGGTAGTCGCGGGCCCACCCCGCCACGGAGCCCTCGTCGAGCGGCCGGCTGATCCCGTAGCCCTGCCCGCCGTCGGCGCCGAGCATCAGCGCTGTCTCGACGAGCCCGGGGCTCTCCAGACCCTCGACGATCACCCGGAGCCCCATGCTGTGGGCGAGGCTGGTCAGCGGGTGGATGAAGTTCAGCGCACCCCGCGGGTCGAACTCCTGCCCCCGGACCAGGCTCTGGTCGATCTTCACCACGTCGAAGGCGAAGTGGCGCAGCCGCAGCAGCGAGCTGTGGCCGGAGCCGAGGTCGTCCTGAGCGAGCCGGACGCCGAGCTCCTTGAGCTGCTCGAGGACGCGACTGCGCCACCGGGGACGGCCCGAGAGGTGGCCGGTCTCGAGCAGCTCGAGGGTGAGCCGCGAAGGCGGGAGGCGATGGTGGGCGAGCGCCCGCTCCACGACCGCGACGTACCGCTCGTGACGGCCCTCGACGGCGGGGAGGTTCAGGGCGACGCCGAGGCTCACCCCCTCCTCGTCCCAGGACCGGACCGCGGTCAGCGCCTGGTCGAGGCCGACGTCGAAGAGCTCCACGAGGTCGTCGTCGCCGAGGGCGGGCAGGAACTCCGCCGGCAGGAGCAGCCGGTAGTCGCCACGGAGCCGGGCGAGGGCCTCGACCTTCGTCGGCAGCCCCGTCCGCAGGTCCACGATCGGCTGGTAGATCATCTGCACCTCACCGCGGCGGAGCCGGGAGAGGTACGACGAACGAGTCGAGTACGCCCGCACTGCGGCGGCGGGGCCGCCCCGCGCCTCGAGGGCTCCCAGCGCCCGCTCGAGAAGGTGCCTGACCTGCTGGAGCATGGCCTGCCGCGCCGGGGTGGCGAAGAACCCGGGGTAGTGCGAGTAGAACGAGAGCAGGGCGCGCGGCTCGCCGTACACGTCGCAGATCGGCACGGACACACTCGAACGCCACCCGAGACGGGCACCGAGCTCGTGCCACGGAGCGGTGCTGGGGTCGGTGAGGTAGGAGTCGGAGCGCTCGATGCTCCGCAGGCGCCAGGAGCGACCCGAAGGCCCCTGCCCACTGGCCTCGTCCTCCAGGACGGTGATCGTCAGCGGCTCACGCCTGGCGATCGCCGACATGAATGCCTCGGCTCCCGCCCCGACGCCCATCTCGAACTGGAAGACCTCGCGCGCGTCGGGCCGACCGAAGAACCCCGCCGCGACCCCGTCCACCTCGGCACAGGCCTCGAGGACCCCCAGCACCAGGTCGGGCACCGTCCCGGCGGTGGCGACCGCGTCGTTGACCCGCACCATCGCGCCCTGGAGGCCGGCGTCGATGTCGCGGTAGCCCGCAAGCGCGGCCTGGAGGTCACGCATGAGGCGGCTGCTCACGGTGAAGTACAGCCAGGCCCGCTCCTCGCCGTCGCCGAGGGTGCCCATGAGGTCGAAGATCTGCTGGTGGTGGGAGGAGACCGCCGAGGCGTACCACTCGATGTCCACGCCGACCATGGCGTGCACCCGGCCGATCCGGCGGGCCCGGGCGGCGGCCTGCTCCGGGTCGGCCTCGGGATCGAGGAGGACCATCAGGTGCTCTGCCTGGCGGGACTTCAGCCGCGCCAGCTCCGGCCCGGTGAGCCACGCCAGGATGTCGCCGGGCCCGTCCTGCGACCAGAGCCGGTCGTAGAACCGCTCGACGAAGTCGTCCACGGTGCGGCCCAGCATCGTGCGCACGTCCGCGAGGAGCCCGGCCCGCTCGGCGGCGACCTCGGCGTCCATGGCCCGGCTCGAGGTGGATGTCACTCTCGCGCACCACCGACGCGGCGACGCGTGGACCTCTGCATGGCGTTCTCGCCCTCGAACGACGACCCGGACCCCTGCTCCAGCCTAGGTGTGCGGGAGGGTCGTCCGGGCCGGAACGGGGAGGTCCGTCAGGCAGCCGGGTCCAGCCACCACGGGCTCGTGTAGGCGATCCCGAGATCGTTGCAGGGATGACCTTCGGGCCCCGGCGTCGGGTTGGCCTGCGAGGGGTCGCTGACCCGGAGCAGGACCCAGTCACCGTCCGCGACGTCGAGCGGCACCTGCAGGCGCACCACGTCCCCCACGGTGAACGGCACCACGTCGGCCACCTCCGGGGCGTCGGTCCCGGGACGCAGCACCTGGGCGTGCAGGGTCCGGCCGGTCCACGAGTCGTCACGCTCCAGGTCCAGGGCGAAGGTGACCGTCGCCCTGCCCACGGGCAGCACCCCGCCCATGCGCACGGCAGGCCGCGTCGCGTCGTACCTCGCCGACGCGTCGAGGCGCAACCCGGAGGTGCACGTCGCGACGCCGTGGGCAGATCCGTCCGCACCGTCTACGACCGGCCGGGGACCTTACACGGCCCGGCTCACCCTGACCGACCCGCGGGGCGACCACGGGCACTGCCACGGTGGAGGTCGTCGTGGTCGCTGCGCAGGAGGAGCCAACACGGCCTCCGCCGAGCGGCAACACCGTGCCGGTCGCCGAGGCCCGCGCCAAGCCGGCCTTCGTGTTCAACGGCCGCCAGGTGACGTTCTCCGGCGAGCAGTCCACCGACGCCGAGACCCCGAACCGGCTCCGCTACCGGTGGAGCTTCGGCGACGGTTCCGCAGCGTTGAACGGCAAGACGGTCAGGAAGGTCTACGACCGCCCTGGCGTCTACGTCGCAGAGCTGGTGGTGACCGACCCGCGGGGTGCCATCGACCGCGACAAGGTCAAGGTCAAGGTCCACGTCCTCCAGCGGGTCACCTGTCAGCAGCACCATGTCATGTGGGGCGGAAGCTGGCGCAGCAGGTCAAGCAGCAAGACCGCCAACAGCGGCACCTACTGCGACAACCGCGGCACCGGCCGGGGCAAGGACACCCTCACGCTCGACTTCACCGGACCGCGGGTGAGGCTCAACTACGGCCTCGCCTCCGACGGGGGCAGAGCAGCGGTCTTCATCGACGGCACGCGGGTCGGGCTCATCTCGTTCGAGGGCCGCATCCGCGCACCTCTTTCGTCAGGAGTCGGACCTGGCAGGACCTCGGACGAGGGCGCCACACGGTTCGGCTCGTGATGCGCAAGGGCGCGGGCTACGTCGACGACTTCGTGATCGCCGGGGTGCCGCGACGTCGCTGACCCAGTCGGCACCGGAACAGGGGGCGGTCCCGTCGCACGGGACCGCCCCCTTTCTCTGCGTCCTGACTCCTTGGTTTCGCTCACCAGCCTGCGCATCGAACCGCCCGCAGCGGAGACTGTTGTCCCGAGACCACGCGAATGTCTCGCGAGCCCGCGAGGAGGACTTCCCATGACGACACCCGACGAGCCCCTTCCCGAGCACACCCCACCCGTCGGCGTGGACCGGGCGACCATCGAGGCCGTCGGTCTGGTCACCGAGGCGCTGGAGGCCACCGAGAGTGCGCGCGGCCACCTCTACTCCTTCCACCAGCTGACCGGCTCCGCCGACCTCAAGCTGGGGGAGGCTGTCGAGCGTCTCCGCGAGGCCGGCCACGGCGAGATCGCCGACCAGGTCGAGCGGGAGATCGTCGGGCGCAACGTGATCCCGGGCCGGTGGACCTTCCAGGTCGTGGAGGCGTACGACGACACGTACTGGTCGCTGTTCCGAGAGATGGAGAGGTCCGTGCGGGAGCGGCTCGTCCAGGGACGCCGCCACCTCTTCGAGGCGCAGATGAAGGAGGACCGTCGTACTCACGGCCACCCCGACCACACCGCGCGACCGGGCTCGTGACCCGCGTGACCCGGGCGCTGGTGGGTACGCCCGAGTGAGGAGAACACGAACGCGATCACCAGCACCGCAGGAGGACGCGATGCAGCTGAGCACCCTTCAGGACGTCTACGCCCACCCCGGCCCGTACGTCACCGTCCACATGGACGTCAGCCGTAACACCGAGGACGCGGCCCAGCAGCTCGAGGCCCGCTGGACCACGGCCCGGCACACCCTTGAGAACGAAGGCGTCGAGCCAAAGCTCGTCGAGGAGATCGGCAGACGGCTCCAGGAGCCGGCCGAGATGCCGGGCGAGGTCCGTCGCACGATCGTCGCCGCAGGTGACCAGATCGTCTTCGACGACGTCCTGGCCGGCAGCAGCGTGTGGCCGGAGGTCGTGACGTGCGGCGAGCTCCCCGACGTCTCCGCGTGGCTGCACCAGGTAGACGGCCAGGTTCCGTTCCTGCTCGTCGTGGCCGACAAGGAGGGCGCCGACCTCGACTTCTACCGCGCCCTCGCCCGCCACGAGAGCTCGCACTCCGAGGTGGAGGGCAAGGAGCTGCACATCCACAAGTACCAGGGCGGCGGCTGGTCCCACCGGCGCTTCCAGCAGCGTTCGGAGAACCAGTGGGAGAGCAACGCGCGAGAGGTGGCCGACGAGGTCGGCGCCGCTGTCACGCGCCACCGGCCCCGAGTCGTGCTGCTCGCCGGCGACCCGCGGGCCCGCACCGAGATCGCCGACGCCCTCAACGGGATCCAGTGCGAGGTCGTCCAGGTGAGCGCGGGGGGCCGTGCCGAGGGCAGCTCGACCGAGGCGCTGTGGAACGAGGTCCGCCAGGTGCTCGCCCGGCTCGAGGCCGAGGACCAGCAGGAGCTGACCGGACGCCTGGACGAGAAGTGGGGCCAGGGCAGCGGTGCCGTCCTCGGCGTCGACGACGTCTTGCGGGCACTCGTGCAGGGCCAGGTCGAGACCTTGATCGTCGACCTCCAGAAGGCCCACGACATGAACGTCGACGTCACCCGCTTCCCCGGGCTTGCCCTGCCCGAGCCGGCGTCCTCGAAGAAGGACCTGCCCGCCGACCAGGTGCTCGTCGCCGTCGGTGCCGCCACCGACACCGCGATCGCCGTGCTCCCGGCCGCGCAGACCAAGGGCGGTGGCGTGGCCGCGGTGCTCCGCTGGGACGACTGAGCTCCGCCGACCCGTCCCGTCTGCCGCGCGAGAGCCGCCGACCCGTCCCGTCTGCCGCGCGAGAGCCGCCGACCCGTCCCGTCTGCCGCGGCGAGGGACGGCGCTCCGGCGTACGCCGAGCTCCCCTCGCCGGAGCGCTGAGCGGCGGCGCCGACGTGGTCACCGCCCGCGAGTCAGCACCTCGAAACCGTTGGCGATCGCGTTGACCCTGGGCAGCACCTCGGCCGGGTCGGCCCCGAAAGCGGTGTAGGCGGCCAGGGTGAAGTTGCTCCCGTCCGCGTGCACGGTCGTGACCGCGAACCGGAGCCTCGCCCCGGCATCATTCACCGCACGGCCGAACACGGTCTGCCCCGGGTGGCCGTCGACCTCGACCTGCTCACGGCCGAGGACCGACACCTCGGGGTAGTCCCGGTCCATCCGCTTGAGGACACGCTTCTCGGCCCGGGGAAGAGGGCCGTCCCCGGCCGGGGCGGCCACCACGACGAGGTCCTTGGACGCACTGACCATGCGCACTGCCGTGCCTGCATGCTCAGCCGTCAGGTCGTCGGGCACAGCGACCGCGAACCCGCCCTTCTTCGAGACCATCCGGTGGGTGGGCATCTGCCCGGTGCCCGCGGCAGCCGGGACCGGCTCGGATCCTCTGATGTCACGGATGGTCACGTAGGCAAGCACCAGCGCAAGGACCAGCGCCACGGACCCGGCGACGACCGGCACCAGCACGCCGCGGGAGATCGACCGGCGCATGTTCCCTCCTCCGGGACGAGCTGGGGGCGGTGCCTGAGCACCGCCCCCAGCAATCGGACCTGTGCTCAGATGAGCGCGCCGAGACGGCGACGGTTGCGAGCGAGCAGGAACGACCCTGCGGCCATCGCCCCGAGTGCGAGCGAGAGCAGGCCCGACCAGACGCCGCCGGTGTTCGGCAGGATGCCTGCCGACTCCTCGAGCTCGCCCCCTTCCGGCGTGCCAGGCCCGCCCTGAGCCGTCTCGCCACCGGCAGCCGGGCTACCCGCGGTGGCCGAGGCTTCCGTGCGGGAGATGCCGAGGTCGACGCCGACCGTGTCCGGAAGGACCACGACGTTCAGGGCGTCCTGGGACTGCTTCGCCAGGCCCTCGGTGACAGTCGCCTCGCCCTGGTTGGCTGCCGCGCACACCAGGCTCGGCTCCGCGCACCCGGGCTGGACCTCGAGCTCAGCCTCCTCGTTGAGGGAGACAACCTCCTCGTTGCCGAGCTCGACCCCGACGACGGTGGACTCCCCGTTCGTCTTGCCGGCGGACGAAGCCGCGCTCTCGGCCTTCAGGACCTCTGCGCCGACGGCGCAGGTCTCGTCCTCGGGACCGACACACACGTCGACCACCGCGGACTCGCTCCGGCTGTTCGTGCGGCCGTCGGACTTGTCGCGCTCGGTGTGAGCCTTGCTGGCCGCCACCTTGGCGCCCACCGGCCCCTCGCACTCGGCACGCTGGTCAGAGCTGTTGCCACCGAGACAGACGTCGGCGACCCCGGTCTGGCTCAAGGCCTCGGAGCGTCCCGCGTCCTCGTCGGCGTAGGCGTCGGCGAAGAGGACGCGCAGGCACAGCTGTCCCTCGCTTCCCTCGCACAGCGCGGCGAGCGGGTCACCGGCGTGGCTCGCGCCCTCGCCGTCGGAGTCGGCCTGCGTGCCGATGATCTCCTGCCCACCGAGGGCAAGAAGCGTCGCGTTGCTCTTCGCACGGTCGTCGTTGCCGATGGACGCCTCGCTGCGTGCCACGTCGACGACGTCCTGGTCACCGAGGTCGACCTCGACCACCTGGGACTTCGCCCTCGTGCCGGCCTCGGATCCAGCGGCACCGCCCTCGCCTCCGGAAGCGGACCGCTGGTCGGCGGTCACGCCGGTCCCGGCTGGTGTCTGGGGTGCCTCCTCGGCGTCCTCGGCCCCTTGGTCGGCCTTGTCCTCGAACTGGTCCTTGACCCCACCTGCGACGTCCCTGACGGGGCCACGCTCTTCAGCAAGGGCGACGCCCGGTCCGAGGACCATCAGGGAGGTCGTAAGGATCGCGGTCAAGGACAATGCGAGCCCTCTTCTGCGGCTGGACAAATGAACTCCCCTTTCGTGGGATTTCTCTTTGTCCCTCCCCTTTGTTCCTCTTGCTCCCGCGCGGAGGGTACCCCGTCCGCGCATGCTCAAGCCATGCTGTGGTCACTAGGTGAGCCACGCCACTTGCACACGAAGGCTGGAGGAGCTCGTGGACGAACGCCCGGGCGCGACCTCCTGGGTGCCCGAGGAGCCCACCCTCGAGGCGCTCCGGTCAGCCGCGCAGGAGTGCCGCGGATGCGAGCTGTACCGCGACGCCACCCAGGCTGTCATGGGTGAGGGGCCTCTCGAGGCGCGCCTGATGGTTCTCGGCGAGCAGCCCGGGGACAAGGAGGACCTAGCGGGGGAGCCCTTCGTCGGCCCAGCTGGACGACTGCTCGACGAGGCGCTCGGGCAGGCCGGGATCGACCCGGCCTCGGTGTTCCGGACCAACGTGGTCAAGCACTTCCGATTCTCCGGGACCCGAGGCAAGCAGCGCATCCACAAGTCCCCGAGCCGGGTGCACGTCTCGGCCTGCGGGCCGTGGCTGGTTGCCGAGCTGTCGCTGGTGCGCCCCCGTGGCGTGGTGCTGCTCGGCGGCACGGCCGGCAAGGCGTTGTTCGGATCGTCGTACCGGGTCGGCGAGCGTCGCGGGCGCATGGTCGACTGGCCCGACGCGTTCGAGGTGACCCACCGCCCTGACTGGGTGCTGCCCACGACCCACCCCTCAGCAGTGCTGCGCTCGAGGAGGCGACGCGAGGACCTGGAGGGGCTCGTGGCCGACCTGAGGGTCGCCGCCTCCGCCCTCTGACGCCGGCCCGTCCCGTCTGCCGCGCGGATCCGGGCCGACCCGTCCCGTCTGCCGCGTGCCGTGTGCCGTGTCACACACTCCGGCGCACGGCGGGGGAACGTGTTCTACGCTCGCCGGATGGACGCGAACTCCTACCAGCGGATCTCGATGAGTCTCGAGGAGATGGCCGAGCACGACCGTGTCTTCGGCGCACTCGCCGAGCGGACCCGCGAGCTCATCGACGCGAGCCTCCACACCACCGTCGACCACGCCACCGTCGAGGAGGTCACCGCCGCTCTGGAGTCGCTGACCGCGCGGCTCTCGAAGGAGACCGACCCGAGCTTCCTCGGCGTGAAGATCGGGCCCGACGGCTCGGCCCGCAACCACGGCAACGCCGTCGTGGGCCTTCGAAACCCGTTCGCTCCGCCGCTGAAGGTCGAGAAGACGCCAGACGGTACGGCGTTGGCGTCCTTCCGGCTCGGTGCTGCCTACGAGGGCCCTCCCGACCTGGTTCACGGCGGCGTCAGCGCGCTGATCCTCGACCAGATGCTCGGCGAGGCCGCAGCGGCCGGTGGTGCCCCGGGCATGACCGGAAGGCTGACCCTGACCTACCGACGGCCCACGCCGCTCGGCGACCTGAGCGCCAAGGCCTGGATCCACGAGGTCGACGGCCACAAGACGACGGTGAAGGGCCACATCGTGGGGCCGGACGGAGAGCCCACGGTGGAGGCCGAAGGTCTGTTCATCCTGCCTCGCTGGGCGCGCGAGGCGATGGCCGAGGCCGCCGCCAGGAAGCAGGGCCACGCCTTCGAGTAGTCCGTCCGCCGATCACTCCGGAACACCGGAGCACGGGGATCACTCCTCGTCGACCTCGATGATGTGGACCGCGGCCTCCTCGGCACTCGCCCCCGCCCCGCTGATGCCGACGTCGTCGGCCACGAGCTCACTCTCGATGTCCTCGTGCGCCCCCTCGTCTCCGGCCACCAGACGGCCCGCGCGGACGGAACCGACCTCACCGACCGGCTCGTCGCTGTCGAGCTCGGCGAGGGTGTAGGGGTCGGGTTCCGGCATCTCCTGGGCGATCCTCTGGTCGAGGGTCTCCCCGACCTCCTCCTCGTAGGGGGTGCTGCCGAACCGCTGCGCGGGAGACCACTTCTCGGGTGGGGAGTAACCCTCGTCGAGGGCGTCCTCGAGACCCCGGTCGAGGAGCGTGTCCTCGGGCTGGAGCTGGTTCTCGTCGTCGACGCTGTACTCGCCGTAGTACTCGCGGCTGCCGTCGCCGATGTTCTCGGTCATGACCCTCTCACCCTCCTGAGTGGCCTCGTCTCCAACCTAGTCCGAAGCGGTCCGCGCCACTGCGGTTGCCCGAATCCTCCGGGTGGTCGGCAAGTCGGGCTCATGCTCCGTCCTCCTCCGGGGAACCGACCGGGAGGACCACCCGAACTACTGGTCGTCCTCCACGACGGAAGGTGAGAGATCGATGACTGAGCAGCCCGAGAACATCAGCGAGCAGATCGGCACCGAAGACTCGCTCGGGGCGTCCGACGGCGTCACCGAGAACGAGAGCTACCACGGTTACAGCGTCGACGACGAGGACCAGCCCCAGTCGACCGGTGACAGCCTCTCGGACAGCGACCGGCTCGCGGAGCCTCTCGACGAGGGCTACTCGCCACCCGAGAAGTGGTCCGCCGGCCAGAAGTATGGCAACACCCCGCTCGAGGAGCAGATGGGCGAGACCCTCGACCAGCGCCTCGACCAGGAGGTTCCCGAGCCCGACCCGTACGAGGCTGCGGCCACCGAGGCCGAGCACGTCGAGGGCGAGGTGGGCCGTGAACGCGCCGGACGCCTGGTCGCAGAGGATGAAGGCGTCGCCGCGGACACCGAGAAGGACCTCGTCGCCGACGACGTCGGGATCGACGGGGCCGCCGCCAGCGCCGAGGAGGCAGCGGTCCACACGATCGACGAGCCGTGACCGCCACCTGACGAGGTTGTCCTCGGGGGTGGGTGGGCCGTCGGCCCGCACGTCATGACCCTGTTCGGCGTACCGGATGTGAGCCGCGGACGGTCAGCGCCGCTGTGAGCCGTCCGTAGCTCACATCCCGCGACCTCCGAAACGAGAAGGTCGCGGCAGACGCGACGGGTCAGCGTTGGGCGGCCGCCTCCTCGCGCCTGCCGCGCTCGCCGGAGTCGGTGAGCCTGGCCTCCTCGGCCGCCCGCTCCTCGAGCTCGGCCCGTCGGGCGGCCTCGGCGGCCTCACGGGCGGCGTCGTACTCACCCGGTGCGCTGACCAGGTCCGCAGCCCCGCGCTCGAGCCGGCTCAGCGCCGCTCGCGCGAAGATCTGCTGCTCGGTCGCCGTGCGTTCCGAACGTCCGCGGCCGATGAAGCTGACGAACCAGTGCAGCAGAGCGGTGACGCGGTTCTTGAAGCCGGTGATGTAGACGAGGTGCACCGCCAGCCACATCAGCCAGGCCACGAAGCCGGTGAGCCGAAGCTTCCCGATCATCGCGACCGCGCGGAAGCGGGAGATGGTGGCCATGCTGCCCTTGTCGAAGTAGCGGAACGGACCTTGCGACGGTCTGCCCGCGAGCCGGTTGTCGATCTCCTTGGCGGCGTACTTCGCACCCTGGATCGCGACCTGCGCGACACCGGGGAGGTTGTTGAGGCTGATCATGTCACCGACCACGAAGACCTCGGGGTGGCCGGGGAGCGTGAGGTCTGGGTTCACGCCGATGCGGCCCGCTCGGTCGACGGGCGCGCCGGACTGCTCGGCGAGCGTCTTCCCCAGGGGGCTGGCCTGGACGCCTGCGGCCCACACCTTGGTGACGGCGTCGATGCGGCGGCGGGTGCCGTCCTTGTCCTGGACCTCGAGCCCGCGCTCGTCGACGTCGACGACCATCGCCCCGAGCTGGACCTCGACGCCGAGGCCTTCGAGGGCGCGCTTGGTCTTCTCGCCGAGCCTGGCGCCGAAGGGCGGCAGCACCTGCGGGGCTGCGTCGAGCAGGATGACCCGGGCCTCGCGGGTGTTAATGCGGCGGAAGTCCTTGCTCAGGGTGCGGTGCGCGAGCTCGGCGATCTGGCCGGCCATCTCGACACCGGTCGGGCCCGCGCCGACCACCACGAAGGTGAGGAGCCGCTCGATCTCCTCCTCCTCCTCGGCGAGCTCGGCGAGCTCGAACGCGCCGAAGATCCGGCCGCGCAGCTCGAGGGCGTCGTCGATGGACTTCATGCCGGGCGCGAACTCGGAGAAGTGGTCGTTGCCGAAGTAGGACTGGCCTGCGCCGGCGGCCACGACGAGGGAGTCGTACGGCGTCACGGTCTCGCGGTTCAGCACGTGCGAGGTGACGGTCCTGTTCTGGAGGTCGATGCCGGTGACCTCGCCGAGGATCACGCGTGCGTTCTTCTGGGAGGCGAGGATCTCGCGGGTCGGCGGGGCGATCTCTCCCTCGGAGAGGATCCCCGTGGCCACCTGGTAGAGCAGCGGCTGGAAGAGGTGGTGGGTGGTCTTGGCGACCATCGTGACGTCCACGTCCGACCTGCGCAGTGCCTTGGTGCCGAACAGGCCACCGAAGCCTGACCCGATCACCACGACCTTGTGCCGGTCCGGTGCGAGCTGGTTCATCGTCTCGTCTCTCCTGGGTTCGTGTGGCGGGGCCTCGGCCACTGTGCCCATTGTCGGGCCTCTCAAGACACAACGCCGTAGTGATCTCGACCCATGCCCGCCTGCGAATGAGGTGGCTCACACGTCCGGTTCGGGCAGGATGAGCCGTGTGACCCACTTCGACCTCGCGATCATCGGCAGCGGATCGGGCAACTGGATCGTCGACGGTCGGTTCGGCGACCGCAAGGTCGCGATCCTCGAGAAGGGTGTGTTCGGGGGGACCTGCCTCAACGTCGGGTGCATCCCGACGAAGATGTTCGTCCACCCGGCGGACCTCGCCGCCTCGGTGCGGCACGCTCGCGACCTGGGGGTGGACCTGACCCTCGACGGCGTGCGTTGGGCCGAGATCCGCGACCGGATCTTCCGTCGGATCGACCCGATCTCCGTGGCGGGCCGCAACTACCGCGCCGACCGGCTCGAGAACGTCACGCTCTTCGAAGGTCACGCCCGCTTCACCGGCCCCCGCACCCTGGACACCGGGACCGGCGAGACGATCACTGCCGACCAGGTCGTCGTCGCGACGGGCAGCCGCGCCGTCGTACCCCCCGTGCCGGGCCTCGCCGCCGTCGCGCACCACACCAGCGACACCATCATGCGCATCGACGCGGTGCCCCGCCGGCTGGCCGTCGTCGGCGGCGGGTTCGTGGCCGCGGAGTTCGCGCACGTGTTCGGCTCGTTCGGCAGCGAGGTGACGATCCTCAACCGTTCAGAGGCGCTGCTCCGCAGCGAGGACGAGGAGGTCTCGGCCCGATTCACCGCCCTCGCACAGGACCGGTGGGACGTGCGGCTGCGGACGGTGGTGACCGCCGCGGAGGAGTACGCCGGAGGTGTCCGCCTGTCCCTGGACGGACCGGACGGCCCGGGGGTGCTGGCGGCGGACACCGTTCTCGTCGCGACCGGCCGCCGTGCCAACTCCGACGACCTCGGCCTCGACCTGGCCGGTGTGGAGGTCGACGACGAAGGTCTCGTCGTGGTCGACGATCTCCTGCGGACCACCGCCGAGGGTGTGTGGGCGCTCGGCGACGTCAGCAACCCTTTCCAGCTCAAGCACGTCTCGAACCACGAGGCCCGAGTCGTGCAGCACAACCTGCTCCGTCCCGACGAGCCAGCGGCGATGGTGCGGAGGAACCACCACGCCGTGCCGAGAGCGGTGTTCACCTCGCCGCAGGTGGCCTCGGTGGGCCTGACCGAGCAGGAGGCGCGGACCCGTGACGTCCCCCATGTCGTGGCGCGGCAGATGTACGGCGACACGGCGTACGGCTGGGCGATGGAGGACACCACCGGCTTCGCGAAGCTGCTCGCAGACCCCTCGACGGGGCGGGTGCTCGGAGCGCACCTGATGGGCGAGCAGGCCTCGAGCCTGATCCAGCCGTTGGTCGCGGCGATGGCTTTCGGGCAGAGCGCGCAGGAGGTCGCGCGGGGGCAGTACTGGATCCACCCGGCTCTCAGCGAGGTCGTGGAGAACCTTCTCCTCGGGGTCGACGTCGACGCTCCACGAACCGCGACGCCCGGGTGATGGCCGGTCCGAGGACGGGACCGCCGAGTCGGTGGCGATGGTGGGGCCGGCCGGGCTCGACGGTCACGGAGGCGACCTCGTCGAGGCGCGGGTGCTCGTGGTCGCCGTCCTCGACGAGGCCGGTGTACCAGGCCATCGCGAGGCCGTCGACGCCCTTGTCCTCGAGCACCGCGAGGTTGTTGTCGAACCACGGCCCGCGCAGCAGACCCCAGGTGAACGGGGGATCGGGCACGTGCGCGGACCGCGCCGCTACCGCCCCCATCGGCCCTGCGAGCCCGTAGGACAGGACAGCGGTGGCGAACCGCATGGTCCGGGGAAGCGGGTTGCGGATCGGTGAGCACACCGCCTGCACGATCCGGCTCCGGGGCCCTGACCGGCCGTGGACCCGGCGCACCTCGGAGACGTAGGAGTGGTGCACGTCCCCGGAGAGGAAGGTCACCGTGTCGGGGGCAGGACCGCGCTCGCCGTAGGCCACCTCGAGCGCCATGGCCGCGACTTCGCCGAAGCCGTGCTGGAAGGCCGCCCAGTGCTCGAGGTCGACGGCCTGCCGGATGAACTCTCCGGCGCGGGCGCCCCGGTCGCCCCAGGCGCCCTCGACGAGCGCCTCGTCCCATGCCTCCAGGTGGTGCAGCCCCGGTGGGAGCAGGAACGGCAGGGAGGTGCCGACGAGGAGGTGGCGGAAGCCGCCCCGCATCTTCTCGTCAAGCCACGCGAGCTCCTCAGGGTCGAGCATCGAGCGTTCGTCGGCGTCGAGGACCCGTGCCGCGCGCGAGTCGACGACCACCAGGCGCACGTCGTCGATGTCGCGCGTGAAGCTCCAGCGGTACGTCGTTGGGTGCTGGTCGACCCGGTCGGCGAAGGCATCGACCTGCTCGGTGACGTCGACCTCGTCGCCGTCCGCACGCCCCTCGACCACGGCCCGCCACAGCTCGTCCTCCGCGCGTTCCTCGGGCGAGAGGTTCCCGAGGTGCTGGTAGACCCAGTAGGAGCCGAGTCCCGACACGATCCGCTCGTGCCACCACGAGGTCTCCTCCATCTCCTCCTTCCACTCCGCGGAGGTGTTCCAGTCGTCGCGGACGTCGTGGTCGTCGAAGATCATCAGGCTCGGCAGGGTCGACAGCAGCCATCGGTTGGCGGGGTCGTTCCAGGCGATCCGGTAGAGGTAGGCGTACTCCTCGAAGTCCTTCAGCTCGTCCCACGGCGGCTCGCTGATGTCCCGGCGTGAGGCGATGAACTCCTCCATCTCCTCGGTGGTCTCGTCGGCGTACACCTGGTCACCCAGGAAGAGCAGCAGGTCCGGCCACGGCACCGGCTCGCGGCCCCGCTCCCCCTCGGCCATCCGCAGGGCGTAGGCGCGCAGCGCGTCGACGCCGTGGGTGAGGTTGCCGGCGCGGTCGTGGGCCACGCTGGTGCGGCAGGACCCGAACGCCATCCGCAGCGGCCGTCCCGGCTCCAGGGTGGGGATGACGCTCGGTGGGTAGACGGAGTCCGGCGGCGGCCACACGACCTCGCCGGCGACCTCGACCTGGTAGGGGTTCCTCGAGCCGGGCTCGAGCCCGTCGACCTCGACGAGCGCGTAGTGGTGGCCGTGGACGCGGAAGGTCGGTGCGGACCACGAGCGGTCTGCTGCATGCACCGCGACGGTCGCGGCGTCGCGGGTCTCCACCCATATGCTCGCGCTGGTCTGGTCGACGTACCTCAGCATCGGGCCGAGCACGAGCTTGTCCTGGGTCACGCCCTTTGTTCTACTCCCTCCCGCCAACCTCGTGGGGGACAACGGCGAATAGGCTGCCCGCATGACTTCGTCCCAGAGCCCTGCGGAGGTCCTTGCGGCCTGGCACGACGCCGTGAACGCCGGTGACGTCGAGGGGGCGGTGGCCCGCTGCACCGACGACGTCGCCGTCGCGGGCCCGCGCGGTGTGGGGCACGGCCATGACCTGGTCCGCGGCTGGCTGCGCCGATCGGGGATCCGCCTCACCCCCCAGGAGGACCTCGTGGAGTCCGACGGCCGGTTCGTGGTGCGTGAGATGGCCCACTGGACAACCGAGGGCGCGCCTGACGCGCCGAAGGAGCCCACCGAGACGTGGTGCGTCTTCACCGTCACCGACCAGCTGGTCGCCTCCATCGCACGCTTCGAGAGCCCCGCAGACATTCCCCCTGCGTGAAGTGGGTACACCTAGGGTGCCCGGACGCCCCGGGCGCTCGAGAGGGAGGGACCACATGAACGCCGGGGACGTCTCCGCGCAGGTGCACGACCTCGGACGCAAGGCCGACGACAGCACCACGCTCGACCACGGCGTCCGCGTCGGCATCGTCGCGTACGGGATCATGCACCTGCTGATCGCCTGGGTCGCCCTGCAGCTCGCCTTCGGGGACCGCCAGGGCACAGCCGACACCCAGGGCGCTCTCAGCCAGCTGGCCCAGACCCCACTCGGCGGCGTCCTGCTCTACGTCGTCGCCGGCGGGTTCGCGGCCCTGGTCCTGTGGCAGGCGACCGAGGTCCTCGCGGGCCACCGCGAGGACCAGGGCGCCAAGCGGCTCGGCAAGCGGGTCGTCTCGGCGGCCAAGCTGGTCGTCTACGCGTTCCTCGGCTGGAGCGCCCTGAAGATCGCCGTCGGCGGAGGCTCCGACGGCGACCAGACCGACACGATCACGGCCAAAGTGATGATCCTCCCCGGTGGACAGCTCCTCGTCGCGCTCGCGGGGCTGACCGTTCTCGGCATCGGGCTCGCTCTCATCTACCGCGGCCTGAGCGAGGGCTTCATGGACAAGCTCCAGACAGCGGGACAGGTCGGCAGGACCGGCAAGACGTTCGTCGCCCTCGGCAAGGCCGGCCACGTCGCCAAGGGGCTGGCGTTCATGGCCGTGGCCGGACTGCTCCTCTGGGCCGCCTGGACCCACGACCCGCAGAAGTCCGGTGGGCTGGACCAGGCGCTCACCAAGGTCCTCCAGCAGCCGTTCGGCACCCCCATGCTCGTCGCACTCGGCGCCGGCATCGCCTGCTACGGGCTCTTCGCCTTCGCCTGGGCCCGCCACCTCGACCGGTAGACCCGCTCACCACACCCCGACCCGGAGCATCGATGACCCACGGATTCCACACCGACCTCCACGTACGCCGGTCCGGCCGGCCGGCTGGGGACGCGCCGACGATGGTGCTCCTCCACGGCCTGACCGGCTCTGGGTCCGGGTGGCCCGGCGCGGAACGACACTGGGGGTCGACGTACTCCCTCCTCATCATCGACCAACGTGGCCACGGCCACTCCCCGCGCTTCACCCGAGCCCAGCTCGACACGCACCCTGGTGAGGTGATGGTCGACGACGCAGCCGGCATCCTCGCCCAGCTCGCGGAGCCGCCGGTGCTGGTCGGCCACTCGCTCGGCGGTGCCGTGGCCCTCACGGTGGCGACACGACGGCCGGAGCTGGTGCGCGCCCTCGTCCTGGAGGACCCCGCTCCCCTGGGGCCGGACGACCGACAGCGCGACCCCGCGCTCGCACAGGACTTCCTCGCAGGGGTGCAGGAGAGCCTGGAGGCCCGCGACGAGGAGCACCTGCTACACCTCCGCCGGGAGAAGCACCCGTCGTGGCTCGAGGACGAGCTGCTGGTGTCGGGGCTGGCCGAGCAGCAGATGGACCTCGCCTACCTCGCCCACGGCGACTTCAAGCCCACCACCCGGTGGCCCGACCTGTTCTCCGACGTGGCGGCGCCCACCCTCGTCGTCTCCGGGGACGACCCGGCAGGGGTGTGCATCACCGAGACCGTCGAGCGCGGCATCGCCGAGATCGGCAACCCTCTCGTGCGGGTGGTCCGGGTGCCCGGGTCGGCCCACTGCATCCGTCGCGAGCAGCCGTCGGCGTTCTACGCAGCCGTCGACTCCTTCCTGGCCGAGCACGCCTGAGCAGCCTGCGCGACCCGGCCGGTACGGGCATGAGTGACATTCTGCCGATGAGGGTGCACGCTAGGAGCGTGGTTTTCGAGCAGGTCGGGGGACGAGTCCACGTCGCGGCACATGTCACGCGTCCCATCGGCCTGCGGCGGATGCGGAAGCAACCCCCGCCATGCCCCTGAACCTCAGGGCGCTCCCCCTCGACGCGGACCCAGAGGCCGTCAAGCAGGCACGCTCATGGGTCAGGAGCATCCTGGGCCGCCTCGACCGGGACGACATCACCGAGTCCGCCGAGCTCGCCGTGTCGGAGCTGGTGACCAACGCCATCCTGCACGGCACCCCGCCCATCAGCGTGCGGGTCCGAGGTACCCGCGACCACCCGCGCGTCGAGGTCCGTGACTCCTCCAACCGTCCGCCGGAGGTCAACGTCGAGATGGCCGACGAGGAGCACCTCCTCGCCACCTTCGGGCGCGGCCTCGGACTCGTCGCCCTTCACTCCTCGGCGTGGGGCGCCGAGCTGGCCCCCGACGGCAAGGTGGTGTGGTTCGAACCGGCGGAGGAGCCGCGCCTCGCAGGCGACCTCAGCGGCGAGGTCTTCGACCTCGACCAGACCGTGCAGGAACGCATCGATGCCAGCGGCCTGCCCGACAACCCCATCCGGGTCCGGGTCCTCGAGGTGCCGGTGGCGCTGTTCGCACGGTTCCGGCGGCGCTACAACGAGCTCGGGCGGGAGCTGCGCCTCCTCTCTCTCGCCCACGGCCAGGACTACCCCATCGCCCGGGAGCTCACCGAGGTCTTCCTCCAGGTCGAGCAGGAGCGCCGCCTCACCCGCGGCCTGGAACGGCTGGAGCATGCGGAGGCCGAGGGGCTCGACCGGGTCGACCTCGACCTGCTCGTCCCCCAGACCTCCCCGGAGACCTCGCGGCGCCTGCTCGAGACCCTCGAGCGCGCCGACGAGTTCTGCCGGGAGCAGAGGCTTCTCGTCCTCGCCGCGACACCTCAGGAGGCTGCGATGCAGCGGTGGTGGCTCTCGGAGTTCTCCCGCCAGGCCGCCGGCGAGGAGCCGACGCCCTGGCCGGGGCCGTTCGCCGTCGAGGAGCCCGCTCCGCTGTCCGGGTCACCTCAGGCGTAGCCGAGCTCGTGCAGCCGGTCGTCGTCGATGCCGAAGTGGTGGGCGATCTCGTGGACGACGGTGATGCGGACCTCGTCGATGACCTCGTCCTCGTCCTCACACATCCTCAGCGTGGGGTTGCGGTAGATCATGATCCGGTCGGGCACCACCCCGGCGTACCTCGTGTCGCGCTCGGTCAACGGCGTCCCGTCGTAGAAACCGAGCAGGTCCGGGTCGTCCGCCGGCGGCTCGTCCTCGACGAGCACCACCACGTTGTCGACCAGCGCCGCGAGCTCCTCGGGCACATCGTCGAGGGCGGCGGCCACCAGTTCCTCGAAGCGCTCCCGGCTCATCTCGATCACGCCCCCATTCTCCCCGCCGGGCGAACCGCCCGGTGATTTGGGGGGACACCGTGCGTGGCCTATGCTGTACCGGTCCCTGACGGCAGTCGCGCCTGACGGCCCATGGGTAACCAGCCCCCATCGTCTAGTGGCCTAGGACGTCGCCCTTTCACGGCGGTAGCACGGGTTCGAATCCCGTTGGGGGTGCCGAGTTCGAGGCGGCAGACAGCCGATTCGGACGAAGGGCGGTGGATGGGTTAGCATTCCACCGCTCGCGCAACACAGTGCAAGGCCCCGTAGCGCAGTTGGTTAGCGCGCCGCCCTGTCACGGCGGAGGCCGCGGGTTCGAGTCCCGTCGGGGTCGCCCTCAGGAGAAGCCCTGGGCCGAGAGGTCCAGGGCTTCTCTGCTGTCCGGCCCGGCACCGGTCGAGCCCGGCCTTCTCCGCGCCGCACGGTGCTCGGCTCGCGGTCGGCCGAGCTTGATCTTCGCGTGCTCCCCGAACGCCCGCATCGGCGCGACCGGTCCGATCCCTCGAGGAAGGCCGCACCGTCCTCGCTGACCGCCGTGTGCCCCGCGGGCCAGTAGTACGCCTCGCCCGCGGTGGTCTCCTCCTTGGTCCCGTCGGCGTGGACGAGCGTGAGCGCCCCGCACGGTGCGCACCGGCACCTACTGCGTCTACGATCCCGACCCGCGGGCCCCATCATCTTGCAGACCTGACCCCCGTTTCACCAGGCGGAGTGGTCAGGAGCCGAGGGAGTCCAGGGCGGCCATGTCGTCCGAGGACAGCTCGAATCCGCCGACGTCGGCGTTGGATCGGATCCGCTCGGGGTTCCGGGACTTCGGGATCGCGATCACGCCGTGCTGGAGGTGCCAGCGCACGATCACCTGGGCCGGCGTACGTCCGATGCGCCCGGCGACCTCCCGGATCGTGGGGTCGTCGAGGGTGCCCCCGCGCAGGGCGCTGTATCCCTCCAGGGCGATGCCGCGCTCGCGGTGCTGCTCCAGGACCTTCGGCTTGAAGAGCTTGGGGCTCCACTTGACCTGGTTCACCACGGGCATGACGCCGGTGGCCGCCACGAGCTCGTCGATCTGCTCCGCCCTGTAGTTGCTGACCCCGATGTCCCGGGTCAGCCCCCGGTCACGCGCCTTCGCGAACTGCTCCCACATGTCGACGCCGACGCCCTCGTCGGGGGTCCAGTGGATCAGCCACAGGTCGACCCGGTCGAGCCCGAGCAGGTCCAGGCTCCGCTCGAGGGTCTCGATCTCCCGGCCCGCGAGATCGGGCGGGCACTTGGTCGTCACGAAGACGTCGTCCGGAGGAAGGCCGCTGTCGCGCAAGGCACGGCCCACCTCGCCCTCGTTGCCGTAGATGGTGGCCGTGTCGACGTGGCGGTACCCCGCCTCGAGAGCGGCCTCCGTCGCGGCGACCGCCTCTTCACCGTCGATCCGCCAGGTGCCGAAGCCGAGGAGCGGCATGCGCCCGCCGGACGGGAGGTCGACCGCGACATCGGGGATCAGGGGCAGGTGCGAGCTGTCGGTCATGCTCGCGCATGCTAGCCCGCACGCCGGCCCTCTCCCAAGGACGCGTCGTCGGCCGTGCCCCCGGCACAAGTCCACGCCCCTGGCCTTGGCAGAACGTGCCATAGGTCGCCCGGCAACCACTTGGCTAGCCTGCCGGACATGGACACCCACACCTCCGGAGCACCCCTCGAGGACATCGTCGTCCTCGACCTCACCCGCGCCCTCGCCGGCCCGCACGCCGCGATGATGCTCGGCGACATGGGCGCCCGAGTCATCAAGGTTGAGAGCCCCGGAGGCGACGACACCCGAGGGTGGGGGCCGCCCTTCGTCGGCGAGGGCGAGGATCGCGAGTCGACGTACTTCATGGCCGCGAACCGCAACAAGGAGTCGGTCACCCTCGACCTCAAGACCGAGGAGGACCGGGAGGTGCTCGCGGGGCTGGTCCGCCGCGCCGACGTGCTCATGGAGAACTTCCGCGTCGGCGTCCTCGACCGCCTCGGCTTCGGCGTGGAGCGGCTTCACGAGCTCAACCCCGGGCTGGTCGTCCTCTCGATCACCGGCTTCGGCCACGACGGCCCGGAGGCCAAGCGGCCCGGCTACGACCAGATCGCGCAGGGCGAGGGAGGCCTGATGAGCATCACCGGGTCCGACCCGGAGCAGCCAGTCAAGGTGGGCGTCCCTATCGCTGACCTGCTGGCCGGGATGAACGGGGCCTTCGGTGTCCTCGCCGCCCTCCACGAGCGCACCCGCACCGGCAGGGGCCGGGTCGTGCGCACCTCCCTGCTCGCGAGCGTCGTCGGTGTCCACGCCTTCCAGGGCACCCGGTGGACCGTGGCTCGGGAGGTCCCAGGCATGTCCGGGGCGCACCACCCGTCGATCTCGCCGTACGGACTGTTCCACACCGCGACCTCACCGGTGCAGGTGGCGTGCGGCTCCGAGACTCTGTGGCGGGCGTTCGCCACGGCGATCGGCCTCGACGCCGATGACCCGCGCTTCGCCACCAACGGCGACCGGGTCGGCCACCGAGACGACCTCACCGCCGAGATCGAGAAGGTCTTCGCGACCCAGCCGGCCGAGCACTGGCTGGCCGTGCTCGCCAAGGCCGGGGTCCCGTCGGGCAAGGTGCGCACGATCGACGACGTCTACGCCTGGGAGCAGACCCGGTCGCAGGGGCTGCTGCTCGAGGTCGACCACGCGACCCAGGGGCGTCTGGAGCTGCCCGGGTCACCGCTGCGCTTCGACGACAACGCATGGTCCGGCGGACGTCCGACGCACCTGGCTCCCCCGACCCTGGGCCAGCACAACGAGTCGATCCGCTCCTGGCTCGACGAGCCTCGCTGACCAATTACCAAGGTATGCAGGCGATCTGTTGCTTCCCAGGGTGATCTTGCCGTGGGAAGAGACGAATTGCCGTGGGAGGTTCAACACGCAGCAGGGCATCTCCCACCAGGAGGGGGCCTTGCCCGACGCTCGACCACGTCGGACAACATCGCGATCTGCTCGCGGGCCCGACCAGTAGGCGCGACAGCTCGGCAGCCTCTCAACGGCCTGCCAAAGGGGATCACCCCGGTACTGGGTGTGCCGGGACCACGGAGCGGACCATGCCCGAGGCGCCGCAAACGGGCGTGGCGGTTCTCGGGCTCTGCCATGCTCAGGGCATGACCTTCGGCACGCTCATCGCGGGACTCTTGGCGCTGCTAGCACTTCTCATCGCCGCAGGCGGGGCCGGGGCTGGGGTCGGGCCGTTCGAAGTGGCTATCTGGCTGCTCCTCGTCGCGGCCTGGGTTCTGTGGTGGACCCGCAGCCGCCACGCCCCACAGGCGTAGCGCGGCTGCCATGCTTGGGATCAGCGTGAAGGTGTGGATCATCTCGGGAGTGATCTTGGCGGTGCTGGTCCTGTCCGTGGTCGCGGCGAACTTCCCGATCGGCAGGAGCAGCATGTAGGTGTCGGGCCGTCCTGCCTGACAGGTGGACCGCCCCTGAGTACGACGAAGCCCCCGCCGCAGGAACGGCGGGGGTCTCGCATCGGCGGGTCAGAGGGTTGCCAGGGGCCTCCGTCAGTTCAAGGGCGGTCGGATCGCCTGCGGCGATGGCGGCGAACTCCTCGGAAGGGCGCGGGTGGCTGCGCCCATGGTGCCAGCACGCGCATGGGGCGTCAGGGATGGCCCTGGCGCCCATCCCTGACCTCGCAGGCGAGACGGTCGCGGCTGAAGGCATCGAATGTGAGTCCGTTGCTGATGCCACTCGCCGCCTGCGAACCCCTTCGACGTTACCCGGTTCAGGTCGCGGAGACCGGGAATGCATCAGAGGGATGATCGCGTACGACGACAGGCGCCGGCGCCGCCGCGGGGACCCCTGCTCCTCCCATGGCAATCTGTTGCTTCCCACGGCAAGATCACCATGGGAAGCAACAGATCCCCTGCATACCCTGGTAATTGATCCCAGAGCGAACGCGATCAGCCGAGGTCGACGATCGCCGCGACCGGGCCACCGCCGTCAGGACCCTGGTGAGCCGCCGACACGGACACGAAGACAGCCGGGTCGCCGGTGACGGCAGCGGTCACACCGCCCACGGCAGCCTTGATCTGGCGGTGCCAGTGCACGTCGGAGTCGTCGAGCATCGCGTTGCGGCGACCTCGGACCTGACCGTCCTGGCTGGCCTCGCACTTGAGGAAGACGTTGACGAGGCGGCCGTCGAGGTCGGACGTGTGCGGGCGGTCGGGGAGCTCGAGGCCGGCGTCGCGGATGGAGTCCCAGATGCCGTCCTGGTCGAGGGCGTCCTTCATCACGGAGTGGCCGATGCGGTAGCGGCCGCCCACGCCGCGGGCGTTGCCGACGACGACGACCTGGGCCTGGTCGAGCTCGACACCCGACGAGCACGAGGCGACCGAGGAGTACAGGTCGCGGTTGTGCATGACGTCCTCGTCCGAGGGCATCTCGATCTCGCCGAGGGCGACGGCGATGCCGAGGGCGGTGCAGCCGTTGGACAGGTCCATCGACTCGTGGGTGTGCTCGGTCCACACCGTCTTGCCGCGGCTCTTGGCGTCGCGGATGGTGTGGATTGTCAGCAGCGGGGTCTTGGTCTGGACGTAGTGCACGTCGGCCGGGTCGGTGATGCCGGCCCGCTCCATCGCGACCTTCACCGCGTCGGCGACCTTCTCGACCATCGCGGTGCGGCCGATGTCCTCGGGCATCAGCTGCTCGCTCATGGCGAAGCCGACGGTGAGGCGCAGGTCGTCGGTCTTCTCGACCTTCTCGTCGGGGAGGGTGGCGAAGATCGTGGCGTGGGGGCTGATCACGCCGTCGGTGCCGCCGGACCACACGATCGGGATCTGGCCCACCTCCTCGACGGGCCGCGACCCCTTGTCCTGGATCACCTCGCGGAAGGCGCGGTCGGCGATGATGCGGGTGTAGTCGTTCACACCCCCGTTGCCCTCGGTCTTGCCGATGATCGCGATGATCCGGTCAGCCTCCATCACGCCGTCGTCGATGAGCTTGGCGAGCTCGCTCGCGTCGGCGACGGAGTGGATGGGCACCTTGCGTACTTCGATGGCAGCGGGCACGTGG
>DATHVS010000228.1:0-17471 GCA_035461195.1 Nocardioidaceae bacterium
GTCGACGTCGCCTCCTGCCCCTTCGAGATCCCGCTGCGGGCGCTCGTGCCGGTACGGGTGCAGAACCTCCTCCCCGCGGCGAAGAACATCGGCACCACCCACGTCACCAACGGGTGCTACCGGCTGCACCCGGTCGAATGGAACGTTGGCGAGGTGGTAGGCAGCCTCGCGGCGTACTGCCTGAGCGGCGGTCTCACGCCGCAGCAGGTCTGCGAGGACGCCGGGCTGCTCGAACAGTTCCAGGCACTGCTCGAGCGCGACGGCATGGAGACCCGTTGGCCGGACGTGTCGGCGTACTGAGCTCCGTCAGCCCTTGACGCTGCCCGCGGTAAGACCCGAGACGATCCGCTTCTGGAAGAGCAGGGCGACGATGATCATCGGGATCGTCACCACGACACAGGCGGCGGTGATCGTGCCGATGGGTCTCTGGAACTCCACCGCGCCCGTGAATGCCGCGATCGCGACCGGCACGGTCTGCGCGACCTCCGCATTGCGCGGGGCGAAGGTGCTGGCGAGCAGGAACTCGTTCCATGCGGCGACGAAGATGATGATCGCCGCAGCGAACACGCCCGGCGCCGCCAGCGGGAAGATCACCCTGTAGAACGCCTTGAACGGACTCGCCCCGTCGACCCGCGCCGCCTCCTCGAGGTCCTTGGGGATCGAGGCGAAGAACGTGGTGAGGATGAAGATCGTCAGCGGAAGCGTGAACGACGTGTAGGGGATGTAGAGCCCCTCCCACGTGTTCAGCAGGCCCAACGTGCGCCACAGCTCGTACAGCGGCGGCACCAGCGCCACCGGCGGGAACAGTGAGACGGCCAGAACACCGGACAGCAGCAGGATCTTGCGCTTGAGCGGCAGCCGGGCGAGCGCGTAGGCGGCGAACGACCCGATCACCACGCACAGGATCGTCGTCATACCGGCGACGGCCAGCGAGTTGCGGAGGTTGAGGATGAAGTCCTGCCGGAACACGGCCTCGTAGTTCTGGAGCCCGAAGGGCCCCTGGAACAGGTTGGGGCTGTTCAGCGCGCGGTCCCCCTTCTTCAGGCTGGTCATGATCAGCCAGAAGAACGGGAAGAGGCACCAGAACAGGATGACGCCGAGCAGCGCGGTCTTGCCCCAGATCTGTGCCGCCGACCTCTGCTCGACGACACCCTGGTCCGAGCCCTTCTTCTTGGGCGGTCCCTCTGGGGCCTCCCGCTGTGCCGTCGCGGTCTGGGTGGGAGGCGTGCCTGGTTGGCTCATCGGCCCTCATCTCCGATCACGAGTTCCTTGCCGAGGAATCTCACGAAGATCATCCCGACTCCGAGGATGAAGATGAACGTGATCGTGGACAGGGCCGAGCCCAGGCCAGGATCGGGCGTGCGCACGACGTACTGCTGCACCAGGATCGAGAGTGACTCCGTGTTGAACGCGCCCCCGGTCATCACCTGCGGGAGGTCGTAGACGCGGAGCGCCTCGACGGTGCGGAACAGCAATGCGACGAGGATGGCCGGCTTCAGGAGCGGCAGGGTGATGAACCAGAACCGCTGGAACATGCCCGCGCCGTCGACCCGGGCCCCCTCGTAGACGTCACCCGGGATGGTCTGCAGGCCTGCGAGGAGCAGCAGCGCCACGAACGGCGCGGTCTTCCAGACGTCGGCGAAGATGACCGCGAAGGCCGCCCACCCTGACTGGCCGAGCCAGCTGAAGTCACCGAGCCCGAACACGGTGTTGATGAAGCCCGGCGTCACGTTGAACATGAAGAACCACATCTGGGCGGCGATCACCGTAGGGATCACCCAGGGCACCAGGATCGCGGCGCGGGTGACGCCGCGACCCCGGAACGCCTGGTTCATCAGCAGCGCGAAGCCGAGCCCGATCAGGAACTCCGCGGCCACCGAGGTGACCGTGAAGATGATCGTGAACTGCAACGCGGTCCAGAACCGGTCGTCGGTCAGGGCCTCGACGTAGTTGTCGAAGCCGGCCCACCCCTGGTTCTGCCGCCCGGTGTACGCCTGGAGGCTGAGCACCATGGCGTACAGGATCGGGAAGAGGGCCACCAGAGCCATCAGGAGGATGGCGGGGGCGACGAAGACCTTGCCGAGGGTGGTCTCCGACATCTCCCTTCTGCGCTGGCCGCCGGGTCGGCCAGCGCCCCCGCCCAAGCCCGGTTCGCGTTCGGTATCCGTCGTCGTGGCCATGGTGACCCCTCCCGTCCGCTCTACCCGGCCTACTGCTCGACTGCCCCTTCGAGCGCCTCCTGGACCGCCTGGGACGCCTCCGCCGGGTCAGCCTCGCCGTTGTAGGCGGGGAACAGGTTGCGCTGCATCTCGACGCTGATGTTGTTCCACGTCGGAGCCGGCGGACGTGGCTTGGCCTCGGGCAGGACCTCGCCGAGCAGGGACATCACCGGGTCGTCACTGAGCTCTTCGTAGACCGACTCGAGGGTGGGGGGCACAGACGCCTCGGTGGCAAGCAGGGTCTGCACCTCCTCGTCGGTCGCGGCCCAGACCACGAACTCCTTGGCCATCTCCTTGTTGTCCGAGAACGCGCTGACAGCGTTGTTGAAGCCCCCCAGAGCGGAGATCGTGCCCTCGCCGCTGAACGTGGGCAGCGGCGCGATGTCGAAGTTGTCAGCGACCGCGGGGTCGGCCTCGCCCTCGATCAGGCTGTAGGCGTAGGGCCAGTTGCGCATGAAGACGGCGTCACCGGACTGGAAGACGTTTCGCGCCTCTTCCTCGGTCGCCGTGTTGAACCCTGGGGCGAGGCAGCCGCTCTCGTTCGCTTCGGCCAGCCACTCGGTGACCCGCGTCGCTGTGTCGGTGTCGAAGACGACCTCGCTCTGGTCGTCGTTGTACAGCTCGCCGCCGTCGCTCCAGTAGTACTCGAGCCAGTTCACCACGAAGCCCTCGTAACGCGAGCCTTGGGCGATGAACCCGCCGATGTCCGCCTGCTCGCCGGCCTCGATGGCCATCTCGCACAGCTCGTCCCACGTGGTGGGTGGCTCGTCGATCAGGTCCGTGCGGTAGTAGAGGAACCCTGCGTTGGAGTTGTACGGCGCCACCCACAGCTCGCCGCCCCAGATCGCCGACTCGACGGCGCCGGGGATCGACGCCTCCTCGAGCTCCCCTCTGACGTCCTCGAGGCTCTCCACCCAGCCGTTCGTGGAGTACTCACCGGTCCAGATCACGTCGACGCCGAGGACGTCGAAGTTGCTGCCCTCGGCCTGCAGTTCCAGGGCCTGCTGCTCACGCTGCTGGTCCGCCTCGTCGGGCAGGATCTCGATGCGGATCGGGTTGTCGGGGTTCTGCTCGCTCCATAGCTCGGCGACCTGCTGGTGCACACGACCTGGCTGGGCCTCGGAACCGCCGAGCGCCCAGACCATCTGCCCGCCTTCGCCCTCCCCGTCACCGTTGCCGCCCGGTGTGCACGCGGCCACCACCATCAGGGACGCCGCTGCTGCGGCCACCCATCGTCCACGCCTCGTGAGTCGGCTCATGTCGTCCCCTCGCTCCTTTGTCGTGCCTGTCACCGCTGCGCATGGCGGATGTCGTCAGCGCAACGCCTGCCCGGTCTCGATGTCGAAGAAGTGCAGGTGCTCGGTCTTGAAGGCCAGGTCGATCTTCTGGCCCATCTTGGGTGCCTCCTGAGGCTCGAGCCGCGCCACGAACTGCTGGCTGCCGCTCTCCGCGGCGTGCTCGAGCTCGGCGAAGGCCTCCGCGTCGTCCATCGCCTCGCGCAGGTCCTCGCTGATGATCGGTCGAGCCCCGGTGCTGAAGTGAACGAGCACCTCGGAACCAAGGAGCTCGACGAGCTTCGCCTCGTGCTGCTTCATCGTCGCGCCCTCCGGAGTGGAGCTGTCGGCGCGCGAGAAGTGCTCCGGCCGCATCCCCACCGCGACGTCGCGGCCGACGTAGTCCCGCACCTGGGGGTACCGGTCGAGCGCACTGTCCGGGATGCGGATGTCTGAGGTCTCGTCGAGCTTCACGTGGAGAGCCCCGTCGCGCTCCTCGATGGTCGCGGAGCCGAGGTTCATCGACGGCGACCCGATGAACCCGGCGAAGAAGAGGTTGTCGGGGTTCTCGTAGAGCTCCTGGGGGCTGGCGACCTGCTGGAGCTCGCCGCGCTTGAGGACCGCGACCCGGTCGCCCATCGTCATCGCCTCGATCTGGTCGTGCGTGACGTAGAGGGTCGTGGTGCCGAGGTTGGTCTGGAGGTTGGCGATCTCGGCGCGCATCGCAACGCGGAGCTTCGCGTCGAGGTTCGAGAGCGGCTCGTCCATGAGGAACGCCTGGGGGCTGCGAACGATCGCGCGCCCCATCGCCACCCGCTGCCGTTGTCCGCCCGAGAGCGCCTTGGGCTTGCGGTGGAGGTACTCGGTCAGGTCGAGCATCTCGGCGGCCTTGTTGACTCGCTCCTGGATCTCGTCCTTCGGGATCTTGGCCATCTTCAAAGAGAAGGCCATGTTGTCGGCGACCGACATGTGGGGGTAGAGCGCGTAGGACTGGAAGACCATCGCGATGTCACGCTCACCGGGCGAGAGGTCGTTGACGACCCGGTCGCCGATGACCATCTTCCCCTCGGAGATCGTCTCGAGCCCCGCCACCATCCGGAGTGCGGTGGACTTCCCGCATCCCGACGGGCCGACGAGGATCACGAACTCGCCGTCCGCGATCTCGAGGCTCAGGTCCTTCACGGCCACCGTCCCGTCGGCGTACCGCTTCCACACTCCGTCGAACTCGATCTTGGCCATCGATGCTCCCTCGGACATGTGATGCACATCTCGTTTTGCATCATTGCGTGTTTGTGAACGCCGCCGCAAGGGGATCAGTCCGGCACCACGCCTGGGCCTATAGTCACGAGACGACAACGATTTGCCCAGGTCAGGGGGTCTCCCGTGCTGGCGGAGGACGTCTTCGAGCGGCTGCACCACCACCTCGTCCGCATCTACGGCGAGGAAACCGCCGAGAGCACGACGCCCCGCCTCCTGGAGCTGATGGAGGACTTCCGGCCGCCCGGACGCAGGGCCGGCGCCGTCCCCGACCCTGTCCTCTTCGACGAGACCGACGTCTGGCTCATCGCCTACGGCGACCATGTCACCGAGCCGGCGCAGGCGCCGTTGGGCACGTTGCGGGACTTCCTGGCCCGTCACACCGACGGCGCCGTCACGGGGCTGCACCTGCTGCCCCACTACCCCGCGACCTCCGACGACGGCTTCGCTGTCGCCGACTTCGCTGCGGTCGACCCGGCACTCGGCGAGTGGAGTCACGTCGAGGCGTTGGCCGCGGACCACCGGCTGATGCTCGACGCGGTGTTCAACCACACCTCCGCCTCTCATCCGTGGTTCACCGGGTGGCTCGCCGACGACCCGCGCTTCCGCGACTTCTACCTCGACGTCGACCCCGCGACCGACCTCGCCTCGGTGGTGCGTCCGCGTACGTCGCCGCTGCTGACCCCCTTCGAGACGACGACCGGGACGCGCCACGTGTGGACCACGTTCAGCGCCGACCAGGTCGACCTCAACTACGCCAACCCCGAGGTCCTGCTGGCGGTGACCGCCGAGCTGCTCCGCTACCTCGGCCACGGGGCCCGCATGCTCCGCCTCGACGCGGTCGCCTTCCTGTGGAAGGAGCCGGGTACCTCCTGCATCCACCTGCCACAGACCCACGAGATCATCCGGCTCTGGCGGGCCGTGGTCGACGCCGTCGCGCCGGGCACCCTGCTGGTGACGGAGACAAACGTGCCGCACCGCGAGAACGTCACCTACTTCGGTAGCGGCCAGGACGAGGCCCACCTCGTCTACCAGTTCGCACTGCCCCCGCTGACCCTGGCGACGTTCCGCAGCGGCGACGCACACCGCCTCGCCGACTGGGCCGCCGGTCTCGAGACCCCTTCGACCCGCACCACCTTCTTGAACTTCCTCGCCAGCCACGACGGGATCGGGGTCCGCCCGGTCGAGGGCATCCTCGACGACGCCGAGATCGCCGACCTCTGCGAGGGGGTGCGCCGGGCGGGTGGGCAGGTCTCCTACCGCACCCGGCCCGACGGGGACCAGAGCCCCTACGAGCTCAACGCGGTCTACCTCGACGCGTTGGCCCACCCCGAGCCCGAGGACCAGGCCCGCGAGGTCGACCGGTTCGTCGCGGCCCACTCGGTCCTGCTGTCCCTGGCCGGGGTCCCGCTGCTGTACCTCAACTCACTCTTCGGCAGCCGCAGCTGGACCGAGGGAGTCGAGCGCACGGGTCGGGCCAGGACGATCAACCGCCAGCGGTTCGGGCGCGCCGAGATCGAAGCCGAGCTCGACGACCCGTCCTCGCTGCGCCGGCAGGTGCTCGACCGCCTCCTCCATCGGATCCGTATCCGCACTGCCGAGCCGGCCTTCCATCCGAACGCCGCCCAGACCGTCCTCGACGGCGGACCGTCAACCCTGGCGTTGCAGCGCACGCCGACCGACGGCGGCCCGCCGGTCCTGTGCGTCCACGACGTGTCGGGGCGGCCCGGCCGGTTCCGCTCCCGGCCCGTCGACCGGCTTCCCCCCGGGGCCGCGCTCGTCGACCTGGGTGACGGCAGCGAGCACCGGGTCGAGGTCGACGGCACGATAGATGTCGACCTCCCGGCGTACGGCGTGCGCTGGCTCAAGCCCGCCGGCTGAAGGGAGCTCAGCGCTGGACGGTCACGGTGACGTTGTGCCACCCCGTCGAACCGTCGGGGGCGATCGGCGCCCGCTCGGAAGTCTGCGTGTAGCCGGTCGCGTCGGCGGCCCGGACCTCGATCCGGTGGTTGCCGGGTGTTGCCTCCCAGTCCCACACCCACTGCCGCCAGGTGTCGACCCCGTCAGGCTCGGCAAGACGTGCGCTCTGCCAGGGGCTGCCGTCGACCCTGACCTCCACCTCGGTGACGCCCCGGTCCTGCGACCAGGCCACTCCGGCGACGGTCACCTGCCCGGCGGGCACCCGGGCGAAGGGTCTCGGTACATCGATCCGGGAGGACGTCTTGATCGGCGCCTGCTCGGCGTAGCCACGGCTGGTCCAGTAGTCCTCGAAGTCGGCGAACCGGGTGACCTCCAGGTCGACCAGCCACTTGGTCGCCGAGACGTACCCGTAGAGGCCGGGCGTGACCATCCGGACCGGAAACCCGTGCTCGAGAGGCAACGGTTCGCCGTTCATCGCCACGGCCAGGAGCGCGTCGCGGTCGTCGTCGTCCAGCGCGGAGAGGGGGGTGCCGATCGTGAGACCGTCCGCGCTCGTGGACCGCACGGCATCGGCTCCGGCTCGCACCCCGGCCTCGCGCAGAAGGTCTCGGACCGGAACCCCGATCCAGGTCGCGTTGCCGACGTACTCGCCTCCGACCGGGTTGGAGACGCACGTCAACGTGATGCGCCGCTCGAGCAGCTGCCGGGAGAGGAGATCCTCGAACGAGAGGTCGAGCTCGCGCTCCACCAGGCCGTGCACCCGGAGCCGCCAGGTGTCAACGGGCAGGTCCGGCACGCGCAGGGCGGTGTCGACCCGGTAGAACGCGCGGTTGGGAGTCAGGTACGGCGTGATGCCGGGGACGTCGAGCGTCATGCCCTCGGTCATCGCGGGTGCGGCGACGTCAGGCACCGGGACCCGCACGCCGAGACGTGACGCAGCGGCGAGGGGACCGCCGTACACCCGGCCGACCGCCCCTCCGGTCGCGGCGACCGCACCGACCGCCAGCGCGGCGCCGAGGAAGGCGCGCCGGTCGAAGCCGGGTGGTGCGGGCCGCTCGGCGGTGGGAGGAGCGGCCGGCCTGAGGGTCCGCAGCAGCAGGAGGAGTGCGGCCACGGAGGTCGTGGCGAGCGCGACGACCGGGACCGACCTGACCGGGAGGGACGCCCCGGCCGTCCGGTCGGTGAGGACCGCCGCCCCTGCCACCGCACTCAGCCCCAGGAACACGGCGACCGCTGTGCGTGGCCGCGACACCCCGAGCGCACCGGCAAGAGTCACCGCCAGCGCGACGGCGGCGACCACACCGCCGACGAGCACCGCCTTGTCGGCGCTGCCGAAGGTCTCGATCGCCCACTCCTTCACCGGCCTCGGAGCGGCGTCGACGGCGAGGTTCCCGACGGCGACGACAGGGGCCGTCGCGCCCGTCAGGAGGGCTGCCGCCCCCTCGGCGACACCCAGGCCCGCCGCCCCTGCCAGGAGCCCGGCGAGACCTCCCGCGGCGCGATCTCTTCGTGGGTACGACTCGCTGTCACTCATGCCACGTGGTTCGGTGACGAAACCACCCAGGATGGGTCAGACCACCCCTTGTAACGCGGGGTTATGGACCCTCCACCAGCGGCATCCGGCTTGGGAACAGTCCACGAGCCTGAGGAAGCATGGGCGCGGCACGGACACTCGGCGTGACCCCTCAGCGTGGTGCCTCGTTGTCCCCAGCACACCCGGGACCCCGACATCGCACCGAGAGGAGCCGCATGCGCCGCACCGCGCCGGCCGCTGCCGTGCTGTCGGTGGCCCTGGCCGCGACGTCGGCCGGGTGCGCCATGCCCGGCGGAAGCACCGCCGAGCTGTCTGCGGCCGGGGCCGACGTCCCGGTCCTCGTCCGGGGCGAGAACCCCACCGTCGAACCGGCCATCGCAGTCGGCGACCCAGGACGGCTCGTCGGGAAGGTCCGACCGGCCGAGCTGGTCGTGACCGGCCGGACCTCGCTGCCGCCGCGGGTGCTGCGCCGCATCGAGAACACCCCTGGTGTCAGGGCGACCGTGACCCTGTCCATGGCAACCGCCCCCGTCCGTGACCGAATGGTGACCGTCGCGGCGGTCGACCCCTCGGCGTACCGACGGTTCACACCGGCCGTGACCGCGCGCGCCGACGCGGTCTGGCAGCGCGTCGCCGAGGGCGATCTCGCGATCAGTCCGGAGCTCGCGGACGAGATCGACCATCCGCTCGGCGGCGACCTCGTGCTCGGCAACGAGGCCGGCTCCCTGACGCTCCGGGTCGGTGCCAAGGCATCCATGCCGCCCAAGATCGACGCCGTGGTCAACGAGGTCCGCGGAGGGCAGCTCGGCATGGTGCCCGACAACGCGGTCCTCGTGGCAACCGACGGGGCCGACCCGTCCACGGTCGCCGAGGCGCTCCGGGGCCGGGTGGGCAGGGCGGTCACCGTCTCGCCGCTCACGCGCACCGTCCCTTCGCAAGGACGGCAGACCGCCTTCCTCACAGGTGGGTCCGTGGCCGAGGCGGTCGGATCGTTCAGCTACCGGTACTTCGAGGACGGCTCGGTCGAGCCCGACCCTGCCTGGGTGGCAGCGAACCTCCGCACCGAGGCGGTTCCGATCCTCGGCAACGTCACCTGCCACCGCGTGATGCTGCCCCAGCTCCGCGGAGCCCTCCAGGAGGTCGTCGACAGGGGTCTCGAGCACCTCGTCGACCCCAGCGACTACGGAGGCTGCTACGCCCCCCGGTTCATCGCCAGCGACCCGTCGAAGGGCCTCTCGCTGCACACCTGGGGCATCGCCGTCGACCTCAACGTCCAGGGCAACCTCAGGGGTACGACGGGGGAGATCGACCGTCGGGTCGTGGACATCTTCAAGAGCTGGGGATTCGCCTGGGGCGGCGACTGGTCCTACACCGACCCGATGCACTTCGAGCTGGCCGCTCTCGTGCGGCCCCGCGAGTAGACCAGCCAGGGCATCGACGTAACCCGCCGCGGGCTGTCTCGTTTGACCGTCCCGAGGGTGGGTGAAGAACGTCACAACGGGACGGCGGCCTTGCCGTCGGTCCCCTTAGCTCGAATCCAGGAGAGGCATGTCCGGGCTCACGAAGACGGCAGCTCTGGCGGCGGCGTCGCTGCTGGTCCTGCTCACGACCGGTGCCGCCAACCCCGGTGTCAAGCCGGGCACGGCCAAGGGCGCCGAGCTGGTGAAGACCGGTTGGTGGTGGGCGGCGAACGAGTCGCCCTTGGACGACACCGTCGTCGCGCAACCGCAGCAGTCAGCCCCGAACGTCCCCAAGGGTGCGCTGCCGGTCTCCGCCGTGGGTGGAGAGCCGGAGAAGTTCAGTGCCCTGGAGTTCAGGGTCGACGCCGAGCCCGGTGCGTTCGTCGACAGAGCGGTGCTCGTCATGCGGGAGAACACCGAGCCCGGGGCGACGGTCAACGCCGAGATTGCCACGATCCTGGCCTGCCCCATCACCGAGACGTTCTGGGCCGACGGTGCCTCCGCCGCCTGGCAGGCCCGACCGAGCTACGACTGCGACCTCGCGAGCGCGCCGGGTGAGCGTGACGCCAAGACCGGGATCTGGAAGTTCGACCTGGCTGCCGTGGCGTCGATGTGGGTCGCCGAGGGCGGCACCGGTGCGACGTCGGTCGCCCTCGTCGAGGGCGTCGACGCTCCAGAGGGTTTCCAGGTGGCCTTCGACGGTCCCGGGGCTGAGGGCGTCGGCTTCGCCTTCAAGTTCTCCGACGGTCCGGACGACGACGGGCTGCTGCCCACTGACGACGGTGCTGCGGGTGCTGGGGTCGCCACGGGCACCAGTGGTGGGAGTGGGTCGAGCGGTGGCGGGTTGACGAGCTCGGTCGGTGGCGGCGGCACGGGTGCGGCCGGTCCGCTCGCGGACACCGCCGAGGTGGCTCCTGTCGACACCGCCGCGGAGCCGACCGTCGCCGAGGCTGCCGAGGTGACCGCCTTCGACCCGGTGGCGGCGCCGTACGTCGCCCCCGCCTGGTACTCCGGCATCCCCGCCGCCGGCTACGCCCTGCTGCCCTTCGCGCTGGGCCTGGCCTACCTGTTGATGCTCGCGCTCGGCCCCGACGCCCAGCCGGCGGCCGGTCCCACGCAGCGCGGCGTCGGCCGCGCACTCGAACGGCTGCGCACCGTCGGCGCTGCCATCACCACGAGAGGTAAGAACTGATGCGCACCTCACGGACCCGCGCCCTCCTGGCCGGGCTCACCGCCGCCGCCCTGCTCACCGCCGGGTGCGGCCAGAAGCCGGGCGTTGCCGAGATGTACACCGCCGGCGGGGCGGCCGTGCCAGGCGTCGCCGGTACCGGCGGGGCCGGGCCCGACGGCTTCGGGACGATGGCCGACGGAGCCGGTACGGAGCTGGGGGACGCGGGCGCCGAGGGCTTCGCCGACGGCGGCGCCGGCGCGACCGGCGGTGGCCCCGGCGCCGCAGGTGGAGCCGGAGGACCCGGCCCCGGAGGCGGCGGAGGCGGGGGCAACGGTGGCGGCCCGAAGGCCCCCGGCGCACCCAGAGCCCCTCAGGGTGGCGGGGACACGACCGGCGTCACCGACACCACCATCAAGATCGGTGTGCACGCGCCCGTGACAGGGGCCGCGGCGTTCCCGCAGCGCTCGTTCGAGCAGGGCATCGGTGTCTACGCCGACTACATCAATCGCAAGGGCGGCATCCACGGCCGCAAGCTCGAGATCTTCTTCCGTGACGACAAGTTCGACCCCAACAGTGCCCGCACCGCGTGCAAGGAGCTCGCCGAGCAGCAGAAGGTCTTCATGCTCATCGGCGGCGGTGGCGCGGACCAGATCGACGCCTGCGCCCGCTACGCCGCGAGCATCGGCGTGCCCTACCTGTCCGCCGGTGTGCACGAGACCCGGCCGAGCGTGGGCAGTCTCGGTTCGGTGTCGACGTACTTCGCCGCATCCTTGACCTACGAGCAGCAGGTGCCGCTGATCTCCCGCATCATCTCCTCGCAGTTCAAGGGCAAGAAGGTCGCGGTCATCACCGCCGACAACGACACCCTGAACAACTACCACGGCATCGTCGACCAGGCGGTCAAGAAGGTGGCCGGCAAGAACGTGGTCCTCTCGCGGAGGATCCCGAAGAAGACCGACGTCGACGCTCCGTCGATCGCCACCCAGATCTGCAACGCCGGGCCCGACGCCGTGGTCTGGAACGCCAGCCCCAGCAGCCTGATCAACGTCAGCAAGTCGATGACCTGCCGGGTCACCTTCGTCGGCCCCGGCCTGACCAACGGGCTCAACATCGTCGCCACGGCCGGCTGCCCGACGATCAACGGCGCGATGTTCTACTCGCCGTTCCCGGGCCTGGACAAGATCGACCAGATGGACCCGACGTTCCGTCCGGCGTACCGGCAGAAGAACGGCTCCGACCCCGACGACCTCGCCATCGCGGTGTGGGGACTGGAGAAGATGGTCGGCCAGATGCTGCAGGCGACCGGAAAGCAGCTCTCGCGCGAGGCGTTCATGGGCACCGTCGCGAAGGTCAAGGCTTTCAACACCGGCGTCTACCCGAACACGAACTTCTCCTCGCGGTTCGGCGGCACCGCCATGCACCTGCTCCAGGCCGACTGCGGCAGCCGGCAGTACCGCACGATCCGGGTGAGCGAGCGACCATGAGCCAGCTCCTGACCGAGCTCGGGATCGCGCTGGTCGCCGGTGTCCTCCAGGGCAGCGTCTACGCTCTGGTGGCGCTCGGGATCGTCCTGGTCTACCGGGCGTCGGGGGTGTTCAACTTCGCCCAGGCGGAGTTCGGCACCGTCGGCCTCTTCGGGGCGTACGCCGCCGTGGTGCTCTGGGGCTGGAGCTACCCGATGGGCATCCTCTTCGGGGTCGCCTGCGCGCTCGCCATGGGCCTGCTCACCGAGCGGCTCGTGGTGCACCCGCTGCGCAACTCCTCACGGGTGACCGTCCTGGTCGGCACCGCCGGCGTCGCTCTCGCCGCCGTCGGCATCCAGTTCTGGCGGTTCAACGAGACACCGATCATGACCATGCCGAAGATCCACGACGGGTTCTTCGTGATCCCGGGTCTCGGCGCCGCGGTGACGGTGCAGCAGCTCATCACCGTCGGTGTGCTCGCGGTGGCCTCCATCGGCCTCGCGCTGTTCTTCCGCTCGCCGTCGGGTCTGGCGATCCAGGCCGCGCAGCAGGAGCCCACGGCCTCCGAGCTGGTCGGCATCAGCGTACGTCGGGTCATGATGCTCACCTGGGGCATCGCCGCCCTGCTCGGAGCCCTTGCCGGGATCCTGTCGGGTCCCTACACCACGTTCACCGCAGGCTTCCTGACCTTCGGCGCCGGCCGCGCGCTCCTCCCGGGCTTCATGGCCGCCGTCCTGGCGGGCATGCGCAGCATGCCGGGTGCCGTGCTCGGCGGGCTCGCCGTCGGTGTCGTGGAGCAGGTGGGCACCCTGACCGTCCTCATGACCGTGCCGGGGGCGAGGGCGATGATGCTCTTCGTCTTCCTGCTCGCTGTCCTCCTGATCAGGCCGCAGGGCATCTTCGTAGGAAGGGCGGCAACCGCATGACGACCACGGACGAGACCCGTTCGGTCCCCGCCTTCCCGGGCAAGCATGCCGGGGTGGCCGCGACGTCCGAGGACGAGACGACCGTCATCCCGGCGGTCACCGACGACGAAGGGTACGTCGACGAGGCAGACTTCGAGGACGGCCCCGAGGAGGAGTTCCGGCCGAGCCGGGGCGGCTGGGTCGCACGCGGACTGGTGTGGGCCTTCCTCGGCTGGCTGGTCTTCGCCTTCCCGCTCAACGTCTTCTCGCCGTTCGAGATCGGGGTCGCCGACATCGACGTGCTCTCGCTCGCGGCGATCTACGCGATCGGCGGGCTCTCCCTCAACGTGCTCCTCGGCTACGCGGGGCAGATCTCGCTGGGTCACCAGGCGTTCGTTGGCCTCGGGGCGTTCACCTCGGCGTACGTCGTGACCACCCTCGAGCTCAGCTTCTGGCTCGCGATCGCGATCGCTGCCGGGTTCGGGGCGATCCAGGCGACCCTGCTCGGCGCGATCTCGCTCCGCGTGTCCGGGCTCTACTTCGCCCTCGTCACCCTGGCTTACGGCACGTTCGCCGAGGAGACCCTGTTCGGCATCACCGCTCTGACCGGCGGTGAGGCCGGCAAGCCGGCCCCGCGGCCGGTGGGCTTCGAGAGCGGCTACGCCTACTACTACCTGTGCCTGGGCTTCCTGGCACTGGTGCTCTGGCTGGACTGGCGGCTGACCCGTTCGAAGGGCGGGCGGGCGCTCGCCGCGCTGCGGGAGAACCCCCGGGTCGCGTCGTCGTACGGCATCAACGTCAAGGCCTACATCCTGCTGGCGTTCGCGGTCTCGGGGATCTTCGCCGGCATCGCGGGCTCCCTGATGGCCCACCGCGACGAGATGATCGTGGGCAGCACCTTCGGCTTCCGGCTGGCGCTGCTGTTCATCCTGATGACCGTGGTCGGGGGCCTGCGCAACCGGGTCGGCGTCGTGATCGGGTCGGCGTTCTTCGCCCTGCTCGAGGAGAAGCTGCTCATCGAGATCCTGGAGAAGGTCACCCACTTCCTGCTCGCCCCGTTCGGGACGGACTGGACGCTCATCGGGTTCTTCCAGGACACGATCGGCCTGCCGCTGGAGTTCATCGCCCTGATCGTGGGGCCGATCCTCCTGCTGCTGACCCTGACGCTGTACCCCGGCGGGATCGGACAACAGATCGCCCCGATCCGGCTCTGGCTGACCGGCCACCGCTTCGACCGGCACGCCGGTGCGGTGACCGAGGTGGAGGTGAACGATGTCCGTGCTTGAGGTCGACGCCGTCAGCATCCAGTTCGGTGGCATCAGGGCGCTCCAGAACGTCAGCCTGCGTGCCGGCGAGTGGGAGATCGTGGGCATCATCGGCCCGAACGGCGCCGGTAAGACCACGCTGTTCAACTGCATCACCGGCTTCTACCAGCCCACCCGCGGGCAGGTCCGCTACCGCGGACGCAACATCTCCCGGATGCCGGTCCACCAGCGCACCGCGCTCGGCATCGGCCGCACGTTCCAGAACGTCGGCCTCGTCAAGGGCACGACGGTCCTGGAGAACCTCAAGACCGCCCAGCACCTCCAGGTCGACTACGACCCGTGGCTGGGCCTCGGCGGCAGCCCGAGCAGCTTCTCCGAGGAGCGCCGCGTGCGGGAGCGAGGCGACCAGATCCTGTCGCTGCTCGGTCTCGAGCACGTCGCCGAGGAGCGGGTGGCCGACCTCCCCTACGGCGTCTTGAAGCGGGTCGAGATCGCGGCCGTGCTCGCCACCGACCCGGACCTGCTTCTTCTCGACGAGCCCGGCTCCGGCATGGGTCCCGAGGAGGCCGACGAGCTCGGCGACACCCTGCTGTCGCTGCGCAAGGAGTTCGGCCTCACGATCGTGATGATCGACCACCACGTGCCCCTGGTGACCCGGATCTCCGACTACGTCTACTGCCTCAACTTCGGGGAGGTCCTCGCCGAGGGGGCCCCTGACGTCGTACGCCGGCACCCCGAGGTGATCCGCGCCTACATGGGCGAGGACGCGGCCCCGGACCCCAGCGACACCGCCGTCATCGAGCCCGTCACCGCTGGTGGCCCCGGTTCGGCCGGCACCAACGACACCGCCGAGGAGCTGGTCTGAGATGGCACTGCTCGAGATCGAGAACCTCGTCGTCGGCTACGGCCCCCACCCGGTGCTGCACGGGATCGACTTCGTCGTCGAGGAAGGGGAGGTGTGCGTGCTTCTCGGCCTCAACGGCGCGGGGAAGACCACCACGGTCAGTACCGTCGCCGGCCTCCTCAAGCCCGACTCCGGCCGGGTCACCTTCGACGGCAAGCCACTGGGCCGCAAGCCCCCGTCCGCGCGGGTGCGCCAGGGCATCTCGCTGAGCCCGGAGGGTCGCCGGATCTTCCCCCGGCTGACCGTCCGCCAGAACCTGCGGCTCGGCGCCTGGAGCCAGCGACGGCACCCCAAGCTCGTCCGAGGCCAGCTCGACCACGTGCTCGACTACTTCCCCCGCCTCGCGGAGCGGGAGGACCAGGTCGCCGGCACCCTGTCGGGGGGCGAGCAGCAGATGCTCGCGATCGGGCGCGCGCTGATGTCCAGGCCCCGACTGCTCCTCATCGACGAGGCGTCGCTGGGTCTGAGCCCCACTGTCGCGCGCACCGTCTGGGAGGTCACCTCCCGGATCAAGGCCGACGGCACCACGGTGCTGATGGTGGAGCAGAACGCCGGTGCCCTGCCCTTCGCGGACCGGGCGCTGATCATGGAGAAGGGAACTCTGGTGCACACCGCGGTGGGCCAGGAGATCCGAGACGTCAACCTGCGCGAAGCGTACCTCGGGGCATAGGAGTCCAGTCATGCAGAACAACCTCGGTCGACTTGGTGGCCAGCTCGGTGTCGCGCTGTGCCTGATCGGCTTCCTGGCGATCTTCCTCGGGTGGAACGGCGCCGGCAGCCACAACGTCCTGATGGCGCAGTTCCCCTACCTGATCTCAGGTGGCATCGCCGGGCTCGGCGTCGTCGTGGTCGGCGCCGCGATGCTCGTGGTGCAGAACCAGCGCGCCGACCGTGCCCGGGTCGAGGCGGTCCTCGAGCGCCTCGTGGCGGCGGTGGAGCGTCAGGGCATGACCGGCGGGGCCGCGAACATGGTCGCCGGCGGCATCGGCGGCTACGTCGTCGCGGGGAGCACGTCGTACCACCAGCTCGACTGCCAGCTCCCGGAGGCGCGGGAGGACGCTCACGTCGTGCCCCTCGAGGACATCCGCACCAGCGGGCTCACACCGTGCCGGGTCTGCCGGCCGCCGCAGTTCGGCCGCCTGGTCAACGGCGCGGAGCAGGCCCCGCCGGTGACCATGCCCTGATCCCGGCTGCGTCCGCGGGGGCTGCTCGCGACATACTCGGTGGACCCAATCTGCTGAGGAGCTTGCATGCGCGCTGTCCAGGTGGTCCGGCCCGAGGGGCCGTCCGGTGTCGAGGTCGTCGAGGTCCCCGAGCCCACGCCGGCGGAGGGCCAGGTGCTCGTCGACGTGCACGCGGTCGGTGTCAGCTTCCCCGACCTCCTGCTGTCGGCCGGGCAGTACCAGCTCAAGCCGGAGCCGCCGTTCCAGCTGGGCGTGGACTTCGCCGGCGTCGTGCGTCAGGCCCCCGGCGCCTCCGGCCTCTCGGCCGGTGACCGGGTCGCCTGCGTGCTGCCGTACGGCGGCGGGGCCGACGTCGTGGCCCTCGACCCGGAGAGCGTCTTCCCGCTTCCCGACGCGATGAGCTTCGAGCAGGGCGCGGCACTGCCGATGAACTACCTCACCGCCCAGTTCGCCCTCGCCACCCGGGCGTCGCTCCAGGAGGGCGAGACGGTGCTCGTGCACGGCGCAGCGGGTGGGGTCGGCACCGCCGCGATCCAGGTGGCCAAGGGGTACGGCGCCCGGGTCATCGCCGTGGTTTCCACCGAGGAGAAGGCCGAGGTCGCGAAGGCGGCCGGGGCCGACGAGGCCGTCCTGGTCGACGGGTTCCTCGCCGCGGTGAAGGAGCTCACCGGCGGGGTCGGTGTCGATGTGGTCCTCGACGTCGTCGGCGGCGACCTGATGACCGACTCGCTGCGCTCGCTCGCCCCGCTCGGACGCCTCCTCGTCGTCGGGTTCACCGCCGGCGCGATCCCCGAGGTCAGGGTGAACCGGCTGCTGCTCAACAACATCGACGTCCGCGGCGTCGGCTGGGGCGCCTACGCGATGGTGCGGGCCGGCTTCATGCGCCGGCAGTGGGACGTGCTGGTCCCGATGATG
>DATHVS010000229.1:0-16742 GCA_035461195.1 Nocardioidaceae bacterium
CGAGGGCGTCAAGCGCTTCATCACCTCGGGTGAGCACGACCTGAGTGACAACATCGTGCACTACGTGCTGGCCCGCCCGGTCGGTGTCGACGGCGTCGGCGGCCCGGGCACCAAAGGCCTGTCGCTGTTCATCGTCCCGAAGTACCACTTCGACCTCGAGACCGGCGAGCTCACCGGCGAGCGCAACGGCGCCTACGTGACCGGTGTCGAGAAGAAGATGGGCATCAAGGTCTCCACGACCTGCGAGGTCACGTTCGGCGAGAAGGAGCCCGCCAAGGGCTGGCTGCTCGGGGAGGTGCACGACGGCATCGCGCAGATGTTCCAGGTCATCGAGAACGCCCGCATGCTCGTGGGCACGAAGGCCATCGCGACCCTCTCGACCGGTTACCTCAACGCGCTCGAGTACGCCAAGAGCCGCGTCCAGGGGGCCGACCTGACGCGGGCCGCCGACAAGACCGCGCCGCGCGTCACCATCACCCACCACCCCGACGTGCGCCGGTCGCTGATGGCCCAGAAGTCCTACGCCGAGGCGCTGCGTGCCCTGGTGCTCTACACCGCGACCTGGCAGGACAAGGTCCAGATGGCGGAGTACAGCGGGGAGCGCGACGAGCTCGCCGAGCGCGTCAACGACCTGCTGCTGCCCATCGTCAAGGGCTACGGCTCCGAGCGGTCCTGGGTGCTGCTCGGCACCGAGTCCCTCCAGACCTTCGGCGGCTCGGGATTCCTCCAGGAGTACCCGATCGAGCAGTACGTCCGCGACGCCAAGATCGACACCCTCTACGAGGGCACCACCGCGATCCAGGGCCAGGACCTGTTCTTCCGCAAGATCGTCAAGGACCAGGCCCAGGCGCTCGGCCACCTCGCCGGTGAGATCGAGAAGTTCATCACCAGCGAGGCCGGCAACGGTCGCCTCAAGGTGGAGCGGGAGCTGCTCGCGAAGGCCCTCGAGGACGGCCAGGCGATCGTCGGCACGCTCATCAACCAGCTCATGTCGGCCGACCCGAACGCCGAGGGCGGCGAGCTGCGCAACATCTACAAGGTCGGTCTCAACACCACCCGGTTGCTGATGGTGCTCGGCGACATCGTCTGTTCCTGGCTGCTGCTGCGCCAGGCAGAGGTCGCCCTCGAGAAGCTGGCCGGCGACGTGAGCGAGAAGGACAAGTCCTTCTACGAGGGCAAGGTCGCCGCGGCGCAGTTCTTCGCCCGCAACGTGCTGCCGAAGGTCGCCCCCGAGCGGAGCATCGCCGAGTCCACCGACCTCGGGCTGATGGACCTCTCGGAGGACGCCTTCTGACCTGACGCACCCGACGTCGCGACGAGAGCCGTCCCGCCCTCTCCGGGTGGGGCGGCTTTCGCGTTCCTTCTCACACTTTGCCCGCACCGGCGATTGACACCAGGTCTCTGAGGGTATGGCCTGATCAAGAACGACGCGTCCGACAAGGCACGCGTTCCCGAGGCAGCAGCTTTGTTGCTGCCGCTGAACAGAGGAGTGAACATGGGCATCGGTTTGGGCGTCGTACTGCTGGTACTCGGGCTGATCCTCGTTCTCGGAGTGGTGAACTTCGACATCGGCTTCGTCGACGACATCGCACTCGGCTGGATCTTCGTGATCGCCGGTGTGCTGGCGATCGTGCTGGCGCTGGTGATGAACAAGCAGCGCTCGGAGACCAGGCACGTGGAGGAGCGCCGCTACGACGGACCTCCCCGTTGACCTGACACCTGAGACGACCTGACGGTCTGACCTGTGGGGCGGAGGACATATCCTCTGCCCCACAGGTCTTTTTACCCGGCGGAGCGGAGATCCTCCCTGTGCTCGCGTTCGTCCTCGCGCACTTCCTGGCCGGCGCCCTGGCGCCGGCCCTCGTACGCCTGCTCGGACGGCGCGCCTTCCTCGTCATCGCCATCGTCCCCGCGGTCGCGTTCGTGTGGCTGCTCGGCCAGACCGGTCAGGTCAGGGACGGCGGGACGGTCGTCGAGACCATTCCCTGGGCGTCGACGATCGGCCTCGAGCTCGCCTTCTCGATGGGCACCCTCCAGTGGGTCATGGCCCTCATCGTCACCGGCATCGGCGCACTGGTCCTGGCCTACTGCGCTTGGTACTTCCACGACGACGACGCCGGCCTCGGGTACTTCGCCGGCACCTTTGCCGCCTTCGCCGCGGCGATGCTCGGTCTGGTCCTGTCGGACGACCTGCTGGTGCTCTACGTCTTCTGGGAGCTGACGACGGTCTTCTCCTACCTGCTGATCGGCTACGACGCCGCCAAACGCGCCAGCCGCAGCGCTGCCACCCAGGCCCTCATCGTCACCACCCTCGGCGGTCTGGCGATGCTCGTCGGCATCATCATGGTCGGCCACGAGGCGGGCACCTACAAGCTCAGCGAGATTACCGAGAACCCCCTCTCCGGGGCGACGGCGACCGTTGCCGTCGTGCTCCTGGCCCTCGGCGCCCTGAGCAAGTCGGCCCTCTTCCCCTTCCACTTCTGGCTGCCGGCCGCGATGGCGGCGCCGACGCCGGTCAGCGCCTACCTCCACGCAGCCGCCATGGTGAAGGCCGGCGTCTACCTGGTCGCCCTGATTGCGCCGCTCTTCTCCACCGTGCCCGGCTGGCACGAGCTGCTCCTGCCGCTCGGCGTGCTGACGATGCTCATCGGCGGCTGGCGGGCGCTCCGGCAGACCGACATCAAGCTGCTCGTGGCCTACGGCACCGTGAGCCAGCTCGGCTTCCTGCTGACCATCGCCGCCATCGGCACCCGGTCGGCCGCGCTGGCCGCCCTCGCCATGCTGGTGGCCCACGCGCTGTTCAAGGCCTCGCTCTTCCTCGTGGTCGGGATCGTGGACCACAACGCCGGGACCCGCGACCTCCGCAAGCTCTCCGGGGTCGGGCGGGCCATGCCGGTGGTGGCGGTCACCGCTGCGATCGCCGGCGCCTCCATGGCCGGCATCGCCCCGATGACGGGGTTCGTCGCCAAGGAGGCGATCTACGAATCGCTCATCGACGTGGCGCAGACCGGCGACGGCACCGGACTGAGCCCCCTCGCGGGCTGGACGATCCTGTTCGGCATCGTCGTCGGGTCGGCGCTGACCGCGGCCTACACCCTGCGGTTCCTCTGGGGAGCCTTCGCCACCAAGCCCGGGCTCGATCCGACCACGGTCAAGCCGGTGCCCTACGGCTTCATTGCGCCCTCGATGCTCCTCGCGGGACTCTCGCTCCTCCTCGGCTTCCTCGGGGCGGCGGAGACCGAGCTGCTCGCGCCCCACGCCGAGCGTTTCCCCGCGGGCGAGCACGAGATCTATCTCGCGCTCTGGCACGGACTCGGGCTGGCCCTGGGACTGTCGCTCCTCGCCCTGGGCGTCGGAGTTCTGCTGTTCCTCTGGCGCGAGAGGTTCGGGCGGCTGCAGGAGCGGGTCTCGCCGCCGGTCAGCACCGAGGGCGGCTACGAGAGCACGATGAGGGCCTTGGACCGCCTCGCGGTCGAGGTCACCGGCGTAGCCCAGCGAGGCTCGGCCTCCTTCTACCTCAGCATCATGCTGATCACCTTCGTGCTCCTCCCCGGCGGCGTCCTCCTGCTCGGCGCGGAGTGGACCGGTGACTGGATCCTGTGGGAGCACCCTGCCCAGGGGATCGTCGCGGGTGTCGTCATCGTCGCGGCTGTCCTCACCACGCGCGCCCGGCGCCGGCTCAAGGCGGTGCTGCTGATGGGCGTCACCGGTTACGGCACCGCGGCGCTGTTCCTCCTGCACGGTGCCCCCGACCTCGCCCTCACCCAGATCCTGGTCGAGACGATCACCCTGGTCATCTTCGTCCTCGTCCTGCGCCGCCTCCCCGCCTACTTCACCGACAGGCCGCTCACCCGCGGCCGCTACATACGGATGGCCATCGGCGTGTTCTCCGCCGTCGCGATGGCAGGCTTCATGATCGCCGCGGTCAACGCCCGGACCGTCGACTCGGTCTCCGTGGCGTTCCCCGAGGCCGCGACCGAGCTCGGCGGCGGCTACAACATCGTCAACGTGACCCTCGTCGACATCCGCGCCTGGGACACCCTCGGTGAGATCGCCGTGCTCGTCGTGGCGGCGACCGGCGTCGCGAGCCTGATCTTCATCGAGAGCCGCAACGTCAGCATCCGGAGGGTCCGCGACATCCCCTACCCCCAGGACGTCCAGAAGCTTCCCAGCGTCCCGGGCCGCAGGCCGTGGCTGCCGGGCTCGCGCACGATGCGCCCCGAGCGCCGCTCGGTCATCTTCGAGGTCGTGACCCGGCTGATCTTCCACACCGTGGTGCTCTTCTCGATCTACCTCCTCTTCGCCGGCCACAACAACCCCGGCGGCGGCTTCGCGGCAGGGCTCGTCACGGGCCTGGCGCTGGTGGTCCGCTACCTGGCCGGCGGCAGGTACGAGCTCGACGAGGCCGCGCCGGTCGCCGCGGGTGCGCTGGTCGGCAGTGGTCTGGTCGTCGCCACGGGAGCGGGCCTGGCCCCTCTGGCCTTCGGCGGTGCGGTGCTCCAGAGCGCCATCGTGGACGTGTACGTCCCGCTGCTCGGCAACATCCACCTCGTCACCTCGGTGTTCTTCGACGTCGGCGTCTACCTCGTCGTCGTAGGCCTCGCGCTCGACCTGCTGCGCAGCCTCGGCTCGGGCATCGACCGGCAGATCCTCCGCGAGGAGCGACGGCGCCGCGCCGTCAGGGCAGGAGGCCGCCCATGACCGCCAACCTCGCCCTCATCCTCGTTGCCTCGGCCTCGGTGGGTGCCGGGGTCTACCTCATGCTCGAGCGAAGCCTGAGCCGGGTGCTCATCGGCCTGATCATGCTCAGCAACGGCGTCAACCTTGCGCTCCTCGTTGCCAGCGGCCCCGCCGGGCGGGCACCGCTCGCGAAGCTGGTCAGCCCCGACGAGATGAGCGACGCACTGCCCCAGGCGCTCATCCTCACCGCCATCGTCATCACGCTCGGCACCACGGCCTTCATGCTCGGCATGGCCCACCGGAACTGGCAGCTCAACGGCCACGACGACGTCCAGGACGACGTCGAGGACCGCCTCGTACGCCGGCGGGCCGCGGCCGACGAGCCGTCCAGCAGCTACGACCTCGACCACCGCGCCGACACGGAAGAGGAGGAGGCATGAACCTTCTGGTCCCCCTCCCGGTGATCCTGCCGCTGTTCGCGGCGGGCCTGAACCTCATGCTGCACCGGCGCCAGAGGGCCCAACGGCTCGTGAGCACGCTGACGCTCGCCGTGGTCGTCACCATCGCCGTGCTGCTGCTCCACCAGGCCGACACCGAAGGCCCCCAGGTGATGTGGATCGGCGCGTGGCCCGAGCCCCTGGGCATCTCCCTCGTCGCCGACCGGGTCTCTGCGCTCATGCTCCTGGTCTCGGCCACGGTCACCCTCGCGGTCATGGTGTTCTCCATTGGCCAGGGCATGACCAGCGACACCAACGAGACGCCGATGTCGATCTACCACCCGACATTCCTGGTGCTCGTCGCCGGCGTGGCCAACTCCTTCCTTGCCGGCGACCTGTTCAACCTCTTCGTCAGCTTCGAGATCCTGCTCTTCGCCAGCTACGTGCTCCTGACCCTGGGTGGCACCGGCCCACGGGTCCGTGCCGGCACGATCTACGTCGTCGTCAACGTGCTGGCGTCCATGATGTTCCTGGCCTCGGTCGCTGCGGCGTACGCCGCCACGGGCAGCCTCAACCTCGCCCAGCTCGCGCAGCGTCTCGGCGAGATCCCGACCTGGGTGGCGCTGGTGATCCAGCTGATGCTGCTGGTGACGTTCGCGATCAAGGCGGCGGTCTTCCCGCTGTCGTTCTGGCTTCCCGACAGCTACCCCACCGCGCCCACCCCTGTCACCGCGGTCTTCGCCGGCCTGCTCACCAAGGTCGGCGTCTACGCGATCCTGCGAACGCAGACACTGCTGTTCCCCGACAGCCCGCTGTCGACCCTGCTCCTCGTCGCCGCCCTGCTCACGATGATCGTCGGCATCCTCGGCGCGGTGGCGCAGACCGACCTCAAACGCATGCTGTCGTTCACGCTGGTCAGCCACATCGGCTACATGATCTTCGGCATCGGCCTCGCCACGGTGGCCGGCTTCGCCGGCGCGATCTTCTACGTCGTCCACCACATCACGATCCAGACTGCGCTGTTCCTCGTCCTCGGCCTCATCGAACGCAGGGCCGGGAGCAGCTCGCTGCTCAGGCTCGGTGGCCTCGCAAAGCTCGCCCCCGTCCTCGGCGTACTCTTCTTCGTCCCCGCGATGAACCTGGCCGGCATCCCGCCACTCTCCGGCTTCCTCGGCAAGGTGGGGCTCATCCAGGCCGGTCTCGAAGTCGGCACCTTCTGGGCCTACGCCCTCGTGGGCGGCGGCGTCCTCACCAGCCTGCTCACGCTCTACGCCATCGCCAAGGCCTGGAACCTCGCGTTCTGGAGGACCCCCGAACAGGCGCACGAGGTGCTCGTCTCGCTGCCGGAGACCCAGGAGGAGCTCGCCCACTCGGGAGGACCCGCGGCGCTCCGGCTGGAGCAGGAGGACGACAACCAGCGTGACCTCCACGAGCTGCTCGAGGGCGGGGAACTGCCCGAGCGTCTCCCACGCTCCATGACAGGGGCCACGGCCGGCCTGGTCGGGGTGAGCCTCGCCATCACGCTCGCTGCCGGCCCCCTCTACGCCTACGCCGACCGCGCCGCCGCAGATCTCAGCAGCCGCGACCCCTACATCGACGCGGTCCTTCCGGGAGGTTCCCGATGAGCACGAAACCCGAGGAGCGTCGCGACGCGGTCCACCTCGCCCGGTGGCGCTCGGTCCAGCCGATGATGCTCGTGTGGCTCACCCTGGTGTGGATGGCCCTCTGGCAGGACATCTCGTTCGCCAACGTCGTCAGCGGCCTCCTCATCGCGCTCGTGATCTCGCTGGTCTTCCCGCTGCCGCGACTGCGCCTCGCCGAACGCCTCCACCCCTTCCACCTCGTCATCCTGCTCGGACGGTTCCTGTTCGACATCGTGGTGGCGAGCTTCCAGGTCGCCTGGCTGACCCTGATGTTCCACCGGCAGCCGCGCAGCGCGGTCATGGCGGTCAAGCTCCGGAGCCGGTCGGACTTCGTGATGACCCTGGTCGCGGAGATGTCCAGCCTCGTGCCGGGCACGCTCGCCGTCGAGGCCCGCCGTCACACCCACACCGTCTACATCCACGTGCTCGACCTCGGCGAGGACCACGTGGACCGCTTCCGTGAGCGCGTCCTCGCTCAGGAGGACCGGATCCTGCGCGCCCTGGGTGAGGGGCTCGTCCCTGCCAAGTCCGACACGGAAGGAGACCGACCATGACCGTCGTACTCTGGATCTGCGTCGGGATGCTCGGTGTCGCCGCGGTTCTGCTGGTCGCCCGGATCACGATCGGGCCCACCATGATCGACCGGGCGGTCGCGCTCGACGCACTCGTCGCTGTCACCATCGGTGCCCTCATCATCGAGGCCGCCTGGAACCGCCACACCACCACGCTGCCGGTGCTGGTCGTGCTCACCCTGGTCGGCTTCGTCGGCTCGGCGAGCATCGCCCGTTTCACCCCGGGCAGCGAGGACGTGGAGACGGAGCGCTCGTGAACCTCTCGACCTTCTTGGACGTCGTCGCCGCGACCTGCTTCACGCTCGGCGCCTTCCTGGCATTCGTGGCCGCTATCGGCATCATGCGCTTCCCTGACCTGCTTGCCCGCATGCACTCCGGCACCAAGCCGCAGGTGATCGGCCTGATCTTCATGCTGATCGGGCTCGGCACCCAGCTCAGGGACCTCGCCGCGAGCGGGATCCTCGTGCTGATCGTGCTGTTCCAGCTGTTCACGTCGCCGGTGGCCACGCACATGATGGCGCGAGCGACGTACCGGGCCGGACAGGTCCCGCCCGAGTCGCTCGTGGTCGACGAGCTCACCCCGGTGCTGCACGACGAGGACGCTCCCCCCGGAGCGCCCTGAGCCGACCTACTCCTCCGACCGACCCGAGAGCGGAAGCACCAACCGGCCCACACCCCCGGGGCTGACCCGCACCGGCACGCCCCAGTCCTGCTGATGCACGTGGCAGGCGGCGCCCTCACCGCCGTGGGCGTCGCAGGAGGCGGCCCGCGCCGCCGCGTGGAGCACCCCCTCCCCGACCGTCGGGTCGACGACCAGGGTTCGGGACAGGTCCGTGCCGCGGCCCTCGCCCTTCTTCAGCAGGGCGGACGGCGTCGCGGACACCAGCAGCTGGGTCGAGGGGCCGAAGCGGTCGTCGACCTTCTGGCCCGGGGGTGGCTCGAAGGACACGACGAGCTCGATCTCTCCCCCGGCGACCTCGGTGACCGGCCTCCGGGTGGTGTGAGAGAAGCCGGTCGCCTCGGCCGCCTGTCCGAGCGGGACCCGGGTGAGCCGGTGGGCTGCCGACTCGACCACCACGAGGTGCTCCCCGTCGACCACAGAGCCGCTGGGCTCGGCGAGGTCCGTGGCGATCGTGCTCATCACCCGCGTCGCCGGGTCGTAGCGGCGCACGGCTCCGTTGTAGGTGTCGCACACCGCGACCGAGCCGTCGGGGAGGATCGTCACCCCGAGCGGGTGCTGCAGGAGCGCCTCGCCGGCCGGCCCGTCCTGGAAGCCGAAGTCGAACAGCCCCGTGCCCACCGCGGTGTGTACGCCGTCGCCCTCGACGCGTCGCAGCGAGGAGGTCTCGGAGTCGGCGATCCACAGACGGTCCCCGTCCGCCGCGAGACCCGAGGGCTGGGCGAACCACGCCTCCTGTGGCGGACCGTCAAGGAGGCCCTCATTGGTGGTTCCCGCCGCCACCTCGACCTCGCTGGTGCGGGGGTCGAAGGTCCAGAGCTGGTGGATGCCGGCCATCGCGACCCACACCCTGTCCTGCCACCAGGTGACGTCCCAGGGGCTCGACAGGCTGGCCGTGCCGTCGCCCTGCATCCACTGCCTTCCGTTGCCCGCGACGGTTCGGACCTCCCCGGTGCCCAGGGCTATGCCGCGCAGGAGGTGGTTCACCGTGTCGGCGACCACCACGTCGTAGCCGACCTCCTGCACGACCTCGGGCGGGAGTGCCGTGAGGCCGTTGGGCTCGTTGAAGGAGGCCTGGTCGGGGGCCCCGTCCGCCCGTCCCCTGATGCCCGACCCGATCCGGCGCACGACGGTCTCGGCGTCCTCGCCGAGCTCGACGAGCTGGTGGTGCCCGGCGTCGGCCACGAGGAAGCCCGTCCCCGCGAGGCCGATCGCCTTCGCCGGGAACCTCAGGTCTCGGGGCTCCGGTGCCGGCGGGACGTACGGCGAGCCACCCGGCTGGAGAGTGCCCCTGGCGAGGTGGTCGTCCCGGAGCTCGGCGACCAGCGCGTCGATCGCGTGCTCGTGCCCCTCCCCGGCGTACTGCGCGACGACGTAGCCCTCCGGGTCGATCAGCACCAACGTCGGCCAGGCCCGCGCCGTGTAGGCCTGCCACGTCTCCAGCTCGGGATCGTCGAGGACCGGGTGGGCGACCTCGTAGCGCTCGACGGCCGCCCGAAGGGCTTCGGGGTCGGCCTCGTGCACGAACTTGGGGCTGTGCACGGCCACGACGACGAGCTCCCCGGCGTACCTCTCCTCGAGCGGGCGGAGCTCGTCGAGGACGTGGAGGCAGTTCACGCAGCAGAAGGTCCAGAAGTCGAGGAGGACGAAGCGGCCGCGCAGGTCGGAGAGGCTCAGCGGCGCCGCGGTGTTGAGCCAACCCCGGCCACGAAGCTCGGGTGCTCGGACACGGGGACGGCGAACGTTCACGCTGCCAAGGGTAGGTGGCGCCGCTCTGGTCTCCGAGGGCGGTCACACCGGGCACCACGGGTCGGCGGCGTCGACAGTCATGCTCCGGCGCCGCCCCGCAGCCGGGGGACATGTCTGACTCGTCTCTCTGCGGTGACACCCTCCCGCCGACAGGCCCGTCGAAGGCTCTGCACCGAGAGGGATATCTGCGTCCAAAGCCGGAGAAGCCCCCTGGACCGAGCTTGTGCTTGTCATGCGAACTCACCCTTGCTCGAGTTGCCACCTTGCTGCCGATCAGCCCCCTTCTGGCCAGGTGTGGACGTCGGCATCGACCGGTCCGCCCATGACTTCGGTGCACCTGCACCATGGCTCGGCTCCCTAGACTCCCCCTGGGCCGACGATTCGTCGGACGGCAGGACCGAGTCAGCCCGACAGGTACCTGAGCACATCCGAGGGGGATCTTCCATGCACACGCCGTCGTCAGCACGACCCTGAGCAACTGCCTACACGGGCGACCGCGATGGGGGGAGACGAAGTGAGGACCGGCGGCATCGAGCAGCTCCGCGTCGAACCGACCGTGCTCGGAGCCGCTCGTCGCTACAGCGTGATGGTCGTGGCGATCAGCCTCATGACCGCGGCGGTGGCCGTCGGGTACACGTTGCAGCAGACCGAGCTCTACCGGGCCACCACCACGGTCTCGGTCCCGCAGCCCTTGCTGTCGGAGGGTCAGGCCAGCGAGCAGTACCTCGACAGCCAGGTGCTGCTCCTGCAGTCGCAGGACGCTGCAGAGCGAGCGGTCCGCATCGCCAACGGCTCGCTGGCCGAGAGGACCCTGGCCGTCGACGACTTCTCCGGTGATGACAAGTCCGTCGAGATCACTCCTCCCGAAGGGGCGCAACCCGGCAGCTACGGGGCGACCATCATCACCGTGTCGTTCACCTGGCCGGACGCGCAGGTCGCTCAGGTCGGGGCGAACGCCCTGGTCCAAGCCTTCGACGACGTGCGGTCCGCGTCCATCGCGGCCGAGGGGGAGGCCACGGTCGCCAGCATCCAGAAGGCCATCGGTGATGCCAGGACCCAGGGCCAACGCACCGACCTCTTGAACCAGCGGACACAGGCGCTCGTGAGCCAGCAGATCGACCTCGCACGCCACCCGACGGTCGCGTGGGCGGCTATGCCCGAGATCCCGGTCAACGGCAACGCGAAGAGGGCAGGCGCCCTCGGCCTGGCGGTCGGTGCCGTCCTCGGAGCCGCGCTCGCCTTCGCAAGAGCAAGTCACCACCGGCGCTTCGAGAACTCGCGCGCCCCCGCGGCTCTCTACGCGGCGCCGCTGCTCGGCGAGATCCCCGCTCGCGGAACCGAGACAGGGTTGCCGCTCGGCACAGCCGGCTCCGGGGCTCTGGCGATGACCATCGATCCCGGCTCCGCCGTCGCCGAGGCGTACCGGTTCACCGCCGGGTCGCTCGAGCGGACGTGCGCCGCACGTCGCCAGCAGCTGTCGGTGGCCTTCGTCTCGACCGGCGCGGGCGCTGCATCGAGTGTTGTCGCCGCCAACGTGGCCCTCGCCCTCGCCGAGAGCGGCACTCGGGTGCTCGCCGTGGACGCCGGTGCTGGCAGTCTCAGCAACCTTCTGCTGCCCGGCTCGAGCACCGAGGGCCTGCAGCAGGTCCTCACCGGCCGCCGGACCGCGACGGAGTGCATCCGGTCCAGCCCGCTCCATGAGGGTCTCGCCGTCCTCGCCTCCGGTCCCCCGACACCCGGCACGGTCACGGGCGCGGCCTACCTCGAGAGGATGGAGGAGACGCTCGTCGAAGCCACCGTGAGCTTCGAGCTCGTACTGGTGGACAGGCCTGCGCTGCTGCGGGTCGCGGATGCCATCGGAGTCGTCGACGCCGCCGATGCCGCGGTCGTCGTCCTCGGCCCCGACGAGCCGGTCCAGGACCACGTCGACCTGGCGAACCGACTCAACCTGGTCGGGTCCGAGGTGCTCGGCTACGTCTACCGACAGGCACCGACGGTGTCCTATCGCATCTTCGCCTTTCGTGGCCGTCTGTCCAGGAAGCCTGCTCGCGCGGCATCCTCGACGACCGGCGACAGCTCGACGGTGAAGGAGAGCACCACCACGTCGTCAACCCCTGCGATGGACGGTGGCCGGTCGATGACCAACCCTCCGCCGATGCCCTGGACGCGTCGTTAGGCTCATGTCCTCCTCCCTGCACGCCCCGGACGCCGTCCCGCCACCGTGGGCCGGGGGGCCGTCAGGGCGGCTGTTCGTCGTCTACGCCCGGCTACTCGGTCTCCTCCTGGCCGGATACCTGCTCTTCGACCGGGCCTTCGCCTACCTCCACCTGCCGGGCACGCCGCTGTTCGTCGGCGAGATGCTGCTGGCGGTCGGGGCCGTCGGTACGCTCACCGCCACCTGGTGTCTGCGGGCACCGCTCAGCGACGAGCCGATCCTGGCGCTGCTTGCGACGTTCATCCTGTGGGGGCTCATCCGGGCCGTCCCCGGGGTGGGCGTCCACGGGATGGACGCTCTTCGGGACTCCGCACTCTGCTACTACGGCCTCTTCGCGTTCTTCACGGTCGCCGCGCTGGCGAGGTCACCGGACCTGGTCGAGCGAATGGTCGGAGGGCTCGGCCGTCTGACGCCGTGGCTGATGCTGTGGCTTCCGGTCGGCCTGCTCCTTACCCCGCTGGCGGCCGATGCCCCCAGCATGCCTTTCACGACGGTCTCGGTCCTGTCCCACAAGCCCGGTAACGCGGCCATCGCTGCACTCCTCGTGCTCGGCTGCATGTGGCTGTTCCGTGACGGGCGCAGCCCCTGGAGTCGCGGTGTCTGGAGCTTCATGGGTCTCGTGGTCATCGCACTCGCCGCCACCCAGAACCGCGGCGCCCTGCTGGGGGTGACGGCCGGCGCGATCGTCGGACTGAGCTTCGTGAGCGACCGGCGCCGGTTGATCGTGAGAGCACTTGTCGTCAGCGCCCTCACGTTGGGCCTGGCCTCACAGCTCCCGCTCAAGGTCCCGATCGACGGGCTTCAGGGACGAGACTTCTCGGCGTCACAGCTGGTCGCCAACGTGGCCAGCCTGGGGGGCAAGGAGTCGCCGGGGAACCTGGGCGGAACGGTCGAGGGCCGCAAGGAGCTGTGGTCACGGATACTCGACAAGCAGGTCGCGGACGCCCACCTCGTCGACGGATCCGGGTTCGGACAGAACCTCGCCGCCGAAGTCGGTGTGTACGACGAGGGGGAGGACACGTTGCGCAACCCCCACAACTCGCACCTCCACATCCTGGCTCGGATGGGCCTGGTGGGCTCATCCTTGTGGATCGCCCTGTGGGTCGGCTGGTACTGGCGGCTGTTCGCGGGTTGCCGACGCCTGACGCGACAACGACTCCACATGCGCCGCCAGGTAGCCGTGCTGTCCCTCGCGGTGACCACGGCCATCCTGGTGTCCACGACCTTCGACCCCCAGCTGGAAGGTCCCCAGGTGGCGGCTCTGCTGTGGACCACCTTCGGGATCGGGGTCGCGGTGACCAGCACGAGGGCCTGGTTCGACCAGACGCCCACCGTAACGCCCGCAGCCGGTCACGGGTCACGTTCGCGTCCTGAGCCGTGAAGCAGCCGTCCGTGGTCGTCACCTCGCGCCACTCCCCCTGGTTCGCGATCGTCGCGCTGCTGCTCGTGCTCGCCGCGTTGTCGCTCACGCAGGACGGCCCCTCCACGGAGCGCGGCACCCGCCCGGGCCCGGCGGGTCACGTGGGTCCGGTCGCGAGATCCTGCCAGGGCGTCACGGTCGCTCCGGCCGACGACCTCCAGGCGGTCATGGATGCACAACCGCCTGGCACGACGTACTGCCTCTCCGCCGGGACCTACCGTCTCGAGGCTCCCCTCGTGCCCGAACGCGGCGACGCCATCATCGGCGACCTGGGTGCGGTGCTGAACGGATCGAAGGTGCTTACCGGCTGGCGAAGGCACGGCAAGGTGTGGTCGACTACCGGTTTCCTGCCCACCGCCCCCGGCACCCATGGGGAATGCCTGGCGTCTCGGCCGTCCTGCGCTCACGCGGAGGACGTGTTCCTCGACAAACGGCGGATGCGACGGGTGGAGTCCCGTTCGGCCGTTGCCGTCGGGACCGTGCATGCCGACTACCGCACCAACACCATCACGCTCGGCGAAGACCCCCGGAAGCACCTGGTGGAGCAGGCCTTCGCGCCCAGTCTCGTTCGAGCGACCGCCGACGACGTCACGATCGCCAACCTCGTCCTGGAGCAAGCCGCCAACGCGGCCCAGACGGGCGCCGTCGAGAGCCGCCAGGTCACCCCCCTCCGCGCCGGCTCCGGCTGGCGGATCCACGACAACGAGGTGCGCCTCAACCACGGCGTCGGGATCGGCCTCGGGGGCGGCGCCACCGTCACAGGCAACCTCATCCACCGGCAGGGACAGCTGGGTTTCGGCGCCTGGGGAGCCGGATCGGTCGTCAGCGACAACGAGATCGCCTTCAACGGCGGCGCCGGCTACTCGAGCGAGTGGGAGGCAGGAGGAGGCAAGAGCTGGATGACCGAACGGATGACGCTCACCCGCAACCATGTGCACGGGAACATGGGGCCCGGCCTGTGGACCGACGGAGGCAACATCCACACCATCTACGAGCACAACAAGATCACCGACAACTGGGGGGCAGGAATCCAGCACGAGATCAGCTACGACGCCACCATCAGGCACAACGAGATCTCCGGAAACGGGAGGCGGCACAAGGGGTGGGCGTGGGAGGCAGGGATCCAGATCCAGTCCTCGGGCGGCAACCAGCTCATCGAGGTCGCCCACAACGTCGTCACGGCCAACGCCAACGGGATCGTCCTGATCGACAGCGGCGACCGCGCGGAGGAGACCCCCGCGCCGCACGGCCCTCATGTGGTGCAGAACGTGTGGGTCCACGACAACACGGTCACCATGCACCCGGGAGAGACGACCGGAGCAGTCGAGGACACGGGCGACCCCGCGATCTTCTCCCGGAACAACAACCGGTTCGACGCCAACACGTACTACCTCGAGTCCCTCACCGTCCCGCACTTCTCCTGGGCCGGCGCCGACCTCGACTGGGGGGATTGGCGCGCTCTGGGGAACGGCAACGATCTCAACGGTCGAGCCGAGCTCGTGAGTCGCTGACCGTCCCGGCCTCGGTGTCCACGGCCACGAGGCTGGATTCCGGTCCGTGCTCGGGCTGGCCTACGCTTCCGCCCATGACCTCGGACCAGGAACGACTCAGCGGGTACGTCGCCGCCTGGCGGAGCGCCGTCGACGACGTCCTCGCCCTCCTTCGCAGCCTCGACGACGCCGACTGGACCAAGCCAACCGACCTGCCCGGCTGGGACGTCAAGGGGGTCGCCTGCCACCTGGCGCACCTCGAGTCCGACCTGGCAGGGGTGAAGCAGAAGCGGGTCGAGCTCCCCGACCTTCCCCACCTGACTGCTCCGACCTCGCGGTTCACCGAGCTCGGGCTGGTGGCGCGTGAGGACATGGCTCCCGCGGAGATCGTCGACGAGCTCGAGGAGTGCGCACGGACCCGCCACGAGCGGCTGCTCGCCGACCCGCCCACCGACGGCAGGGGCCAACCGCCGCGTACGCCCGGCAAGATCGGGTGGGACTGGGAGACGCTGCTCAACAACCGAGTCATCGACGTGTGGATGCACGAGCAGGACATCCGACGCGCAGTCGGTCGTCCTGGCGGGATGAACACCCCCGCCGCGGCGCACACCATCGCCGGCTTCGCGCGAGCCTTCCCCTACGTCCTCGGCAAGGTCGTCGCGCCTCCGGCCGGCACCACGGTCGTGCTCGACGTCCGTGGCGTGAGCCCGGTCCACCTCGCAGTCGAGGTCGATGCCTCAGGGCGCGCCGTGCCCACCACCACCGACCCCGACCGGCCTACCGTCTCGGTCCGTATGGATGTCGAGACCTTCGCCCTCCTCGGCGGTGGTCGACGCCCGGCTTCGGAGCTGCCCCTGGAGGTGGTCGGTGACGAAGAGCTCGGCAGGCGGATCCTCGAGGCGATGGCGGTGACGCCGTGACCACGCCCAGCTGGACACCCGACGACATCCCCGACCTGACCGGCAAGCAGGCCCTCGTCACGGGCGTCACGAGCGGTCTCGGCGAGAACACCGTCCTCGCGCTCGCCCGCAAGGGGGCCCGTGTCGTGATGGCCGCACGCTCGGACATCAAGCTGCGAGCCACCATCGAGGACATCCACGGGACCTTGCCCAAGGCGGACCTCGTCCCCCTGCTCGTCGACCTCGCGGACCTCAGCTCAGTGCGCCGGGCGGCCGACGAGGCCGCCGGGCTCGGGCCGATCGACATCCTCATCAACAACGCCGGTGTCATGGCGACGCCCTTCCACCGCACCGTCGACGGCTTCGAGCTCCAGTTCGGGACCAACCACCTCGGCCACTTCGCCCTCACCGGGCTGCTGTTCCCCCAGCTCGCGAAGGCCCAGGCCGCCCGCGTCGTGACCGTCGCCTCGCAGGCCCACCGGATCGCACGCACCGTGCCCCTCGAGGACCCGCGCAACGACAAGCGCCGCTACCGGAAGTGGGGCGCCTACGCCGAGTCCAAGCTGGCGAACCTGCTCTTCGCCTTCGAGCTCGACCGGCGCGCCCGCACGGCAGGCACCAACGTCTCGTCCATGGCGGCTCACCCCGGCTACGCCGCGACCGCGCTGTTCAGCGGCCTGAACCTCGACGGCACCAAGCCCGACGGCGCGATCGTCGTCGGCGCGAGCCGCCTGCTGGGCCAGTCCTCCGAGATGGGGGCGCAGCCCTCGCTCATGGCCGCCACCATGCCGGGTCTTCCAGGCGGCAGCTACGTCGGGCCCAACGGCTTCGCCGAGATGCGGGGGTACCCCACGCTGGTGAAGGCCTCCCGCACCGCCCGCGACGAGGTGCTCGCGCGCCAGCTGTGGGCAGTCTCCGAGGAAGCGACGCACGTCTCCTTCCCCTGACGCCGAGTCGG
>DATHVS010000230.1:0-8211 GCA_035461195.1 Nocardioidaceae bacterium
GGTCGACGGGTCGGCCAGGCTGTCGGTGACCGTGACGGTGCTGTTCTTGCCGCCCTGGGCCGAGAAGCTCACCGGCACCGTGTCGGAGACGCTGCGCTGCTCCTGGTCGGGCCCCGTCCAGGCCGCCGTGGCGGTGTTGGAACCGCTGTGGTTCGGCTTGCCGGTGAACGAGCAGGTGTAGTCCAACGTCCTGCTCTGCTCCGGGGCCAGCACGACGCTCTCGCCGCCGGCCACGGTGCACTCGGCTCCGCCACCGACTGCGGGCACGTCGATCACCTTGGCGGTGATCGCGCCTGCCTCGTACTCGTTCGGGTTGATCACCTTGATCGTGCCGCTCATCGCGTACCCGTAGGTGCTCGACCCGTTCGGGATCGCCTTGACCGTGTAGGCGAACGTGGCGTCGCCGCCGTCGGTCAGCTCGACCGACCTCTGGTCGACCGACTTGTCGATCAGCCAGTGGTGGTCGACCTTGTAGGTCGCCTTCGCCGTCTTGTCGACGGTCAGCGGCGCCTCCACGCAGACGGTCACCGTCTCCGAGGCCCACGGATCCACCTTGTCGACGACCAGCTGCCGCAGGAGGGCTTCGCTACCGGCGGTCAGCTCGACGAACGCCGTGTTGGTGTAGTCGGTGCAGACCCCGGCCTCACCCCCCAGCGCCAACGGGTACTCGAAGCTCGTGCTGCCGTCGGCCCACTTCGCCTTGCCGAGGAGCGCCGGATCGCTGCCCAGGGTGACCTTGTCGTCGAACACGTCGACCACGTCGTCGATCTTCTCGTCGAGGGCGAACCTCACCGCTGCAGTGGCTGTGGCCTTCCCGCCGTCCCAAGTGACCGTGGCCTTGTTGACTCCCTTGGCGTAGTCGGCCTCCGGGACGTCCGGCACGACGCACGTGTAGCTGCGCTTCACCGAGCCGCTCCTGGGCACGACCACCCCGGTCCCGTCGATGACGGTGCACGCCACGCCCGCGAGGTCGATGCTGTCGGTGATGTCGACCGTGACCGACTTGTAGTCGTTGTTGTTCCTCACCGTGATGGTGCCGTGGATCTCGTGGCCACGGTCGTCGTAGCCGTCGGCGATCGCCTCGACCGTGTAGCCGAACGTGGCCTTGTCACCTTCGGATACCTCGACCCGGGTCTTGTCAGCCCGCTTGTCGATGTCCCACAGGTAGGCCCTGTCGTAGGTCGCCGTCACCGACTTCTCGACCTCGAGGTCGGCGGGTGCGCACACGGACACCTTCTGCGCGTCCGACTGCCCGGTCTCCTTGATCCAGGCGCTGTTGGTGTAGTCGACGCAGGTGCCCGGGGTGCCGGCCAGCTGGAGGCTGTAGGTGAAGTCCTTCTTCAGGCCCTCGCTCCAGGTGACCTGTCCCAGCTCGATCTCCGCACCCGGCGTGGTCTTGTCGTCGAGGATCCGGACGGTCTTGTTGATCGAGGTCTCGGAGTCCTTGTCGGCTTCGACGGCGGCCGTCCCGGCAGCGGTGCCGGACGGGGTCGCGTGCAGCGCCTTGTCCCACTCGACCGTGGCCGTGTTGGTGCCGGTGTAGCTCGGCTGGGACGTGAACGTGCAGGCGTAGTCGAACACGCGCGACGTGCTCTTCGGGATCTTCAGGTCAGCCCCCTGCTGCACCGTGCAGCTCGCCCCTCCACCGACGTCGACGACGTCCTTGATGCTGGACAGGGTGACGTCCTGCCACTTGTTGGGGTTGGTAACGGTGATCTTGCCGGACATCGCCCAGCTCGAGTCGCTGTAGGGCTTCGCCTCGACGGTCACCTTGTAGTCGAAGGTCGCCGTGCCGGTGACGGGATCGACCTCCTTGGTCGTCTTGTCGACGTTCTTGTCGATCGACCACGCGTAGCTGCGGTCGTACTTGAGGACGACGTTCTTCGTCACCGCCAGGTCCTTGCCGACGCACAGCTCCACGCTCCGGGAGTCCGAGAGCTTGTCGCCATCCGGCTCGGTGATGGTCGCGGTGTTCGGGTACGTCGTGCACTCGCCCGCGGTTCCTTCCCGCACCATCGAGTACGTGAAGGTGCGCGGGCCGTCCTTGGCCTGGACCACGGTGCTCTCGGTGCCGCCCTCGGTCAGGTCGAACTGGCTGTCGGTGACGGTCACCGACCCGTCGGTGACGCTCGGCGTGGCCGCGGCGAAGTCGAACGCCTTGCTGCCCTCGGCCGACCCGTCGGTGCCGAACCAGCTCGACGCGTCCCACGTCGCGGTCGCGGTGTTCGTTCCCGTGGTCGACGCCGTGGCGCCGGGGAGCGAGCAGGTGTAGGCGAACTTCTTGGAGCCGTTCGCGGGGATCGTGGCGTCCTGACCTCCGGTGACCGAGCAGGAGGTCGCTCCGACGGCGTCTGTGACGTCGACCCCGGTGAACGGAACGGAGTTCGGGTTCTCGACCGTGATCTCCCCGGAGACCTTGAAGCTCGAGTCCTTCGGAGCCGACGGCGTCACCACGACGGAGTAGTCGAAGGTGGCAGTGCTGCCCTCGGGGATCTTCTGCTTCTCCTTGTCGACCGACTTGTCGACCGTCCAGTCGTAGTCGCGGTCGTACGCCGGCGTCGCGGTCTTGCTGACGAGCAGGTCGGCGTACCGGATCTTGCTGTTGGTGAAGGTGCACGTGACGTGCTGGCGCGACGTCACGGTCAGAGCGGAGGGCTCCTGGCCGTTGCTGCAGACCGCGCTGTCGAGGTTCCACTCCGGCGGGACGACCTCTCGAAGCTTGATGACCTGGTTGCTGGCCACGCCGGAGGTCTCCTCCTCACCCGCCGCGAGCGAGGCGAAGAGCTCCTCGACGCCGTTGGTCTCCAGCTTGAAGTCGAACTTCTGCCCCGTGTCCGCCGGCGTCGCGACCTTCTTGACCGTGAGCTTGCCGTCACGCGGTGCAAGCACGCAGTCCGAGGGATCGGAGTTCGGTATCTGCGACGGGTAGGAGCAGACGTTCGTCAGCTGCGCCTCGTCGGCACCACCCACGTCACCGAGGTCGACCCGGCACAGCGCCGTGGTGTCCTTGCTCGAGTCGAAGGGGTTGGTCGACGTCTGGTCGACGTCACATGTGGTCTGTGCGTTCGGGACGAGGGTCGCGCCGAAGCACTTGGTCGTCGACTTCTCCGGGCTGCAGGTGTAGACCCGCGGACTGTCGTCGACCTGGGTGGCCGGGTTGCCGTCCACGGTGACGCACACGGCGAAGTCGGCGAACGTGTCGTCGTCGACGTCGAAGAGCGCGCACGCGTCACCGGTGTTGTTGCCCGACCACGCCGTGTCGTCCCAGTTCCACCCGACCTTCAGCGTGCTTCCGGACAGGGGCCACAGGAACAGCTTGGTGAGATCCTTCTGGCCCGGCTCGTCGTTCGCTCCCTGCTCGTCGGCCGGGGCGTACGTCGCGGTGGCGAGCTCGGACTCGGCGATCGGCGTGGCGAGGGCCACGATCAACGGCTCGACCGTCTCGTCGACGGCTGCGAGCAGGTTGCCGCCCTCGCGCTCACCCGACCGGAGGCCCGAGGCCTCGGCTTCCTGCCTCTCCGGAGCCTCCGGCTCGGCGGCCTTCTGCGGTGGGTCCGCCTGCTCCTCGGCAGGCGGCTCGGCGGCCTCCTCGGCGGGCGCCTGCTCGACGTCACCGATGAGCTCCTCCGCGGAGCCGGTCTGGAGTACCTCGACGGTCTCGGCCGGCTCCTCGAGCCCCTCCTCGGCGGAGGCGCTCGACCCCAGGAAGGGGAGCATCAGGACGGCGAGCGCGATCGCGAGAGCGACACGCAGGAAGGCCCACCTAGGTGCGCGCGGCGACCTCCGGTGGGCAGAACGAACGTTGAGCTGGCTGGCCATGATCCCCCCAAGGATCCGGTCCGGCCAGCCACCTGGAATCCACGCAGCAGGTGACGCACAGATCAGCTTCCGCGCAGGTGTGCGCAGCCGCTGCCGAGATGCTTGTTCCCCCCACCGAGGCCCCCCAAGGTGGCTTGCCAGACGAAGGTTGTGTCCTCGCCCCCGGCTACGCCGGCGGCGATTCGTTCAGACGAGTCCCGGCGTCCCCCCAGGCGGCGCCCGGCACCAGGACCGTCATCTGGTCCTCGCTGTGACCCGGTCCGAAGTCCCCACCGACCGGCTCACCACCTCATCCTGTCCCCTCGGCCGCCCGACCGCATCTCCATTCGGTGCTTATTTACGCCGTGTCGCAAATAAGGGTCGATCGGCCCATCCGATTCAACGACAAATCGGACGACGCCCGGGCGCCGGGCTGGCCCGAAATCGCTATTGCCTCGCGAACCGGACAGGACCGCTGGGTGGTCAGCGGCGCAGATGCTCCGCGGTGACCGAGAGGAGGACGTCGTTGCCGGCGGGCTCGCCTATGCTCACCCGCACCCCCTCGCCCGCGAAGGGCCGCACCATGACACCGGCCTCCTCCGCGGCCGCCGCGAACTCGGTCGTCCGGTCCCCGAGCGAGAGCCAGACGAAGTTGCCCTGCGCGTCCGGGACGCTCCACCCCTGGGCCCGCAGCTCGCCGAGCACTCGCTCCCGCTCGGCGACGAGGGCGTCGACCCGCTCGAGCAGCTCCTTCTCGGCCGCGAGAGAGGCGACCGCAGCGGCTTGGGCCACCGAGGAGACGCCGAAGGGCAGGGCGCAGGCGCGTACGGCGGACGCGATGGCCGGAGGGGCGATGACGTAGCCGACCCGGAACCCGGCGAGACCGTAGGCCTTGGCGAAGGTGCGCATGACCACCACGTTGTCGCGCCCCTCGTAGAGGCGGATGCCGTCGACGGGATCGTCGAGGCGCACGAACTCCCGGTAGGCCTCGTCGACGACGATCACCACGTGCGGCGGGACCCGGTCGATGAAGGCCTCGAGGTCGGAGTGGGAGACGGCCGGGCCGGTCGGGTTGTTCGGGGTGCACACGATCGCGACCTTGGTGCGGTCGGTGATGGCCGCGAGCATGGCGTCGAGGTCGTGGCGGGCCTCCGGACCGAGCGGCACCTGCACGGAGGTGGCACCCGTGACCGCGACTGCGATCGGGTATGCCTCGAAGGAGCGCCAGGCGTAGACGACCTCGTCGCCGGCCTCGCAGAAGGCCTGGAGGAGGTGGTAGAGCACCGCCACCGAGCCGGTGCCCGCGGCGAGGTGGTCGGTCGGCACGCGGAGGTGCTCGCTGAGGGCCGCATAGAGACCCGTGCACCCCATGTCCGGGTAGCGGTTCATCGCGGCCGCGGCGTCGGCGGCGGCCGCGAGAACACCCGGCAGCGGCGGGTAGGGGTTCTCGTTGGAGGAGAGCTTGTACGTCGGAATTCCCTCGCGCGGCGCAGGGGGCTTACCCGGGACGTAGGCCGGGATGTCGGCGATGGCCGGGCGGATCTGGGGGCCCTCGGCAGCGGAGGCGGAGTGCGTCATGGCGCTCAGCCTAGCCACGTCCCGGCCGTCGGCAAGACAGGGGCAACAGGGGGCCTCACCCCTTACACTCGTCCGGTGCCACCCCGTAACCCCGCCCTCGGCCTCGGCCTGGTCCTGCTCGGGGCCACCCTGTTCATCGTCAACGCGGGCGTCTCCAGGGTCGCCCTGCGCGCAGGGGTCGAGCCGGTCACGCTGACCACGATCCGGGTCACCGGCACGTTCGTCGTCCTCCTCGCCGCCGCAGCGCTCTTCCGCCGCAGCGCGTTGCGCCCACCCCCGGGCCGGCTCCTCGTGCTGGTCGTCGCCCACGGCCTCATCGGTGTCGCGACACTGCAGTGGACCTACTTCGTCGCCATCGACCGGCTCCCGGTCGGAATGGCGCTGCTCCTGGAGTTCCAGGCGCCGATCCTCGTCGCAGTGTGGGCGCGGGTCGTCCAGAAGGAGGCGGTGCGCCCCCGCGCGTGGGTCGGCCTGCTCCTCGCAGTGGCGGGCCTCGCCGCGACCACGGGCATCTGGCGGGGCCTGGTCCTCGACCCCGTGGGCATCGCCGCCGGCCTCGGAGCGGCGGTCTGTCTCGCGGCGTACTTCCTCATCGGCGAGCACGGCGTGGGCACCCTCGACCCCCTCCGCGTGATCCTCTGGTCGTTCCTGGTCGCCTCGGTCGCGCTCAACCTCGTGTCCCCGGTGACCGCGTTCGACACCTCGGTCCTCGGGGTCGAGGTGTCGTTGCTCGGTGCGCTCTCGGAGTACGCCGCCCCGGTGTGGCTTGTGCTGGCCTGGATCGTCGTCCTGGGCACGGTGGTGCCCTTCGGCGTGGAGCTCCTCGCCCTGCGCCATCTGAGCGCGACCAAGGTGACGATGATCGCGATGCTCGAGCCCGTCGGGGTCAGCGCGCTCGGGTGGTTGTGGTTCGCCGAGCGCCTCGACGCCGTCGCGGTGGTCGGCGGCGTCACGGTGATCGCGGGGATCGTCCTCGCCCAGACGGCCCGCCAGGCACACGTGCAGGTGGAGCCGTCGATGGTCACCTGACCGGCACCGCCGGCGCCCGTCATCAGCGTCGGGGCGCCACGGTCCTTGCGCGGTCTAGACCAGAAGGTCATCGGCGAGTCCCGACATGCCGGGCGTACTGCGCGAACGGGGTGACCCCAGTAGCCCTACCGGGTCACGACCCTGGGGTGCAGCGGCACCATTGACGACTGCTTCCGCCGACAAGACCCGATTTTACTCCGTTTTCGGTGGTCAACAGGGTCAAGATGTACTCAGGCGGACCGGATCCGGGGGGGGTCTTGGACCGGCCGCCGGCACCAGGGAGGTTTCGAGCCGAACAACCTTTTGGGGGTCATCGAACTCGTCTCGGCCAGGGGCATCGCTGCCGACGCCAGCCGCCGGCAACAGTCACTGGGACCACCTTGGGACCTAGGTGGGGGGACCACCGTGCCGGTCCCGGCGGAGCAGCAGCTCTGCTGGGGCCGGACACGCCCCCGGACACATGCTCGGCCGGCACTCGTGAGCCTTCGGGCTTCCTCCCAACGAGCGCCGGCCGAAGTAGCAGGCGGCCCGCGCCGGAGAGATCCGACGCGGGCCGTCTCGTGCGCCTAGGGAAGGACGACCGCCCCGCCGCGGACCTCGGGCAGGTCCCGGCCGGCGACGACGTCGAGCGGGTTGGTCATGCAGCGGATCGACCCGCCGCCCTTGTGGAACTCCGACACGTCCACGAGGACGATCTCGAAGCCCCACTCGTCGAGCTGCGCCCGGATCCGGTCGGGGCAGGTCGGCATAATGATCCTCTTGCCGATGACCACGGAGTTGGCGCAGAACGTGAGCGCCTCCTCCTCGGTGAGCACCAGCGGCTCCGGCACCATCGCGAGCGCGGCCTCGGCCGACTCCTCGTCGAACGCCGACGGGCAGACCATCGCCCGGCCCTCGTCGAGGGGACAGAACGCCAGGTCGAGGTGGTACATCCCCGGGTGGGTGATCCGCAGGCCGCGGACCCGCACGTCGAGGCCCACCGCGAGGTACTTGAGGCCGAGGTGCTCGGTGCGAGGGCCGTAGCCGACGACGAGCGAGTCCCGCCACGCGAAGGCATCGCCGGCCTCGAAGTGCGCGCCGACGCCGTCACGGCCGACGTACGACGTGGCGAAGCCCGCCTCCTCGAACCAGGGGGCCGCCGTCAGCGTCTCCATCCGCCGCTCGGCGTACCGCATGTGCGAGAGGACGACCCGGTCGCGCTCGGGGGCGTTCACGACGAGCCCGAGGTTCATCGCGTAGACCATGTCGGGGGCATCGGGGCGCTGGTCGAGCACCTCCACCTCGCCCCCGGCGGCACGGATGGCCTCGATCAGGTCGAGCCACTGCTCACGTGCGCGCACGTGGTCGGGCTGGTGGTGGACGTCCATGTACGGGTTGATCGCGTAGTCCACGCGGAAGTGGTTGGGCTCCACCATCAGGTAGCGGCGCCCCCACTGCAGCTGCTGTCCCATCTCTCGCCTCCCTTGCCGAGTCGGTCTCTCGAGTCGTCTGCCTGATTGTCGGACAATCAGGCGATGTCCAAGTGTGGGCCTCCGTGCTTGCCGCGTCAACTTCTTGTCGGACAATGGGCGGAGACGTATTACCGGCACGGCCACGACGCTTCGGGGAAGAGCAGGCGATGACCGACTCCAACGGCAGCCACGGCCCGTTCGCGACGCTGAGCCTGGAGCACTCCTCCACCGTCGACCGGGTCGTCGAGGAGCTGCGACGGGCCCTGTTCGACGGGGAGGTAGGCCCAGGGACGCCGCTGCGCGAGGTCGCCCTCGCCGACGCGATGGGCGTGTCCCGCTCGACCATCCGCGAGGC
>DATHVS010000231.1:0-6967 GCA_035461195.1 Nocardioidaceae bacterium
GACGGCGGCCCCCGACCCGGACGACGGAGCCTCCAACGAGCGCAGGGCCTTCTGCAGGGCCTCGGTGAAGTTCCGGCCGATCGCCATCGCCTCGCCGACCGACTTCATGTGGGTGGTCAGCGTGGGGTCGGCCGCGGGGAACTTCTCGAAGGCGAACCGGGGCACCTTCACCACGACGTAGTCGAGGGTGGGCTCGAAGCTCGCCGGGGTTTCCTGGGTGATGTCGTTGGGGATCTCGTCGAGGGTGTAGCCGATGGCGACCTTCGCCGCGATCTTCGCGATCGGGAAACCCGTGGCCTTCGACGCGAGCGCGCTCGACCGGGAGACGCGCGGGTTCATCTCGATCACGACGACCCGGCCGTCGACCGGGTCGACCGCGAACTGGATGTTGCAGCCGCCGGTGTCCACGCCCACCGACCGGATGATCCCGATCGACAGGTCGCGCAGGTGCTGGTACTCGCGGTCGGTCAGGGTCATGGCCGGCGCGACCGTGATCGAGTCGCCGGTGTGCACGCCCATCGGGTCGAGGTTCTCGATGGAGCAGACGATGACGACGTTGTCGGCCTGGTCCCGCATGACCTCGAGCTCGTACTCCTTCCAACCGAGGATCGACTCCTCGAGGAGCACCTCGGTGGTCGGGCTCGCCGCGAGGCCCGCCCCGGCGATCCGGCGCAGGTCGTCCTCGTCGTAGGCCATGCCGGAGCCGGTGCCGCCCATGGTGAAGCTGGGCCGGACGACCATCGGGTAGCCGAGCTCGTCGGCGGCCGCGAGACAGTCGTCCATCGAGTGGCAGATGACCGACTTAGCCACCTCTCCCCCGAGCTCCTCCACGATCCGTTTGAACGACTCGCGGTTCTCACCGCGGTGGATGGCCTCGATGCTCGCGCCGATCAGCTCCACGCCGTACTTGTCGAGCACGCCCCTCTCGGAGAGCGCGATCGCGGCGTTGAGCGCGGTCTGTCCACCGAGGGTGGCGAGCAGGGCGTCGGGGCGCTCCTTCTCGATCACCTTCTCGACGAACTCCGGCGTGATCGGCTCCACGTAGGTGGCGTCGGCGAACTCCGGGTCGGTCATGATCGTGGCCGGGTTGGAGTTCACGAGGATCACCCGCAGGCCCTCGTCGCGCAGCACCCGGCAGGCCTGGGTTCCCGAGTAGTCGAACTCTGCGGCCTGGCCGATGATGATCGGACCGGAGCCGATCACGAGGACGCTGTCGATGTCGTTGCGCTTGGGCATCAGGCAACCTCTCCGCTCGTGGGGCGTGATGAGGCCATGAGCTCGTTGAACCTGTCGAAGAGGTACGCCGCGTCGTGCGGTCCTGCCGCTGCCTCGGGGTGGTACTGGACGGAGAACGCCTTCAGGGCGCCCGTGGAGTCGCGCAGCTCGAGCCCCTCGACCACGTCGTCGTTGAGGCACACGTGGCTCACGCTCGCCTCGCCGTACGGCGTCGTGGTGCTCCCCTCCAGGGGGGCATCGACGGCGAAGCCGTGGTTGTGGGCCGTCACCTCGACCTTGCCGGTGGTGCGGTCCATGACCGGCTGGTTGATGCCCCGGTGGCCGTACTTGAGCTTGTAGGTCCCGAAGCCCAGGGCCCGCCCGAACAGCTGGTTGCCGAAGCAGATCCCGAAGTACGGGATGCCGCGGCCCAGCACTCCCCGCAGCAGCTCGATCTCGTGCGTCGTCGCAGCCGGGTCGCCCGGGCCGTTGGAGAAGAACACGCCGTCGGGCTCGACCGCGAGCACCTCCTCCAGCGACGACTTCGCCGGCAGGACATGAACCTCGATGCCGCGCTCGGCCATCATCGCCGGCGTCATCGACTTGATGCCGAGGTCGAGCGCGACCACGCTGAACCGCTTCTCCCCCTGCGCCGGGACGACGTAGGGCTCGACGGTGGAGACGTCCGCGGTGAGGTCCGCGCCCTTCATCTGGGCCGAGCCCAGCACCCGCTCGCGGAGCGCCCCCGGGTCGGTCTCGGTGGTGGAGATGCCCACGCGCATCGCACCGCGCTCGCGAAGATGCCTCGTCAGGGCACGGGTGTCCACCCCCGAGATCCCCACGACGCCCTGCTCGCGCAGCTCGTCGTCGAGGGAGCGCCGGCTGCGCCAGCTCGACGGGGCGCGGGCGGGGTCGCGCACGACGTAGCCGCTCACCCAGATCCTCCGGGACTCGGGGTCCTCGTCGTTCATGCCGGTGTTGCCCACGTGCGGCGCGGTCATCACCACGACCTGACGGTGGTACGACGGGTCGGTCAGGGTCTCCTGGTAGCCCGACATGCCGGTCGAGAAGACGGCCTCGCCGAAGGTCTCCCCCGGGGCGCCGAACGCCTCGCCGTGGAAGGTACGGCCGTCCTCGAGAACCAGGAGCGCGGGCCGCGGCCCGACGTGTCCGGCTGTGCTGCTCATGGGCTGTGCTCCTTGTTGTCCCGGGCCATCCTGCCGATGGCACGGACCCACTGGTTGTGAAGCTCGGTGGTCGTGGGCTGGGCGCCGTTGCCCTTGCCCGGGCGGGGCGGCTCGAGCCGGAACCCCGTGTCGAGGGTGTGGTCGCCCTGCTGCCAGGTCACGACGAGGACGCCGTGCGGCGGAACCACCTTCCCGGCGATGCCCTGGTCGTGGCGGGCGGCCCGCAGGGCGTCGGCGGGGATCCGGAAGCTTCCGGCCACCCGGATCACGTCGAGGCCCTCGCCCGACAGCGACAGGCGGGCGCTGCTGCGCGCCCCGAGCCCCCGGGCCACGACCCGGTCCAGCCAGTCGCCGCTGACCGTCGTTCCGAAGTAGCGTGCTCCGGCCTGCAGCTTCGCCGGCGGCAGCTCGGCCACAGGAGGAGCCTCGACGAGCGCAGGCAGGTCGTGCCTCCTCTCCCGGCGGCGCCAGCCGCGCCACATGCCGAGGTAGGCCAGTGCGAGCACGACGAAGAGGATCGCGACAGGGACGAGCCAGTCAGGCGCCCAGCTCATGCGAGCTTCCCGTCGAGCACGGTCGGTCGTCCGCGCAGGAACGTCGCGACGACGCGGCCGGGCAGCTCGCGCCCGGCGTAGGGGGTGTTCCGCGACAGTGACGCGAGCTCACCGGGGTCGACGGCTCCGCGGACCGACGGGTCGTAGAGCACGACGTTGGCGGGTTCTCCCTCGGCCACCGGTCGGCCGTGCTCCTCCAGATGGCCGATCCGAGCGGGGACGTAGGACATCCGCTCAGCCACTCCGGACCAGTCGAGGAGTCCCGGGTCGACCATCGTCTCCTGCACGATGGACAGCGCGGTCTCGAGCCCGAGCATGCCGAAGGCGGCGCTCTGCCACTCGCAGTCCTTGTCCTCCAGCGGGTGCGGTGCGTGGTCGGTGGCCACGATGTCGATGGTGCCGTCGGCGAGCCCCGCGCGCAGTGCCTCGACGTCGGCGGCCGAGCGCAGCGGCGGGTTCACCTTGTAGATCGGGTCGTAGGTCGCGGCGAGGTCGTCGGTGAGGAGGAGGTGGTGCGGGCAGGCCTCGGCGGTGACGTTCCACCCCTTGCTCTTGGCCCAGCGCACGATCTCCACCGACCCAGCGGTCGAAACGTGGCACACGTGCAGGCGCGACCCGACGTGCGCGGCGAGCAGGCAGTCGCGTGCGATGATCGCCTCCTCCGCGACAGCGGGCCAGCCACGCAGCCCGAGCCGGCCGGACAGCTCGCCCTCGTTCATCTGGGCCTCCTCGGTGAGCCGCGGCTCCTGGGCGTGCTGGGCGATCACCCCGTCGAAGGCCTTGACGTACTCCAGCGCACGCCGCATGAGCACCGCGTCGGACACACACTTGCCGTCGTCGGAGAACACGCGCACCCGCGCCGCCGAGTCGGCCATCGCGCCGAGCTCGGCGAGCCGCTCCCCGGCCAGGCCCACGGTGACTGCTCCCACGGGGAAGACGTCGCAGTGGCCGGCCTCGCGTCCCAGGCGCCAGACCTGCTCGACGACGCCGGCGGTGTCTGCGACCGGGTCGGTGTTGGCCATGGCGTGCACCGCGGTGAAGCCCCCGAGTGCGGCCGCCCGCGTCCCGGTCTCCACCGTCTCCGCATCCTCACGCCCGGGCTCTCGCAGGTGGGTGTGCAGGTCGACCAGGCCCGGGAGCGCGACCAGCCCGTCGGCCTCCACCACTTCGGCCCCGGCGGCGCTCAGGTTCGGACCGACGCGGGCGACGACGCCGTTCTCGAGCAGGAGGTCGGTCGGCTCCCCTCCGAGGATGCGGGCTCGTCTGATCAGGTAGCTCGTCACGATGGGGCTCCGTCGGTCTCGGGGGCGGCCTGGGCGAGGGTGTCGGTCGTGCGTCCGGCCTCGGACTCGTTGCCGCTCAGGAGCAGGTAGAGCACCGCCATCCGCACGGCGACACCGTTGGTGACCTGCTCCACGATCACCGAGCGGTCGGAGTCGGCGACGTCGGCGGTGATCTCCATGCCCCGGATCATCGGCCCGGGGTGCATCACGATGGCGTGGTCCTGCAGCATGCCCATCCGGCGCGCGTCGAGGCCGTAGCGCCGACTGTACTCACGCTGGGTCGGGAAGAACGCGGCGTTCATGCGCTCCCGCTGGACCCGGAGCATCATCACCGCGTCCGTCTTGGGCAGCACTCCGTCGAGGTCGTAGGACGTGTCGGCGTCCCAGCTCTCCACACCGACGGGCAGCAACGTCGGGGGCGCGACGAGGGTGACCTCGGCGCCGAGTGTGCGCAGCAGGAGGGCGTTGGAGCGGGCCACACGGCTGTGCAGGACGTCTCCGACGATGGCGACACGGCGGCCGTCGAGACTGCCGAGGTGCCGCGACATCGTGAAGGCGTCGAGCAGCGCCTGGGTGGGGTGCTCGTGGGTGCCGTCACCGGCGTTGACGACGCTCGAGCGGACCCACTCGCTGTGGGCGAGCAGGTGCGGGGCACCCGAGGCCCAGTGGCGGACGACCACGGCGTCGGCCCCCATCGCCTCCAGGGTCAGGGCGGTGTCCTTGAGGCTCTCGCCCTTGCTCAGGCTGGACCCCTTGGCCGAGAAGTTGATCACGTCCGCCGAGAGTCGTTTCGCGGCCGCCTCGAAGGAGATCCGGGTGCGGGTGGAGTCCTCGAAGAAGAGGTTCACCACGGTGCGGCCGCGCAGGGCGGGCAGCTTCTTGATCGGCCGGTCGGCCAGCGACCGCAGCTCCTCGGCGGTGGCGAGGATCAGCTCCGCGTCGTCACGGGTGAGATCCCCGGTGCTCAGCAGGTGGCGGTTCATGCGCTCTCCTCCTCGCCGGAGGCGTTGCCGCCGGAGATGATCACGGCATCGGCGCCGTCGAACTCCTCGAGTCGGACCGCGACCTTCTCGACCAGCGACGTGGGGAGGTTCTTGCCGACGAAGTCGGCACGGATGGGCAGCTCGCGGTGGCCGCGGTCGACGAGGACGGCCAGGCGCACCGAGCGCGGCCGGCCCACGTCGTTCATCGCATCGAGCGCGGCGCGGATCGTGCGGCCCGAGAAGAGCACGTCGTCGACGAGCACCACGGTCTTGCCGTCGATGCCGCCGGATGGGATGTCGGTGGGCAGCAACGTGCGGGCGGGCCGCATGCGCAGGTCGTCGCGGTACATCGTCACGTCGAGAGAGCCGACCGGGATGTCGACCCCCTCCACGGAGGCGATCCTCGCTGCGATGCGTCGAGCCAAAGGGACGCCCCGGCTCGGGATGCCGAGCAGGACGAGGTTCTCGGAGCCCTTGTTGCGCTCGAGGATCTCGTGGGCGATGCGGGTGAGTGCGCGGGATATGTCACGCGCGTCGAGGACGGTGCGTCCGTCCCCGCCTGGTGGTGCCGTCGTGTCGGCAGGCATGAGCGAGCCTGACCTCCTTCTCCGCCTCACGGGACGGCTCGTTAAAGGATGTCGAACGGCTCAGAGCCTAGCAGCCGGCCGGCGCTGGTCCGGACAGCACACGTCGTGTGGCGGTACCGGGGTCCATGGCTCCGCGGTGAGGCGTCGGCTCAGGAGGTGAGCGCCGCCTTGTTGCGCATGATGTTGCCGAGGACGCCGTTGACGAAGCTCGGCGACTCGTCCGTCGACAGGTCGCGGACGAGGTTCAGGGCCTCGCTCACGGCGACCGCGTCGGGGACGTCGTCGACGTAGAGGATCTCGTAGATCCCGATCCGCAGGACGTTCCGGTCGACCGCGGGCATCCGCTCCACGCTCCAGCCCTGGGCGTACGACGCCAGCAGCTCGTCGATCCGGGCCGCGTAGTCGGCGTACCCGCCCACCAACGCGACGGTGTACTCGTTGACCGGCGGGTCGCCCGCGGCCAGCCGCTCGTCGAGGACGACCGACGGAGCGACCCCCCGTGCCTCGCTCTCGAAGAGGACGTCGAGCGCTCGTTTCCGGGCCTTGGAACGCGCGGACATCAGGAGCTGACTCGACCCAGGTAGCTGCTGTCGCGGGTGTCGACCTTGATCTTCTCGCCGGTCGTGATGAACAGGGGCACCTGGATCTCGTGGCCGGTCTCGAGACGGGCGGGCTTGGTGCCGCCCGTGGAGCGGTCACCCTGGAGGCCCGGCTCGGTGTACTCGACGACGAGCTCGACGGAGGCGGGCAGCTCGACGTAGAGGACCCGGCCCTCGTTGGTCGCGACGATCGCCTCCTGGTTCTCGAGGAGGAAGTTCTTCGCGTCGCCCACGAGCTCGGGCGTGACCTCGATCTGGTCGTAGGTCGAGGTGTCCATGAACACATACGACGTGCCGTCGTTGTAGAGGTACTGCATCGTCCGCTTGTCGACGGATGCGACCTCGACCTTGACGTCGGCGTTGAAGGTCTTGTCGACGGTCTTGCCGGACTCGATGTTCTTGAGCTTGGTACGCACGACGGCGCCGCCCTTGCCGGGCTTGTGGTGCTGGAACCACACGACGGACCAGAGCTGTCCGTCGAGGTTGAGAACCATGCCGTTCTTGAGGTCGTTGGTCGTCGCCATGCGCGTGGGAACCTGCTCTTTCTCGAGCCGTGGGG
>DATHVS010000232.1:0-4847 GCA_035461195.1 Nocardioidaceae bacterium
CTGCTGGGCGGCGCTCGGCGTGAGCCTGACCTCCTCCCCCGGCAGCTTGGCCACCGCGGCGAGCAGGGGCCGGTAGAAGAGCTTCTCGTGCAGCCGGCGTACCTCCTTGCCGTGCTGCTTCCAGCGGCGCTCGAGCTCGGCAACCGGCTCCTTGCGGAAGCCCATCGCGCGGGCCAACGACCGGAACGACTCGCCGTCCTCGGGAACCACGTGGATACGCCGGAGCTGGGAGAGCTGCATGCGGTGCTCGAGGGTGCGCAGGAAGCGGTACGCCGCGTCGAGGGCGGCACCGTCCTCGCGTCCGACGTACCCGCCGCGGGTCAGCTCGGCGAGGGCGCTCAGCGTGGTGGGCGGGCGCACGGTCGGGTCGGTCCGCCCATGGACCAGCTGGAGCAGCTGTACGGCGAACTCCACGTCACGCAGCCCCCCAGGACCGAGCTTGAGCTGTCGCTCCGCGTGATGGGCGGGGATGTGCTCGACAACCCGGCGGCGCATGGCCTGGACGTCGGTCACGAACCCTTCCCGCTCGGAGGCCGACCACACCATCGGCGCGATCCGCTCGAGGTACTCGCGTCCGAGGGACTTGTCGCCGGCGACGGGACGGGCCTTGAGCAGAGCCTGGAACTCCCAGGTCTTGGCCCACCGCTCGTAGTAGCCCTCGTGGCTGGCGAGGGTACGGACCAGCGGACCGGCCTTGCCCTCCGGGCGCAGCGCCGCGTCGACGGGCCAGATGGTGCCCTCGCCGGTGTGGTCCGAGCAGATCCGCATCATGTTCGAGGCAACCTGGGTCGCCGCACGCAGGGCGGGTGTCTCGGCGGTGTCTCCGTCGGGCTCGGCCACGAAGATCACGTCGACGTCGCTGACGTAGTTGAGCTCCCGGCCGCCGCACTTGCCCATCGCGATCACCGCGAGGCGGCTGCTCGTGGCGGCCTCGCCCACACGGGCCCGGGCGATCGCGAGCGCGGCCTCGAGGGTGCCGGCGGCGAGGTCGGAGAGCTCCGCGGCGACGTCGTCGACACCGACCCCGTGCGCGAGGTCGCGAGAGGCCAGCCTCATCAGGTGCCGGCGGTACTCCACCCGCAGCGCGTCGACGGCCTCGGTGTCATCGAGCTGGGAGGTGGGGTGCACGTGGTCCGGGTCGGCACCCACGGCACGCAGCAGCGCGGCGCGGAGCACGAACGCCGGAGCGCGGGTCGACGCGAGCGCGGGGTCGGTCAGGTCGTGCCACTGCCCCGGATGCACCCTCAGGTGGTCCGCGAGCGCGGCGCTGGCCCCGAGGAGCAGGATCATCCGCTGCGCGAACTCCTCGTCCTGACCGAGGGCCGCGACCAGCTCCTCACCGTCCTCCGCCGCCTCCACGACGTCCGCGAGAGCGGTCAGCGCCTGGTCCGGGTCGGCGGCGCCCGACAGGACCGGCACCAGCTCGTCGGCTCCCGGCCCGAGACGGTGGAGGGTCTGGGACGCAGCGGAGCCGTCACGGAAGCCCATCCGGGACAGGGTCCCGGTGGTTGTCACCACCCGGTTGCCTTTCACCACGGCGCGGCCACCTCCCGGGTCATCCGCGCGAAACCGGTGGCCAGTGGTGCCCAGGAGACGCGCAGCTCGTCGCGCGCGGCAGCCACCGCGGCGACGTACTCGTCGACGTCGACGCCCCGCTCGACCGCGGAGTCGCGGTCGTTGTCCGCCCAGGCCCTCACGATCTCCTCCCCCACCTCGGGATGCCACTGCACGCCCCACACGGTCGGGGCGAAGCGCGCGGCCTGGACCTCACCGGTGACCGCCCGCGCGAGCACCTCGGCGCCGGGCGGCAGGACGGCGACGACGTCGTTGTTCCACTGCACGGCCCTGCGCGCTCCGCTCACCGGACCCAGCAGCGGGTCGTCGACGACAGCGGCGCTCCAGCCGACGTCGAGGACCCCGATCTGCTGGCCGAGCGGATTGGGGTGCACGGACCCGCCGAGCGCGACGGCGGCGAGCTGGTGTCCCAGGCAGATGCCGAGGGCGGGCACCTGCTCGGCGGCCGCTGCGCGCAGCAGGTGCTTGACCCCGCCCAGCCACGGGTGCCGGTCGTCGGACCCGGCGTCCATCGAGCCGCCCAGGACCAACAGTCCTCCGTGGTCGTCGAGGCGACCGGGGAGGTCGTCGCCGCGGTAGGGACGGCGTACGTCGACCACCCGACCGGTCTCGGCGAGCCACTCGCCCACCCATCCAGGGGGACACTGGGCCTCGTGCTCGACGACGAGTACCGGCTGCTGGGTCACGACGGCGAGGCTACCGCGCGGGGTCAGATCACGGGCAGCATCAGGTCGCGCTCGAAGGCGGAGACCTGACCGCGGTAGGCCTCCCACTCCGAACGCTTGTTGCGGAGGAAGAAGTCGTAGACGTGTTCACCGAGCGTGTCGGCGAGCAGCTCGCTGCTCTCCATCACGTGGATCGCCTCGTAGAGGGTCTTCGGCAGTGGCTCGATGCCCAGGGACTTCCGCTCCCGGTCGTTGAGCGACCACACGTCGTCCTCTGCCCCCGGCGGCAGCTCGTAACCCTCCTCGATGCCCTTCATGCCGGCACCGAGGACCACCGCGAACGCGAGGTAGGGGTTGCACGCGGAGTCGATGGTGCGCAGCTCGATGCGGGTCGACTGTCCCTTGTGCGGCTTGTACATCGGCACCCGCACCATCGCCGAGCGGTTGTTGTGGCCCCAGCAGATGTACGACGGAGCCTCGCCGCCGCCGATCAGCCGCTTGTAGGAGTTCACCCACTGGTTGGTGATGGCGGTGATCTCCGAGGCGTGGTGCAAGATCCCGGCGATGAAGCGGCGACCGGTCTGGGAGAGCTGGTACTCGGCGCCGGCGGAGAAGAACGCGTTGCGGTCGCCCTCGAACAGCGACACGTGGGTGTGCATGCCCGACCCGGGGTGGGTGGTGAACGGCTTGGGCATGAAGGTCGCCCAGATGCCCTGCGACAGCGCGACCTCACGGACCACGGTGCGGAAGCTCATGATGTTGTCCGCCGTCGACAGCGCGTCGGCGTAGCGCAGGTCGATCTCCTGCTGGCCGGGCCCGCCCTCGTGGTGGCTGAACTCGACCGAGATGCCCATCGACTCGAGCATCGTGATCGCCTCGCGACGGAAGTCCGAGCCTGCGCTCTGCGCGGTGTGGTCGAAGTACCCGCTGCGGTCCACGGGAATGGGCTCGACCCCCGGCTCAGGAGCGTTCTTGAAGAGGTAGAACTCGATCTCGGGGTGGGTGTAGAAGGTGAAGCCGTTCTCGGCGGCCTTCGCCAGGGTGCGCTTGAGGACGAACCGCGGGTCGGCGTACGACGGGGAGCCGTCAGGCATGACGATGTCGCAGAACATGCGCGCCGTCGCGGGCCCCTCCCCCCGCCACGGGAGGATCTGGAAGGTCGAGGGGTCGGGCTTGGCGAGCATGTCGGCCTCGTAGACCCGAGCGAACCCCTCGATCGCGGAGCCGTCGAAGCCGATGCCCTCGGTGAAGGCGCCCTCGAGCTCTGCCGGGGCGATCGCGACCGACTTCAACGAGCCCAACACGTCGGTGAACCAGAGCCTGACGAAGCGCACGTCGCGCTCCTCGAGTGCGCGGAGGACGAACTCTTCCTGCTTGCCCATCGGGGCCTCCTGACCTTCTCGGCATGCGGGCACACGGCCGTGCACAGTCTGGCGGCTCGATGTTTCGGGGCTGTTAACGGGTCCCTGCCGTGGCCCTGATCGCACCCCGTTAGAAGCGAGCCGATCCGGTTACTCTGCACGTGTGCCCCAGATACGAATCGCTCTCGCCCAGGTGAACCCGACCGTCGGAGACCTCCCCGGCAACGCCCGGATTGTGCGCGACCGGGCCAAGGAGGCCGACGGGGCGGGCGCGCACCTCGTCGCCTTCCCCGAGCTGATGCTCAACGGCTACCCGGTCGAGGACCTCGTCTTCCGCTCCTCGTTCGTGGCCCGAACGAAGGAGACGCTGCACCAGCTCGCCGGTGACCTCGCCGCCGACGGTCTCGGCCACCTCGTGTGCGTGGTCGGCTTCATCGACACCGCCGAGAAGGCCGCCGACCGGCTCGGGGTCCCCAAGGGCTCGCCCCTCAACTCCGCTGCCGTCATCCACGACGGCAAGGTCGCCGCGACGTACCACAAGCACCACCTGCCGAACTACGGCGTCTTCGACGAGGCTCGCTACTTCGTGCCGGGCGACACGACCCAGGTGGTGCGGGTGCACGGCATCGACGTCGCGCTCGCCATCTGCGAGGACATCTGGCAGGACGGCCCCTCGCTCAACGCCCGCAAGGCCGGCGCCGGGCTGCTGCTGGTCCTCAACGGCTCCCCGTTCGAGGCCAACAAGGACGACACCCGCCTCGAGCTCTGCGCTAGCCGTGCCCGCGAGGCCGGTGCCGCGCTCGCCTACGTCAACATGGTCGGCGGTCAGGACGAGCTGGTCTACGAGGGCGACTCGATCGTCGTGGACGCCCAGGGCGAGACCGTGGCCCGCGCGGGGCAGTTCACCGAGGAGCTCCTCGTCGTGGACCTCGACCTTCCCCGAGCCACCGACGACCTGCCCGGTGATGAGGAGACAGAGGGCGGGCTGCGCGTTCGCCGTACCGTCGTCAGCTCCGACCCGCTGCCGGCGTACGAGCCGAGGCCCGGCACCGTCCCCGAGCGCATCCACGACCATGCCGAGGTCTACCAGGCGCTCGTGGTCGGCCTGCGCGACTACGTGCGCAAGAACGGCTTCTCCAGCGTCCTGCTCGGCATGTCGGGCGGCATCGACTCCACCCTCTGCGCGGCCATCGCCTGCGACGCGATCGGCGCGGAGAACGTCTACGGCGTGTCCAACCCGAGCGAG
>DATHVS010000233.1:0-8250 GCA_035461195.1 Nocardioidaceae bacterium
CACCTTCAGCACCGAGGACAGCTACCTGGTCGAGCCCACCACCGGGATCATCGTCGACATGACGAAGACCACCCGGACCTCGGTCGGCATGGCCGGGTTCGAGGACGTGCAGTTCCCCGTCGTCGAGACGACCGTGGAGTACACCCCGGACAACGTCGCCGACCAGTCGCAGGTGGCCCAGGACGCCCTCGACCAGCTACGGCTCTTCGGCACGACGATCCCGCTCGTGCTCGCCGGGCTCGGCGTGGTCGCGCTGGTCGTCTCCGTCCCCATGGTGCTGCGCCGGCGTCGTACTCCTGGGGAGGCCACGCCACCGGCCGCCGACCCGCGCTCGCCCGCGGTGACCCGCTGACGTCTCGACGCGTGGTCAGCCGTCGAGCAGCGTCGGTCCCCTTGTCGTCGTGGGTGCGCTCAGTCCTGCCAGGGGTAGAACGGCGGCATCTGCGAGGCGCGGCCGGTGAACTCGGGGTCACGCTTGTCCCGGAAGGCCGCCACGCCCTCCTTCCCGTCGCCGATGCTCGTGTAGAACATGGCGAGCGAGTCGACCCGGTGGGCTTCGAGGGGAAGCGGCTGCGCGGCGTTGCGCCACATCATCTGCCGGGCGAGCGCGGTGGCCACCGGTGAGCGGTTGCGCGTGAAGCGGCGGGTGAGGTCGTACGCCGCGCCGAGGAGCTCGTCCTCGGCGTGGACCGACCGGACCAGGCCGCCCTCACGAGCCTCCTCAGCGCTCAGGATGTCGGCGCTGTAGACCCACTCCAGCGCGCGGCTGACCCCCACGATCCTCGGGAGGAACCAGCTCGACGCGGCCTCCGGGACGATGCCGAGCCGGCCGAAGACGAAGCCGATGCGTGCGTTCTCCGAGGCCAGCCGCACGTCCATGGGGAGCGTCATGGTGGCCCCGATGCCAACTGCCGCGCCGTTGATCGCGCCGATCACCGGCTTGGTGCAGCGGAAGGCTGCGAGTGAGACCCGGCCGCCGGTGTCGCGAACGCCGGTGACGACCGCCGGGTCGTCCAGCCGATCGGGCAGGTCGGCCATGGTCGGCTCAAGCGACTCGTCGAGTCCGAACACGTTGCCCTCGACGGACAGGTCCATCCCGGCGCAGAAAGCGCGTCCGCGGCCGGTCACCACGACAGCGGCGACCTCGTCGTCCCCCGACGCACGCTCGTAGGCGTCGACCAGCTCCTCGGCCATCGTGACCGTGAACGCGTTGAGGTGGTCGGGGCGGTCCAGGGTGAGTGTCAAGACGCCGTCGGAGACCGACCAGTCGAGAGTCTCGTAGGCGGGGGCGATCACCGGGCCATCCCCGAGGGGCTGCACAGCCTGCGGGGGATGTCGTCGACGCGGTCCTCGCGGATCAGCCTGAACATCCGGGGCGCTCGCTGGGAGTCCCAGTTGACCGCGAGGTCGGCGATGGGCACCCCGCAGGTCCGCCCCTTGTCGCCGCTGACCCGGGTCATAGCCCACGCGAACCGCACGGTGTCGAACGGGCCGGTGTTCTCGCCCAGGCGCAGTGAGTTGGCGCCCGCGTTGGCCAGGCCGGCGTAGCGGACCGGGTTGAGGATCGACCACGGCGAAGCGGCCTTGCTGCCGACGGCGCTGACAACCTCACGCTGGCGCTGGGCGCGGTCGATGTCGCCCAGGCTGGAGATCTTGCGCGAGCGGGCGTAGCCGAGCGCGGTCGGCCCGTCGGCCTCCTGACAGCCGGCCTCCACGTCGAGCTTGGCCAGCGGGTCGCGCATCGCCGTCTCCGGACAGATCTCGATCCCACCGACGGCGTCGACCATGTTCACGAAGCCCGCGAAGCCGATCTCGACGTAGCTGTCGACCCGGATCCCGGTGGAGCCCTCGATGGTCTGGACGAGAAGCTCGGGGCCACCGAAGGAGTAGGCCGCGTTGATCTTGGTCGTGCCGTGACCGGGGACCTCGACGATCGAGTCGCGGGGGATCGACAGCAGGAGGTTGGGGCCCCGGCCGGTGTGCAGCAGCATGATGGTGTCGGTGCGTCTTCCCTCGCCGGCGCCGGTGCCGAGCCGTCCACGCTCGGCCCTCGAGAGCCCCTCACGGCTGTCGCTGCCGACCAGGAGGTAGGTGTGGCCGGGCTGGCGCCCCGGTCGGTCGCCGTCGGGCTCGGCGTCGACCTTCTCGATCTGGCTCCAGGCCCACAGCGGGACGGCGAGCAGGAACACCAGCCACAGCAGCAGGACCAGCTTGACCCAGCCGAACCGGCGACGGCGTCGCGGGGCGGGTGCAGGACGGCTTGGGGCAGCCGGACGCGGGGGAGGAGACGAACCCCCCGCGCGGCGCGAGGTGGGTGTGGATCGTCCGCCGCCCTGGGCGGTCCGACCGGTGGTGGGGAGCACGCGGGTGGGTTCCGGGTCGCCGGGGGCGTTGCCGGGTCCGCTGCTGCCGTAGAGCCAGTCGTACTCCGGGGACCCCTCTTCCGGTCCGTTTCTGCCGCGGCGTCGGTCTGCCATGGCAGCAGACGGTACCTTGCCCTGCCCCAAGCCCTCCGGCGCGCCGTGCCTGCTGTGACTGTTGTGGCTGGTGATACTTGTCCTGCATCACCGTCCCGCACCGAGAAAGGCCAGCCCATGTCAGCCCAAGCGCCCACCCGGCCGGACGCGCGAGTTGCTCGTCTGCGCTTTCGCCGGGCCGTCACGCTGATGCTGATGACCCTGGTCCTGCCCGGCTCGGCCCAGCTCGTCGCGGGCCGCAAGGACATCGGGCGGATCGCTCTGCGCATCTGGCTGATGTTGACGGGCACCGTCGCGCTCGTCGCGCTGGTCGGCCTGGTCCGGCCCGGCTTCGTCATCTGGGTGCTCAGCAGCGCCTTCATGCTCGGTGTCGTCCGGCTCGTCCTCCTCACCCTCGCGGTCGGGTGGGCGGCCCTGTTCGTCGACGCGTGGCGCCTCGGCCGGCCCCTCGACCTGCGTCAGCGTCAGCGCCTGGCGATGGTCGGCCTCAACGGCGTGCTCTGCTTCTCCGTCGCGGGCACCCTGCTGTTCGCCTCCCACGTCGTGGGGGTGCAGCGCGACTTCATCACGGCCATGTTCGGCAGCGGCGAGGTCACCGGGTCCACGGACGGTCGCTACAACGTCCTCCTGCTCGGCGGCGACTCCGGGGCGGACCGCTGGGGCATGCGCCCCGACAGCATCACCGTGGCGAGCATCGACGAGCGCAGCGGCCACACGATCCTCTTCGGCCTGCCCCGCAACATGCAGAACTTCCCGTTCCCGGAGGGCTCGGTGATGCACGAGCAGTTCCCGGACGGCTACGACTGCGACGATTGCTACCTCAACTCCCTGAGCACCTTCGCCGTCGACAACCAGGCTCTGTTCACCAAGGACGACGACCCGGGGGTCCAGGCCACGATCGAGGGCGTCGAGGGCATCACCGGCCTCGACATCAACTACTACGCGATGGTGAACCTCAGGGGGTTCCGCGACCTCGTCGACGCGGTCGGCGGCGTCCGCATCAACGTCCGTGACCGCATCCCGATCGGCGGCATCGGTGCTCCGATCACCGGCTACGTCGAGCCGGGGGTCAAGCGGCTCGACGGCTTCGAGACGCTGTGGTTCGCACGGTCGCGCTCGGGTGCGGACGACTACTCGCGCATGGCCCGCCAGAAGTGCGTCATGAACGCCATGCTCGACCAGCTCAGCCCTCAGGTCGTGGTGACCAAGTTCGGCGAGATCGCGGAGGCGAGCAAGAAGGTCATCTCGACCGACCTCCCCGCCTCCGAGCTCGACCGATTCGTGGGGCTCGCCCTCAAGGCGAAGTCGCAGCCGCTGGCGACGGTCTCCTTCGTGCCGCCGATGGTCAACACCGCCGAGCCCGACATCGCGCTGATCCACGAGCGCGTGGAGCAGGCGATCGAGAAGTCACGCTCTCGCGGGGACGGCGAGCCCGTGAGCGTCCAGAAGAAGCCCCGTACGAAGTCCGGGGCGGGTGCGGGCACTCCGTCGGCGCCCACCACCGGCGGGTCCGTCGGCAGCCTCGCCGAGGGGTACGCCGCGAATGACGCCACCGACCTGTCCAGCGTCTGCTGACCAGTCGGTAGGGTGCGCCCTGTGCCAGCCCGGATCGCCGCCGTCGTCGTCACGTGGAACCGCCGTGACCTGCTGGAGGAGTCCCTCGAGGCGATCGCCGCGCAGACCCTGCAGCCGGTGCAAACCGTGGTCGTCGACAACGCCTCGACCGACGGCACCGCCGAGCTCCTGACGGGGCGCCAGGACCTCGAGGTGGTGACCCTGTCGGCCAACACCGGCGGCGCGGGCGGCTTCGCCGCGGGCATCGAGCGGGCGCTGACCTTCGATCCCGACCTGGTGTGGCTCCTCGACGACGACACCGTGCCTACACCCACCGCGGCGGAGGCGCTGGCCGCGGTGTGGGAGGACTACGCGCGCCTGACCGGCCACCACCCCTCCGTCCTGGCCAGCCGCGTGGTCTGGACCGATGGTCGCGACCACCCGATGAACACCCCCCGCCCGAAGCCGGGTGCCTCGAAGGCGGAGACGGCTGCGGCCCGCGAGGTCCGGTGCACCCCGATCCGGTCCGCCTCCTTCGTCTCGATCATGTGCGACGCCGAGGTCATCGGCGAGCGCGGCCTCCCGATCGCCGACTACTTCCTCTGGAACGACGACTTCGAGTACTCCACTCGGCTGATCCGTGGGCGCGCGGGTCTCTACTGCCCCGACAGCGTCGTGGCGCACAAGACCCGGACGTTCGGCTCCACCGACGCGGACCCCGGCGAGCGCTTCTTCTACGAGGTGCGCAACAAGGTCTGGATGTTCGGCCGCAGCACGGGCCTCAGCCCGTGGGAGAAGACGCTGTACGGCGGCTCCACCGCCCGTCGCTGGGCGAGGACGTTCGCGCGCTCGGCCGACCGGCCGACCCTGACCCGGGCCCTGGGCAGGGGCCTGAGCGCCGGCCTGACGTCCGCCCCGCGGACCAACGCCGAGGTCCTCTCGGCAGCGGGCTTCGAGCTGCACCGCCCGAGTGCGGAGGAGGTGCCCGCCTCGACGGGAGGGCCGGAGCCGTTCAGCCTCCTGCTGTCGACCTACGGCGGGGACGCCCCCGGCTTCCTGCGCGACGCGTTCGTCTCGACCGTCCAGGAGCAGACCCGCCGCCCCGACGAGGTGGTGCTCGTCCAGGACGGACCCGTCCCCGACGCGCTCGCCGAGACCATCGTCGAGCTCGTGGCGACCAGCCCCGTGCCGGTCAAGCACGTCGTCATGGACGCCAACGTCGGTCTCGGCCCGGCCCTCGACGCGGGGCTCGAGGCGTGTGACCACGAGATCGTGGCACGGATGGACGCCGACGACGTGAGCCGGCCGGACCGCTTCGAGCACCAGCTGCCGCTCGTCGAGGCCGGGGCGGACATCGTCGGGTCGGGGCTGCTCGAGTTCGGCTCCTCCATCGACGAGGTGGTCGGCCGGCGTACCCCTCCGACGGACCCCGACGAGATCCGCCGTGTGATCAGGTTCCGAGACCCCTTCAACCACCCCACCGTCGTGTACCGTCGCAGCGCAGTGCTCGGCGCCGGCGGCTACACCGACATGGCACTGATGGAGGACTACCCGCTCTTCACGCGGATGATCGACGCCGGGGCGCGCCCGGCCAACGTCTCCGAGCCCCTCGTCTACTACCGTGTGGGGGCAGGCGCCTACGCCCGCAGGGGTGGGGTCGAGCTGCTGCGCTCCGAGCTCGCGCTCCAACGCAAGTTCCGCGAGCTCGGCATCACCAGTCGGGCGGAGTACCTCCGCAACGTCGCCGTCCGCGGGGGCTATCGCCTGGTGCCGGAGGGTGTGAGAAAGGTCGCCTACCGAGCGTTGCTCGCGAATCGTGGGCACAAGAACCGCAGTTAGACTGCCCTGCGGCAGTCCCACCTAGGAGTTGTGTGTGAACGTAGATCTCGTCGTCGTCGGGTCCGGCTTCTTCGGCCTCACGATCGCAGAGCGCTGTGCCAACGAGCTCGGCCTGAAGGTGCTCGTGCTCGAGCGTCGCCACCACCTCGGCGGCAACGCCTACTCCGAGCGCGACCCGGAGACCAACGTCGAGGTGCACAAGTACGGCGCGCACCTGTTCCACACCTCCAACGAGAAGGTGTGGGATTACGCCAACCGGTTCACCAGCTTCACCGACTACAAGCACCGGGTCTTCGGCAAGTACCAGGGCCAGGTCTACTCGCTGCCGATGAACCTGGGGCTGATCAACCAGTTCTTCGGCAGGAGCCACACCCCCGACGAGGCGCGGGCGCTGATCGCCGAGCAGGCCAGTGAGATCGCGACCGAGGACGCCTCCAACCTCGAGGAGAAGGCAATCAGCCTGATCGGCCGCCCGCTCTACGAGGCTTTCATCAAGGGCTACACCGCCAAGCAGTGGCAGACCGACCCCACGAAGCTGAGCGCGGACATCATCACCCGCCTTCCGGTCCGCTACACCTTCGACAACCGCTGGTTCAACGACAAGTACGAAGGTCTCCCGGTCGACGGCTACACCGCGTGGCTGGAGAAGATGGCCGACCATCCCAACATCGAGGTACGGCTCGACACCGACTTCTTCGAGGTCGCCGACGAGTACAAGGGCAAGGTGCCGATCGTCTACACCGGCCCCGTCGACGAGTACTTCGGCAACTCCGAGGGCAAGCTGTCCTGGCGCACGGTCGACCTCGAGGCGAGCGTCGTCGACGTCGACGACTTCCAGGGCACCGGTGTCGTCAACTACAACGACCAGGAGGTGCCCTACACCCGGATCATCGAGTTCAAGCACTTCCACCCCGAGCGGGAGAAGACCCACCTGCCCGGCAAGAGCATCATCGTCCACGAGTACTCCCGGTTCGCCGAGGAGGGCGACGAGCCCTACTACCCGGTCAACACCGCTGAGGACCGCGAGAAGCTGCTGAGGTACCGCGAGCTGGCGAAGAAGGAGCCGGACGTGCTGTTCGGCGGCCGGTTGGGCACCTACAAGTACCTCGACATGCACATGGCCATCGGGTCGGCGCTGTCGATGTTCGAGAACAAGCTCAAGCCGCACTTCACCCAGGGTGAGGCCCTGGAGAGCGGTGGCGTGGACGCGTGAGCAAGTCCGTCGCGGACCCTGCCGGGGTCCCGGACGCGCCCATGGCCCCGCCCGGGGACCGAGGCGGTCTGCACAACGTCTTCCGGCAGCGCTACCTCCTCAAGCTGCTGGTGCGCAAGGAGCTCAAGGCGCGCTACCAGGGCTCGGTGCTGGGCCTCTTCTGGTCCTACGTGCAGCCGGCGGTGCGCTTCCTGGCGTACTACCTGGTGATCGGCTACGTGTTCGGCCTGACCAGGGGGATGACGAACTTCGCGATCCACATCTTCGCCGGCATGGTGATGGTCCACTACTTCACCGAGACCTTCACCTCCGGCACGCGATCCATCGTGCGCAACCGCGGCATCCTCCAGAAGCTGAGCCTGCCGCGGGAGATGTTCCCGGTCTCCTCCATGCTGGTCTCGGCTTACCACACCTTCCCGCAGATGATCATCCTGCTGATCGGTGTGATCGTCGCCGGTTGGACCCCGACCTGGTACGACCTCGGCGCAGGCCTGCTCGGGTTCTCGATCATCGCGGTCTTCGGCATGGCGCTGGCGCTGCTGTTCAGCGCCGGCAACGTCTTCTTCCGAGACTTCCAGAACATCGTGGCGACCTTCTCGATCTTCGTCATGTGGTCGGTGCCGATGATCTACTCCTACGAGCGGATCACCAACCTGTTCGGGGGGTCCTGGGCCGAGCAGGTCTACCTGGCCAACCCGATCGCCAACGCCGTGATCCTCTTCCAGCAGCTGTTCTGGGTCCCCACGGTGCCTGCCGACGCGGAGCACCCCGCCATCCAGCCCGACGACCTGATCTCGCGGGGGCTGATCGTCCTCGCCGCCTGCCTGCTGGTGCTGCTCGTCGCGCAGTGGGTCTTCACCCGCCTCGAGGGCAAGTTCGCGGAGCGTCTGTGATGTCCGAGTCGATCATCGTCGAAGGCGTGAGCAAGCGCTTCACGATGCAGTACACCCGCACGATCAAGCAGATGTCGATCGCGATGCTGCGGGGCGAGCAGCTCAAGGACACCTTCCTCGCGGTCAACGACGTGTCGTTCACGGTCGAGCAGGGGGAGTCCATCGGTCTGATGGGGCTCAACGGCTCCGGCAAGAGCACGTTGCTCAAGCTGATCTCCGGTGTGATGACCCCCGACTCCGGCACCGTGCTCACGCGCGGGCGGATCGCGGGTCT
>DATHVS010000234.1:0-27673 GCA_035461195.1 Nocardioidaceae bacterium
CCGCGTGGCTCACCGAGCGGTCCGGACTCGGGAGGTACCCCACCGGCATGACGCCCACCCACCTGCTCGGTGTCGCCATGACCGCGGGCATCGGGTTCACGGTCGCGATCTTCATCGCCAACCTGGCCTTCGCCGACCCCGCGGTCGTCGAGATCGCCAAGCTCGGCATCCTCGTCGGCAGCCTCGTCGCGGCGGTCGGCGCCTACCTGACCCTGCGGCTGACCGGCGAGCCGGGCGAGCCGCAGGAGCCCCCGACGGGGTCCGCAATCGGCTGACGACCGGTGGGTGCGCGGCCTAGGTTGGAGGGGTACGCACCCGGGAGGCTCGAGGGGGCTCGCCATGGAAGATTTCGTCGTCATCGGCGCGGGCATCGTCGGCCTCGCCACAGCACGCGCACTGCTCACGCAGCGTCCCGGCTCGAAGGTCGTGGTCCTCGACAAGGCCGACGACGTCGCGACCGCGCAGACCGGCCACAACTCCGGGGTCATCCACGCGGGCATCTACTACGCCCCCGGGTCGCTCAAGGCCAAGCTGTGCCGGGCGGGGGAGCGTGCCACGAAGGACTTCTGCGACCTGCACGACATCGCCTACGAGACCGTCGGCAAGCTCGTCGTGGCGACCGGCGACGTCGAGGTCGGGCGCATGCACGGGATCGCCGAGCGGGCCGCGCAGAACGGCATCGTGCTCGAGGAGCTCGACGCCACCGCGCTCGGGGCTCTCGAGCCGAACGTCCGTGGCGTTGCCGCCCTGCTGTCCCCCGCGACCGGAATCGTGGACTTCCGCGAGGTCGCCCGCGCCATGGTCAAGGAGATCACCGCGGCCGGCGGCCGGGTGGTCACCCGCGCCGAGGTGCGCGCGATCACCGAGCTGCCCGGCCCGGGTGGCGGGGAGGTCGTGGTCGAGTCCGACGGCGGCGACTTCCACACCCGCCGGCTCGTGGTGTGCGGCGGCCTCCAGGCCGACCGGCTCGCGGTGATGGGCGGCCTCGACGTCGACTTCCGGATCGTGCCGTTCCGAGGCGAGTACTACCAGCTGCCGTCGACCCGCGCGGGCCTGGTCAAGCGCCTCATCTACCCCGTGCCCGACCCGGCGCTGCCGTTCCTCGGCGTCCACCTCAGCCCGATGATCGACGGGCGGATCACCGTCGGCCCCAACGCCGTCCTGGGGCTGTCGCGAGAGGGCTACCCGAAGGGGTCGGTCAGGCTCCGCGACGTCGGGTCCTACGCGGCGTTCCCCGGGATGTGGCGCTTCGCCCGCGCCAACGTCCGGACCGGGTTCCTGGAGATGCGCAACTCCGCCTTCCGGCGCGGCTACCTGCGCGCGGTCCAGAAGTACTGCCCCCAGCTGACGCTGGAGGACCTGCGGCCCTACCCCGCCGGCATCCGCGCCCAGGCGATCACCCGCGAGGGCGCCTCGGTCGAGGACTTCCTGTTGCGGCAGACCGAGCGCCAGCTCCACGTCTGCAACGCACCCTCCCCGGCCGCGACCTCGGCGATCCCGATCGGCGACATGATCGCCGGGAAGGTGCTGGGCGAAGGTTGAGCGCACCTGCGGACACCATCACCTACCTCGACCGAGCGACGGTACGTCGGCTGCTCCCCTCGCGCGTGGAGCAGATGGACGTGATCGCGCGGACCTACGTCTCGATGGCGCACGGCAGGGTCGAGAACCCGCCGAAGATCGGCGTGCACCCGCGGTCGGACGCCTTCGTCCACGTCATGCCTGCCTACCTCCGCGACGACGACGTGACCGGGATCAAGTGGGTCGCCGCCTACCCGGCCAACCCCGCGCGCGGCCTGCCCTACATCTCCGGTCTCATCGTCCTCAACGACTCCGAGACCGGCCTTCCCCTCGCCGTGATGGACGCCGCCGAGATCACCGCGGTGCGCACGGCGGCGGCGAGCGGGGTCAGCATCCGCCACCTGGCCCACGAGGGCTGGGCACGAGTGGCGATCCTCGGCTTCGGCGAGCAGGGCCGCCAGCACACGGAGGTGGTGCGGACCCTCGACCCCGACGCGGAGATCACGGTGTACGCCGGCCCGCGACCGCGGGACCCCGGGCCCGGGATCCGGCTCGCCCCCGACGCTCGCGCGGCCGTCGAGGGCGCGGACGTGGTCGTCACGGCCGGTCCGATGACTCGCGACGACAGGCGGCGCCTGGAGCGGGACTGGCTCGGCGAGCGCTGCCTGGTCGTCCCGGTCGACTTCGGCGCCTACGTCACCGCGGACCTGGTCGCGCACGCGGACGCGTTCGTGGTCGACGACGTGGAGCAGTTCGAGCACTACCGCGGCCTCGGGCACTTCCAGGGCTGGCCGGAGCCGGTGTCGTCGCTGGGTGCTGCCCTCGGGGCCGAACCCCACGGCGACCTGCGGGTCTCGTGCAGCCTCGGGGTCGGGGCGATCGACGCCGCACTGACGCGCCTGGTGTGGGAACGGGCCCGCGACGAGGGCGTCGGGGTGCATCTCCCACGCTGACCCCCTGCCCGACACCACACTGGTCCAGACAGAAATATGTGCGCCGGCACCATCGAGGGGGCGTCGATGTCTCCGTAGGTTCTCGCTCATGCAGAGCAGCGCAGCCTCCCTCGACCTCACCGGCAAGCGCGCCGTCGTCACCGGTGGCGCGAGCGGCATCGGCGCCGCCGCGGTCCGCCGGCTCGCTGCCGCGGGCGCCCACGTCGTGGTGTGCGACCGGGACGCCGACGGCGCCGAGGCGGTCGCCAAGGAGGTGTCGGGGGAGGCCTGGGTGGTCGACCTCGGGCGGACCGAGGATCTCGCCGGCGTCCGGCTCGAGGCGGACCTGCTGGTGAACAACGCCGGCATCCAGCACATCGCCCCGGTCGAGGAGTTCCCCCCGGACCGCTTCGCGCTCATCCTGCGGGTCATGGTGGAGGCGCCCTTCCTGCTCGCCCGGGCCTGCCTGCCGCACATGTACGACCGCGGCTGGGGGCGGATCATCAACATCTCCAGCGCGCACGGCCTTCGCGCGAGCGCCTTCAAGTCGGCCTACGTCACGGCCAAGCACGGCCTCGAAGGCCTCTCGAAGGTGCTGGCGCTCGAGGGCGCCGAGCGCGGCGTGACCAGCAACTGCGTGAACCCCGGCTACGTCCGCACGCCGCTGGTCGAGAAGCAGATCAGCGACCAGGCCCAGGTCCACGGCCTGTCGGAGGACGAGGTCGTCACCAAGGTCATGCTGACCCGGTCGGCCGTGAAGCGGCTTATCGAGCCCGACGAGGTGGCCGGGGCGATCGGCTACCTCTGCTCGGAGGAGGCCGCCTTCGTGACGGGGACCAACCTGGTGATCGACGGCGGCTGGTCGGCGAACTAGGCGTACCGACGTGCCCGACTCCCCGCCTCTACCCGGCAGCCGGAGCCGCAGCGACCGGCCCCCGAGGAGATCGGCCACAATGGGCCGGGTGGTAGGCATGGAGTTCCTCGAGCTGCTCGCTCGCGAGGCCGCCCCCGTCGAGTTCGAGGGGCCGCTGCTCGACGCCCGCGCGTCCGGGGCCACCGCGGAGCAGGTCCAGGCGCTCGAGCAGGCCAAGGTGCTCGCCCTCCAGGTGCGCGCCGTCCTCGAGACCAGACGCCGGCGGGAGACCGAGCTCTCCGCCCTCTACGAGACCGCCGGCGACCTCGCCGCGCTCAACGACGTCGACGAGGTCCTCGAGGCGATCGTGCACCGCGCGCGCCAGCTCCTGCAGAGCGACGTGGCCTACCTGTCGCTCAACGACGACGAGCGCGGCGACACCTACATGCGGGTGACCGAGGGGGTGCTGTCCCCGTCGTTCCGGGCCGTGCGACTGCCGATGGGCGCCGGCCTCGGCGGGCTCGTGGCGCAGACCGCGACGCCGTACTCCACCCCCGACTACTTCGAGGACGACCGGTTCCGGCACACCTCCCCCATCGACAGCGCCGTCGCCGACGAGGGGCTGAAGTCGATCCTGGGCGTACCCCTGCTGCTCGGCAAGCAGGTCATCGGCGTGCTCTACGCCGCGAACCGGAGCGTCCGCCCCTTCGGGCGCGAGGAGGTCGCGCTGCTGGTCTCGCTGGCCGCGCACGCGGCGATCGCGATCGACAACGCCCGGCTGCTCGCGGAGACCCAGATGGCCCTGAGCGAGCTGGAGGCCGCGAGCGAGCTGCTGCGGACCCACACCGAGAACGTCGAGCGCGCCGCCGACGCCCACGACCGCCTCACCCGGATCGTGCTGCACGGCGGTGGCGTCGAGGACGTCGTTCGGGAGGTCCGGGAGGTCCTCGGCGGCGACGTCGTGGTGGTCGACACCGCAGGTGCCGTCATCGCCGCCACCGGTCCCGGGGAGCCCGCGGCCGAGGAGCTCGATGTCGCCGGGAAGGCGCTCTCCACCAACCGCACCGCCGAGGGCGCCGGGGTCTTCGCCACGCCGGTCATCGCGGGTGCGGACCAGCTCGGCACGCTGATGCTCCGTCGGGAGGGCACCCTCGAGCAGGGCGACCAGCGGATCCTGGAGCGCTCGGCGCTGGTGACGGCGCTGCTCCTGCTCTTCCGTCGCAGCGTCGCCGAGGCCGAGGGGCGGGTCCGCGGCGAGCTGCTCGAGGACCTGCTCACCGGGGCCGACCGCGATCCGCAGGGCTTGCGCGAGCGGGCCCGCCTTCTCGGCGCCGACCTCGAACGGCCCCACGCTGTGGTGGTCGCAGAGCTGCTCGGCGACCGCGCCCGCGTCGGGCAGGCCGCCGCCTTCACCGCCGGTGTCAACGGGGGCTTCGCCGCCGTCCGCAAGGGCCACCTCGTGGTCATCCTCCCCGACCGCGACCCCAAGGAGGCCGCGGCGATCCTCCGCGAAGGTCTGCGCCCAGCCGTCGGCGGCCCGCCCACCGTCGGAGCCGCGGGTCCGGCCCCTGGCCCCACGGCCGTCGTCGCCGCCTACCAGGAGGCCCGCCGGTGCCTGGACGCCGCGCTCGCGCTCGGCCGGCGGGGCGAGGTCGCCACCGCCTCCGACCTCGGCTTCGTGGGGCTGCTGCTGGGCTCCGACAACGACGCGAACGGCTTCGTCCGCTCGGTGCTCGGGCCCGTGATCGAGTACGACGAGACCCGCAACACCGACCTCGTCGGCACGCTGGAGGCCTTCTTCGCCACCGGCGGCAACCTGACCAGGACGAGCACGGAGCTGCACGTCCACGTGAACACCGTGACCCAGCGTCTCGGCCGCGTCTCGCGCCTCCTGGGCGAGGAGTGGCAGGAGCCGGAGCGCCGGCTCGAGGTGCAGCTGGCGCTCCGGCTCCACCGGCTGGTCGGCTGAGCTCAGTCAGCCCTCTGGGCCTTGGCCGCCTTGCTCGCCTGCCACTGCAGCCAGTAGTGGCGGGCCGTGCCCCAGATGCCTCGCCGGAAGAGCAGCACCACGATGATGAACACCGAGCCGGTGATGATGCCGATGCCGTCGAACCCGGAGGAGGCGAGCTGGTCGGCCATCGTCACGATGACGAACGCGCCGATGATGCCGCCCCACAACGTGCCGATACCGCCGAGGACGGTGACCAGGACGACCTCGCCGGAGGTGGTCCAGTGCAGGTCGGGCAGGGCGACGAAACCGTGGCTGATCGCGAACACCCCACCGGCCAGGCCGGCCAGGCCCGCCGAGAGCACGAAGGCGATCACCTTGTACTTCTCGACGTCGTAGCCGAGTGCCCGGGCCCGGGGTGCGTTGTCGCGGATGGCGACGAGGACCCGGCCGAACGGCGAGTGCACGATCCGCCAGGCGGCCCACATCCCGAGCAGGATGATCGGCAGTGCCGCGTAGTAGAAGTAGAACGAGTCGGTCTCCACCAGCTCGACGCCGAAGAAGGTCTTCGGGACCGCCTGGAGGCCGTTCTCACCACCGGTGACGCTGCTCCACTGGTAGGCGACGAAGTAGACCATCTGCGCGAAGGCGAGCGTGACCATCGCGAAGTAGATGCCCGACCGCCGCACCGAGAGGTAGCCGATCGGCAGGGCCAGGATCATCGCGAAGACCGCTCCGGCGAGGACCGCGAGCGGGAAGGGCACGCCGTAGTGGATCGCGACCAGTCCGGTCACGTACGCCGACCCGCCCCAGAACGCGGCGTGGCCGAAGGACAGCAGACCGGTGAAACCCAGGAGGATGTCGAGCGCGATCGCGAAGAGCGCCATCGCCGCGATGTCCATGGCCACGGGCGGGTAGACGAACCACGGGAGGGTCAGCGCGACCACGAGGCCGATGGCGAGCAGAAGCCACCTCTGCCAGGACCGGCCGCCGACGACGGCGGAGTGGGCCTCCTCGATCGAGGTCTCGGGGATGACTGAGGTGGTCACGCTGCTTCCTCCCGTCCGAAGAGACCGGCCGGGCGCACCAGCACCACGACGGCCATGAGCACGAAGATGAGGATCTGGGCGAAGGTCGGTGCGTAGGCCTGGCCGAAAGCCTCGACGAGACCGACGAGGAACCCGGCCACGACCGCCCCGACGATGGACCCGAGCCCGCCGATCACGACGACGGCGAACAGGATGATGATGAAGTTGCTGCCCATGTCCGCCGTGATCGCGCGGAACGGTGCAGCCAGCACCCCGGCGAGACCCGCGAGCGCGACCCCGAACCCGAACACCGGGGTGACCCAGCGACCCACGTTGATCCCGAGCGCTCGAGCCAGGTCCGGCTTCTCTGTCGAGGCCCGCACGATCATGCCGATCCGGGTCCGCGTCATCAGCAGCCAGACCGCCACGCACACGAGCAGGGAGAAGAGGAAGACGAAGAGCTGGTACCTCGGGAGGACGAGCCCGAGGAGCTCGATCCGGCCCTGGAGGATCTCGGGCCGCTCGTAGGGGAGCCCGGAGACGCCGTACCGGCGCTTGACCAGGTCCACGAGGAGCAGGGTGAGACCGAACGTGAGCAGGAAGTTGTACAGCGGGTCGAGCGGTAGCAGCCATTGGACGAGCAGCCGCTCGACGACGACGCCGAAGAGGAACATCAGGATCGGGACGACGAGCAGCCCCCACCACAGGTTCAGCCCGAGGACGTCCAGCAGGACCGCCGCGGTGACGGCGCCCAGCATGTAGAAGGCGCCGTGGGCGAAGTTCACGACGCCGAGGACGCCGAAGATGATGGCCAGGCCGAGGGCGGCCAGCGCGTAGAAGCTGCCGGCGGCGAGGCCTTGGACCGTGTACTGGAGTACTGCGTTCATGGGTTCCTTCTCCCGGGGGGTGCTCCGGGCGCCTCGTACAGCGCCCGGAGCACCCTCAGCGGACGAGTCAGCTCATGTCGCAGCCGGACTCCTCGACCGGCTGGAACGCCTCGTTCGCGGGGATGGTGGTCACGATCTCCTCGTAGTCCCAGTCCTCCTCGACGTCCTCGGGCTCCTTGACGCGAGCCAGGTAGACGTCGTGGATCACCCGGTGGTCCTCGGCGCGGATCTGCCCGTTGCGGAGGAAGACGTCCTCGACCTCCTTGCCCTCGAGCTCCTCGACGATGGCGTCGGCGTCGTCGGTGCCCGCGGCCTGGACCGCCTCGAGGTACTGCGTCGCGGCGGAGTAGTTGCCCGCGTGGGCGAACGAGGGACGCTGGCCGGTCTCCTCCTGGAAGCGGTCGGCGAACTCGCGGGACTCGTCGTCCATGTTCCAGTACCACGCGTCGGTGAAGGTGGTCCCGGCGAACTGCTCGACCCCGAGCGAGTGGATGTCGGTGATGAACATCAGACCGACCGCGAGCTCGATGCCGCGGTCGCGGAGGCCGGCCTCGTTGAACTGCTTGACCACGTTGATCAGGTCACCGCCGGCCTGCATCGTGCCGATCACGTTGGGGTTGCTCGAGGCGGCCTTGGTCAGGAACGTCGCGAAGTTGTCGTTGGGGAACGGCGTGGCGATGCTGCCCTGGACCTCGCCGCCGGCCTCCTCGACGGCCGCGGTGAACTGCTTGGTCATGTCCTGCCCGAACGCGTAGTCGGGGTAGATCAGCTGCCAGCTCTGGCCGCCCTCCTCCGTCACCGCCTTGCCGGTGCCGTTGGCGAGCATGTAGGTGTCGTAGGCCCAGTGGAAGGTGTACTTGTTGCACTGGGCGCCGGTGAGCTCGGTGGTCGCCGCGCCGATGTTGAAGTGCAGCTTCTGCTTGGTCTTGGCCTGGTTCGCGACCGCGAGGGCGGCCGAGGAGGTGGGCACGTCGAGGATGATGTCGGCACCCTCGCGGTCGTAGAGCTCCTGGGCCTTGCTGTTGGCGATGTCGGGCTCGTTCTGGTGGTCGGCCGAGGTCACCTCGATCTCGTCGACGACCGCGTCGTCCCCGTGCTTCTCCTTCCAGTCGGCGATCGCCATCTCCACGGCCTTGACGCTGTTGGGACCCGACAGGTCCTTGTAGACGCCCGACTGGTCGTTGAGGACGGCGATGACGACCTTGTCCTCGGTGAAGTCGCCTTCTGCGGCGCTGGGCCCGCCACCGCCGCAGGCGCTCAGGGCCATCGCTCCTGAGACCAGGGCGGCGCCGGCCGCGATCTTCTTGCTCATCGTGTTCTCCCTTGTTGTTGCCTTGAAAAGCGTGGTTGGCGTGCAGCGGTCAGATGCCCAGGTGGTCGAGAAGCTCCTTCTCGCGCTCGACGAACTCGTGGTTGTCGAGCGACTCGACGACCCGCCCCTGGGCGAGCAGGTAGTGCCGGTCGGCGACGGTGGCCGCGAACTTGACGTTCTGCTCGATCAGCAGGACCCCGGCGCCGGTCCCCTTGACCTCGCGGATGATCTCGCCGATCCGGGCGACGATCACCGGCGCGAGTCCCTCGGAGGGCTCGTCGAGGAGCAGCAGCCGTGCTCCGGTCCGGAGCACCCGGGCGATGGCGAGCATCTGCTGCTCGCCCCCCGAGAGGGTGGTGCCGGGCGCCCGACGCCGGTCGGCCAGGACGGGGAAGGACTCATAGACCCGGTCGAGGTCCCAGGCCCGGTCGGAGACGGCCGGCGGCAGGAGGAGGTTCTCCTCGACGCTGAGGTTCGCGTAGACGCCGCGGTCGTCCTGGACCCACCCCATGCCGGCGCGGGCCCGCTTGTGCGCGGGCACGCCGACCATCTGCCGGCCGAGGAGCTCCACGCTCCCCTCGACCTGGCGGTGCAGGCCGATCAGGCTGCGCACCAGGGTGGTCTTGCCGGCGCCGTTGCGGCCGACGAGCGTGACGACCTCCCCTTCGCCGACCCGGAGGCTCACGTCGTGGAGGGCCTGGGCCTCGCCGTACCAGGCCTTCAGGTTCTTGACCTCAAGCATGGTCTGCCTCTCCGAGGTAGGCGGTGATCACGCGCTCGTCGCGGCGAACCTCGTCGTAGGTCCCCTCGGCCAGGACCGCTCCCTGCTGGAGCACCGTGACCCGGTCGGCGAGGCTGCCCACGACGTGCATGTTGTGGTCGACGAAGACGACCGTGCGACCTGCGGCGATCCGGCGGACCAGCTCGATGGTGCGGTCGACGTCCTCGATGCCCATGCCGGCGGTGGGCTCGTCGAGCAGCATCACCTTCGGGTCGAGGGCGAGCACCAGCGCCATCTCCAGCGCCCGCTTCTGGCCGTAGGCGAGGAGCCCGGAGGGCTTGTCGGCGAGCTCGGACAGCCCGACCTGGGCGAGGAGGTCGTCGACGTCGGGGCGGTAGCGGCTCAGCAGCTTCTCGGACCGCCAGAAGCGCAGGCCCTGGGAGGTGAGGCCCTGGAGGGCGAGCTCGACGTGCTCACGGGGGGTGAGGTTCTCGAACAGGCTGGTGATCTGGAAGGACCGCGCGATCCCCTTGTGGGCGATCTGCTCGGGCTGCAGGCCCGTGACGTCCTCGTCGAAGACGGTGATCCTTCCCGACGAGGGCTTGATGAAGCCGGTGAGGAGGTTGAACAGCGTGGTCTTGCCGGCTCCGTTGGGGCCGACCAGGGCGTGCACCCCGCCCTCGTGGACCTCGAGATCGACGGCGTCGACCGCCCGGAACCCCCGGAAGTACTTGGTCAGCCCCTCGGTCCTCAGGGCGACCCGGCTTGTCGACGTCACACCGCTCCTTCCCGTCGCTCGGCCGTCCCAGGCAGGGAACGACGCGTGCGTAACGCTAGAAAGCGCACGACGCGGGAGCCATGGTGACGGACGCCACAATGTGCCACAACAGGGTGTCGGCACTCTCCACCCGGGGGGAGGCGGTGGGGTCAGGTGCCGCGGAGCTCGCGGCGCAGGATCTTCCCCGTGGCCGTCTTCGGCAGGTCGTCGAGGAGCTCGACCGACCTCGGGCACTTGTAGGCCGACAGGTGCGCCCGGCAGTGGTCCCGCAGCTCCTCGGGGGACACGTGCTCGCCGTCGCGGAGGGCCACGAACGCGAGCACGGACTCCCCCTGGTACTCGTCGGGACGGCCCACGACGGCGGCCTCCCGCACCGCCGGGTGGAGGTAGAGCACGTCCTCCACCTCGCGGGGCCAGACCTTGTAGCCGCTCACCACCAGCAGGTCCTTCTTGCGGTCGACGATGAAGACCCAGCCGTCCGCGTCGACCACGGCGACGTCGCCGGTGTGCAGGCCGTCGTCGCGGAACGCGTGGGCGGTCTCCTCGGGACGGTTCCAGTAGCCGGTGCCGACCGACGGTCCGCGCACGACGAGCTCACCGGCGGTCCCGGGCGGCACCTCCGCGCCGTCGTCGTCGACGACACTCACCCGCGTCCCGGGCAGGGATACGCCGATGGCCAGCGCCCCGGACGCCTCGTCGACCGGTGCTCGCTCGCCACGGGGTACGGCGATGCAGGCCGACGTGCTCTCGGTGAGGCCGTAGATGTTGTGGATGTAGACCCCGAAGTCGCGTTCGTACCTCTCCACGACGCTCTGCGCGACCGGCGCCCCACCGCTGAAGCACGTGCTCATCTGCGACAGGCCCGCGTGACCGGTCTCGGCGCGGTCGGCCAGCGCGATGAACGCCGTGATGGCCCCGATCGTGAACGTCGGCCGGTAGTCCTCGACGAGCCGCAGCACCGTGTCCGCGTCGAACCGGTTGGTCAGCACCATCGGGACGCCGCGGGCGAGCGCGACCGCGAGGTGCAGGCCGAGGCCGGTGATGTGGAAGAACGGCGCCGTGGTGAGCATCCGGTCCTGGTCGGTGAGCCCGAACCAGTCCCCGGACACCTCCGCCTGGTAGGTCAGGTTGGCGTGGGTGCTCATCGAGCCCTTCGACGGGCCGGTCGTCCCCGAGGTGTAGGTGAGCAGGGCGATGTCGTCGGGCCTCGGGTCGACCCAGGTGACCTCGGCGGTCGTCGTACCGCCCTCGGTCTCGACGACGAGGTCGTCGGGGTGGGAGGACAGGACCGAGACGTCGAGGCCCGTCGCGTCCCGGACCTCGTCGACCAGCGACGCCATGTCGGGATGGCACACGAAGACCCGCGGCTCGCAGTCGCCGAGCAGGTGCGCGAGCTCCGTCCCGCGGAGCATGGGGTTGACCGGGACCACGATGGCGCCGACCTTCCAGGCGGCCAGGACCGTCAGCACGAACGTCGGCATGTTCTGCAGCGAGATCGCGACCCGGTCGCCCTGCCAGACGCCGAGGTGGGTGAGGCCGTGCGCGAGCGCGTCGCTGAGCAGGTCGACGTCCCGCCGGCTGAGGTCGCGGCCGAAGTGGTGCAGCGCCGGGACGTCCGGCCCCTCCGCCACCCGGTCGCGGAACATCGACAGGACGGTGCTCATGCCGTGAGGCTATCGGCGTGACCCTCAGGCCGACAGGGCGTGCACGACGAGGGAGGCGAGCTCGGCGTAGGCCTCGGCGTCGGTCATCTCCAGCCGTGCGAACATCTCACCGCGCTGGATCTCGAACATCGCCACCGCGACGATCTCGGCGACGAAGGCGGCGTGCACCTGCCGGAAGGCGCCGGCCTCGACGCCCTCGGCGATGAGGCTGCGGATCCTCGTGGCCGCGGCGGCGGTGTTCTGCCGGTACACCTGCGCCGCCGGCTCGAAGCGGGACAGGTCGTCCATGAACGCCCGCGACAGCGGCCGGAGGTAGTCGCCCACCGCGTCGAGGTAGGCGACCACCTTCTGGGTCGGACCGTCGGCCCCGGCGACCCGGGCCTCGACGGCCGGCACGGCTGCGCGGAAGTACTGCTTGACGACCTCCACGACGAGCTGCTGCTTGGTGGGCGCGAGCGCGTAGAGGGTGGTCTTCGAGCAGCGCAGCCGCTCCGCGAGGTCGTCGAGGGTGAGGTGGGAGAAGCCCTCGGCCGCCAGGAGCGCGACCAGCCGGTCGAGCAGGTCGACCTGACGGGCGGTACGACGGCGCGCAGTCATGCTCCCGCCGACGCGCCGGCGGCGCCCCGCTCGCGCAGGACGAACCGCTGGATCTTGCCGCTCGGGGTCTTGGGCAGCTCCTCGACGAAGTGGACCGTGCGCGGGTAGGCGTGGGCGGCGAGCCTCTTCTTGACCCGCTGCTTGAGGGACTCGGCGAGCTCGTCGGAGGCGTCCACCCCCGGCGCGAGGACGACGAAGGCCTCGATGACCTCGCCGCGGAGCTCGTCGGGCATGCCGACGACGGCGGCCTCGGCGACGGAGGCGTCGGTGACGAGGACCGACTCGACCTCGAAGGGGCCGATGCGGTAGCCGGCCATGATGATGACGTCGTCGTCGCGGGCGGAGAAGAAGAAGTAGCCGTCGGCGTCCATGGTCCCGGCGTCGCCGGTGAGGTACCAGCGGCCGTCCTTGCTGAACCGTTCGGCGGTCTTGTCGGGGGCGTCGACGTACCCGGTGAACCACATGCCCGGGCTGTTGCGCAGGTCCACGGCGACTCGGCCGAGCTCACCGGGCTCGGCGAGCTCGTCGGAGAGGTCCTTCAGCACCGCCATGGACCAGCCCGGCATCGGTCGGCCCATCGAGCCCTCCTTGAGCTCGCCCGCGACGTCGGGGTGCCAGCCGTTGACGACGCACATGCCGAGCTCGGTCTGGCCGTAGGTGTCGTGGATCGCGACGCCGAGCTTGTCCGTGGCCCAGGACACCATCTCGGGGTTGAGGGGCTCCCCGGCCGAGCTGATCCGGCGTATCTTCAGGTCGGCCGGGAGCTCGCCGCCGGCGCTGCGCAGGGAGCGGAACACCGTCGGTGCGGCGGCGAGGTTGGTGACGCCGAACCGCGACAGGACCTGCCAGGTCAGGTCGGTGGAGAAGCCGGCCTGGAGCAGCAGGGACCGTCGGCCGGCGGCCATCGGCGCGATGATCGCGTAGTAGAGGCCGTAGGCCCAGCCGGGGTCGGCGGCGTTCCAGAACACGTCGTCCTCGGTGACGTGGAGGCCGTACTCCAGGTAGGTCACGAACGAGGCGATGGCCTTGACCGGGATCGGCACGCCCTTCGGCGTGCCGGTGGTGCCGGAGGTGAACAGGCGGACGAACTCGGTGGCGCCGGTCGCGCTCACCGCGGGTGCGTCGGCGGGGTCGGCGTCGGGGACCTCGTCGACGGTCACGACCCGCCACGGGGCGCCGGCGGGGATGTCCGCACCCGGGTCGAGCTTCGAGCGCTGGGCGGGGTCGGAGACGACGACCTTGGCCTCGGCGCCCTCGAGCCGCAGCGCGATCGCGGGCGGCGCGAAGGCGGTGAACAGCGGGACGTGGACCGCGCCCGCCCGCCACAGGCCGAGGACCGTGACGACGTAGTCGAGGGACTTGCCCATCAGGGTCGCCACCCGGTCGCCGGGCTCGACGCCCATGGCGACGAGTGCCGCCGCGAAGCGCTCGGACCGCTCCTTCAGCTCACCGTAGGTCAGGTCGACCGAGGACAGGTCCGCCTGCACCACGGTGAACGCGACCGCATCCGCGGGGTGGCGGTCGCAGAGCAGCTCGGCGAGGCTGAGGTCGTGGCGGTCGAAGGTGGCCAGGAGCTCGTCGACGCGGGCGTCCGGGGTCATGGGCGGGTCCCTCCCTGGGTGGTCTGCCGGGTGGTGGGCGGTTGGCATGATCGTACTCACAACAGTACGCTAGGACCAACGTCAGTATCATTTCTGTCCCCGCGAGAGGACCTCATGCCAGCCACCCGTGTCATGCCGACCGACGAGGCCGCCGACCTGATCGGCCTCACCCGCGAGCTCGTCACCAAGGAGCTCGCTCCGGCCGTCGCCTCGGCGGAGGCCACCGAGACCTTCCCGCGCGAGATCTTCCGCACCCTCGGTCGCACGGGCCTACTCTCGCTGCCGTACCCGGAGGAGTACGGCGGAGGGGGTCAGCCCTACGAGGTCTACCTGCAGGTGCTCGAGGAGATCGCCGCGGTGTGGTCCAGCGTCGGCGTCGGCGTCTCGGTGCACGCCCTCTCCTGCTTCGGCCTCTTCACCCGGGGCACCGAGGAGCAGAAGCAGCGGTGGCTCCCCGACATGCTGAGCGGCGAGCAGCTCGGGGCGTACTGCCTCTCGGAGGCCCACGCCGGCTCCGACCCCGCAGCGATGAGGACCCGGGCCGTCCGCGAAGGCGACGAGTACGTCCTCACCGGCGCCAAGGCCTGGACCACCCACGGCGGGTACGCAGACTTCTACAAGGTGATGGCCCGCACCGGCGAGGGCAGCCGCGGCATCACCGCCTTCCTCGTCGCCGCCGACGCACCCGGCCTCGAGGCAGACCCGCCGGAGCGCAAGATGGGCCTCACCGGGTCGGCCACCGCGACCATGCGCTTCGAGGGGGTCCGGGTCCCCGTCGAGCGCCGGCTCGGCGATGAGGGTGAGGGGCTGCGGATCGCGCTCGAGGGTCTCGACTCGGGCCGCCTCGGCATCGCCGCGGTCGCCGTCGGCCTCGCCCAGGGCGCCCTCGACCACGCCGTCGCCTACGCCAAGGAGCGCGAGACCTTCGGCAGGCCGATCATCGAGCACCAGGGCCTCGCCTTCGTCCTGGCCGACATGGCCGCGGCCGTGGAGTCCGCCCGGGCGACCTTCCTGGCCGCGGCCCGCCGCAAGGACCAGGGGCTGCCGTTCAGCAAGGAGGCGAGCATCGCCAAAATGGTCGCCACCGACAACGCCATGAAGGTCACCACCGACGCCGTGCAGGTCCTCGGCGGCTACGGCTACACCCGCGACTTCCCGGTCGAGCGCTACATGCGCGAGGCCAAGGTCATGCAGATCTTCGAGGGCACCAACCAGATCCAGCGCATGGTGATCGGCCGCCACCTCGACCGCGACACCGAGAAGGGCGCGATCACCGTAGAGAGGAAAGCATGAAGCTCGACAACACCGCCGCCATCGTCACCGGAGGCGCCTCCGGGCTCGGCGCCGCGACGGCCGCGGCCCTGGCGAAGAACGGCGCGAAGGTCTTCGCCTTCGACCTCCCCGCCGCCCTCGAGGGTGCGCCGTCGGTCGACGGCGTGGAGTACGTCGCCGTCGACGTCACCGACGAGGAGCAGGTCCGCGCCGGCGTCGCGCAGGCGGCAGGCTCCGGCGTACCCCTGCGGACGGTCGTCAACTGCGCCGGCATCGGCCCGTCGATGCGGATCCTCGGCAAGAAGGGCGTGCACGACCTTGCCTTCTACGCCAAGGTCGTCCAGGTCAACCTCGTCGGCTCGTTCAACGTGCTGGCGCTCGCCTCGGAGGAGATCGCGAAGACCGAGGGCGACGAGCTCGGTCAGCGCGGCGTCATCATCAACACCGCGAGCATCGCTGCGCAGGACGGCCAGGTCGGCCAGGCTGCGTACGCATCCTCCAAGGGCGGCATCGTCGGCCTCACCCTGCCGGCGGCCCGCGACCTCGCGCAGTACGGCATCCGCGTCATGACCATCGCCCCCGGCATCGTCGAGACCCCGATGCTCGCCACGGTGTCGGAGGAGTTCCGGGCCGCGCTCGCCGCGGGCGTGCCGTTCCCGCAGCGCCTCGGCAAGCCCGAGGAGTACGCCCAGCTCGCCCTCGCGATCGTCGAGCACGACTACCTCAACGGCGAGGTGATCCGGATGGACGGCGCGCTGCGCATGGCGCCCCGCTGACCCTCCCTCCCCGGACACAACACGGGCGGCAGTCCTCGAGTCGAGGACTGCCGCCCGTGTTCTAGGTGGGTCAGGTCGTCCTGCGCCGCAGCATCAGGAGCAGCCCGGCCGTCAGCAGCGCGATTCCGCCCATGGCCAGCGCGGTCTCGAGCGTCCCCATGCCTGTCGCCGGCAGGAACCCGGAGGTGGGTGCCGCAGCCGACGGCGGAACCGTCGTCGAGACACCGGCGACCTGGTCAGGCGCCTCTTCCGTGGGGGCCACGGCCGGCGGAGTCGGCGTCACCGTCGGCGTCACCGTCGGCTTCTCGGTCGGCTTCTCAGTCGGCTTCTCAGTCGGCTTCTCAGTCGGCTTCTCGGTCGGCTTCTCGGTCGGCTTCTCGGTCGGCTTGTCCGTCGGCTTCTCGGTCGGCTTGCAGCCCGTGTGCGCCGGGTTGCCCTTGCCGACGCCCTTGTTGCTGTCGCACTCGTAACCCTTGTTGTGGTCACTGCCGCCAGGCATCTGGCCCGGAGGGTTCTTGTTGTCGGCCTTGCCCACGCAGCCGGCGCAGGGCTTGCCCTTGGCCTTGCCTTCGCCGTTGCCGTTCTCGGACGGACTGCCGTCCTTCGTCGAGCAGTAGGGTCCGTCAGGGCACTGGCCGTTCGCCCCACCGCTGTTGGCGTCGGCGTTGCTGATCGGCTGCGGGCCGCCCCCGGCGTTGGCGTCGCCGGACGAACCGCTACCCGACGAAGACTCCCCCGTGGACGTGTCGGACGAGCCGCTGGTCTTGCCGGCCGCCTTGCCTTGCTCCGCGCCACTGCCACCTGCGTTGCTCTTCTCGGCGGCGCTGCTGTTCTCGGAGCCCTTGCCGTTGTCACCCGGGTCCGCCTGCGTCGGGTTCGCCACGCCCATGACGAACAGGACCAGGATGATCGAGGCCGCGAACCGGAACAGGCGCACGGGTCCACGCTTGGAATGCACCATGTGCTTCACTCCCACCCCCCGGCAGCCGACCGGCGACCGCCGGAAATCTGAATGTCACCGCCGCACAAGATGTGCGGTCGATCCCCCACTCTCTTGCGACACTAGGGCTCCGGTTTGGGCAGGGACACCCCCATCGTGGGTAGTTGAGAACTACCCACGATGACCGTTGATCACCGCGTTATCGACCGAGAAGTCCCTTGCAGTGTTGAGAATTCGGGCATGCGAGCCATGTCAGGAAACAACGCGCGTCGGGTGTCACAAGGCAGCCATAACGGCGTCGTACGTCGACCGGGCGAATGCCACGATCCGGGCCTCCGCCACCTCGGTCGGCGTGCCACGGATGGTGTCGACGGCGGCTCGGATCGCATCGTCGAGCGGCCAGCCGTAGATGCCCGCCGAGACCAGCGGGAACGCCACCGACCGGGCACCGAGCTCGTCGGCGACCCGTAACGCGTTGGCGTAGCACGACACCAGCTGCTCGCGCGTCCCGGCGCCGTGCACCGGGCCGACGACGTGGATCACCCATCGCGCCGGCAGGTCACCTCCGGTGGTCGCTAGCGCCTGACCCGTCGGGAGTCGCTCCCCGTCCGGGACCTTCGCGATGCAGTCCTCGAGAATCGCGGGCCCACCCGCGCGGTGGATCGCACCGTCGACGCCGCCGCCTCCGCGCATGCGCTCGTTCGCGGCGTTGACGATCGCGTCCACCTGCTGCTGGGTGATGTCACCCTCGACGACGGTCAGGTCCATGTCTCGCACTGTACGACCCGGCCAGGCCGCCGCCGCTACCCCTACGCCGCCCACACCAGGTCGGCGAGGTGGCGCTCGAGCGTCGAGCGTCGTGACCGCTCCGTCCCGGGGTACTCCGGCGCCGGCTTCCGCGACCCGACCCCGAACCGGCTGGTCCAGGTGAACGACCCGTCGTCCTCGCGCACCACCCGGAAGCCCTGGGGGTGCTTGGCCTTGTGGTGGTGCTCGCACAGCGGCTGGAGGTTCCTGGTCGAGGTGCGCCCCTCCGGGTAGGGCACCCGGTGGTCGATGTCGATGACCGTGGCCCGCCTCTGACAGGTGGGCCAGATGCACTGGGGGTTCTCCGCGACGCTCCACCGCCAGATCGCCTCGGTGGGCTCGTAGCCCTCGGTCGACAGCTCGAGGAAGCCGCCGACCGGGTCGGTCAGCAGGCGGTACCACGGCGTGCCCGTAGTCGGCCCGCAATGCGTCGGTGACCACCGCACTGCACGTGAGGGCGGCCATGCCGGCCGTCTCGTCGGCCCGCATCCGCACCGAGCGCTTCGCGAAGGCCTCCTGGAAGGTCGCCTCCTTGGTCTTCTGCGGGAACCTCAGGCAGGCCCTGCGCGCCGCGCGCTGGAGGCTGGAGTAGCCGACGGGGTGGATCCGCGAGGTGTCGAGCCGCCCCGCGAGGCACTGGCTCCACAGCCGCGGGAACCAGAGCTTCAGGTCGTCGGTCATGTCGAGGTCGCCCTGGATGAACACCTCCGAATCGCCAGGGCGGGCCCGAACTCCGCCTTGGTCGACTGGAGCGGCGTCAGCAGGAAGTAACCCGGGCCTTCACGGCCCCCGGCCTCCACCTCGGCGACCCGGCGCGCGTGGAACTCGCTGACCGCATCCAACCGCATCGCCTTGGAGCGGTTCTCGGCCACCAGCGCCTCCACCGCCGCGCCGATCAGCGCGCAGTCGGTGACCGGTGGTCCGCCCCGGGTCGTCGTGTCGGCATCGGTCGGATCCATCGGCCATCACCTCGAAAGGAGTTGTTCGAACACCTGTTCAAACAACCTAGAACCCCACCGACAGTTTTCGACGCGATACGGTCTGGCCCGTGACCCAGATCCACCCCGGGTGGTACCCCGACCCCGCCGCGCCCCAGACCCACCTGCGCTACTGGGACGGCCGAGCCTGGACCGAGCACGTCCACGCGCAGCGACCGCCGTATGCCGGCCCGACCACCCCCGACGGCGTACCCCTCTCGGGTTGGTGGCGCCGCGTCGGGGCGTTCCTCATCGACAGCGTCCTCATCAGCATCGTCGCCTCGATCCTCACGCTGCCCCAGCAGCTGGAGATGCAGCGCACGATGGAGGACCTGATGCTCCGCTTCGAGTCGGAGATCGACTCGGAGGCGATGCCCGACTTCGGCGCGTTCTTCGGGGAGTACTGGGCGGCCATGCGCCCACTGCTCGTGTGGTCGGGGGTCGTGACCTTCCTGGCGTGGGCTCTCTACAGCTCGCTGATGCTGCGCTGGAAGGGCGCCACCCTCGGCAAGCTGGCCGTCGGGATCGCGGTCCGACTGCGCGACCAGCCGGGCCAGCTGCCGTGGTCGGCGATCTTCGCCCGGGTCCTCGTGCAGTTCGGCGTCGGCCTGACGGCGGTCGTGCCGATGCTGTACGTCGCGCTCTCGTGGTTCCCGCTGCTGGACTCGCTGTGGCCCTTGTGGGACAAGAGGCGTCAGGCTCTCCACGACAAGGCCGCGCGCACCAACGTGGTCAGGGTCCGCTGAGGACGTTCACCACCGGGCGCCGCTGAACACCTGTACGCCGTACCAGCGGCCGTTGCCGTCGGGGGCGACGCCGACCCCGATGAGTGCGGGCCTGGTGTTGAGGATGTTCGCGCGGTGCCCCGGGGAGTTCATCCACTGGACCATCATCGCGTCGCCGTCGGGGTCGAAGCGGTAGGCGACATTCTCGGCGACCCAGCTGCTCTGGCCGCAGTCGTCCCAGACCGTGCTCAGGTCCTGGTGCTGCAGCGTGCCGAGGTCGGCGAGCTTCTTGGCCCAGCGCTGGGCGTTGGCCTGAAGGCACGTGTCCGCCGTCAACGACTTCAGGCCCTCGGCGGAACGCTCGGCGTTGGTGCCGTCGTAGATGGAGTTGCGCATCTTCGCGGCCTGGATGGTGGCCGCCTTGCGCGGGCCACCGATGATGGCGACGACCGACCAGGTGCCGTCACCGTTGCGGCGGGTGCCGAGGCTGATCGTGCGCGCCGGCTTCGACATGACCGCACGCCGGACGAGCGGGCGCCGCATCATCACGCGCGCAGCCGCCTTGGCCTTGCGGGTGCGCACCGCCGTGGCCCGCAGGACCTTCGAGGGGCACACCTCGTGGACGTCCGAGACCATCCTGGGCGCGAACCGTCCCTGCCGGCTCATGCGCAGCGCGCCCTGGTCGGCGTACCTCTTGTGGCACGCGGCCATCGGCGCAGCCGGCTTCAGCGGCGCCAGCCCGTCGCCGGCGCGTACGGCGTTCACGTGCTTGACGATGACCGCCTCGAACGGAGTCACCCGGGTCGCGGCCTGAGCCGGTGAGGTGCCGACGACCACGGTCATCGTCGCCACCATCAGCAGGGTCAGCAGTGTCGTTGGTCGCATCGTTGCGCTCGCCTCCCAGTCAGCGCGGTGCCTCGGCGACCGCTCCCTCCCAGGACGGGCCACCATGAACCACGTTAAAGGGGCAAGTGGGTCGATGCGGGCGTTTCGCCGAATCCGCTGGACTCAGGCCTCCATGCCCGACCACTGACGGGCCATGAGCTCGCGCTCCTCGGCGAGCGTCCCCTCCTCCGCCACGCTCCAGGTGGTGAGCTGATCGACGACGCCCTCGGGCGGGGAGTTCCAGGTCTCGGTCACCTCGTGGCGGACGCGGGAGATCCGCAGGCTCGGCACGGAGACGTGGGAGACCAGCGGGTGCACGGGCCGGTCGCCGGTCTCGCCGGAGCCGTAGAGGTGCTCGTGGAGCTTCTCCCCCTCGCGCAGGCCGGTGAAGACGATGTCGACGTCCGAGCCGGACTGGGCGATGAGCTGCTTGGCGACGTCGAGGATCCGCACCGGCTCGCCCATGTCGAGGATCAGCACCTCTCCGTCGTCGCCGATCGCGGCGGCCTGGATGACGAGCTGGACAGCCTCCTGGGCGGTCATGAAGTAGCGGGTCACCTCGGGGTGAGTGACGGTGACTGGGCCTCCGTTGGCGATCTGGGAGGCGAACGAGGTGAGCACGGAGCCGCGGGTGCCGAGGACGTTGCCGAACCGGACGCTGAGGTAGGTGCCCGAGGTGTCGGCGGCGATCGCAGCGGTGAGCCGCTCTGCCACCCGCTTGGAGTACCCGAGGACGCTGGTGGGGTCGGCGGCCTTGTCGGTGGAGATGTTCACGAAGCGTTCGACGCCCACCATCGCGGCGGCCTCGAGCACGTTGGCGGTGCCGAGCACGTTGGTCTTGAGCGCCTCGGACGGGTACTGCTCGAGCATCGGCAGGTGCTTGAGCGCGGCGGCGTGGAAGACCACCTCGGGCTCGCGGTCGAGGAAGACCCGGTCGATCGCGGACCGGTCGCGGATGTCGGCGAGGACGACCTCGGAGGAGTCGAGGAGCGCCTTGCCGTGGAGCGCGAGCTGGACGGCGTGGAGCGCGGACTCGTCACGGTCGAGCATGATCAGCTCGGCGGGCCCGTAGGTGTGCAGCTGCCGGCACAGCTCGGAGCCGATGGAGCCGCCGGCGCCGGTGACGAGCACCCGTTTGCCGGTCACGTAGCCAGCGATGGCCGCCACGTCGGTCTCGACGGCGCCGCGGCCGAGGAGGTCCTGCACGTCGATGTCACGGACGTCGCGGATGCTGATGTCGCGACGCCCGAGCATCTCCCCGACGCCGGGTAGCACCTTGACGGCGAGGCCGATCTCGCGGGCGGCGTTAGAGACGTCCCGCACGAGGCCGGGCCCGGCGCTGGGTGCGGCGATGACGAGGAGCTCGGCGTCGGTCTTCGAGGCGGCGGCGAGGTCGCCGCGACCGCCGAGCACGGAGACGCCGTGGACGCGCAGGCGCTGCTTCCACCGGTCGTCGTCGAGGAACCCGACCGGCCGCATGTCGGAGCCGGGGGTGACGAGCATCGAGCGCACCAGCTGCCGGCCCGCATCACCCGCGCCGTAGACCAGGGTCGCTCGGCCCCCCTCGTCGACGACCACCTCGGCGCGTCGGACGTAGCCACGCCAGATCGCGCGGCCGAGGAGCATGAGGAACAGCGCCGTGAAAGTGCCCCCGAACGGCACGGACCGGGCCACCAGGAACGGGTCGGCCACTGCGTTGATCAGCCCGGCCAGCATGCCCGCGGTCGCGGTGATGGCGCTGAGGAACAGGGTTTCGTCGAGGCTCGCGACGGTGGTGCGGCCGTGGTAGAGCCGGGCCAGCGACCCGAGTCCCCACTGCGCCAGGACGGCGACGAGGCCGAGCAGGATGGCGCTGTTGGCGACATCGCGAGTCAGGCCGTCCTCGTAGCGCAGCAAGGTGAAGACGAGGTAGGCGAGGACGATCGCGGCCCCGTCGTACGCCATCAGCAGGTCACGACGTCGCATCCGAAGTCGTTCGATGAGCAGGTTGTTCAAGCCGCGACACACCCCCGTGTGAGCACTCACGCGTCAGCGAGCTGTTGGTTGTTTGCACCTTTCAGGGCCTTTGTCCAGGCATACCCGATGGTGCATATGCGAAACAACCCGCAGACGTGGGAAGGCAGCGCCACCCCGACAGGTGACGGAGCGAGGCCGGCTCAGCGCCGGGTCATGGAGCGCAGCGCGGGGCGTACGTCGACGAGGTAGACGATCGAGGCGACGGCACCGATCAGGTTGAGCAGGTGGATCGGGTGCCAGATGAGCATGTGCGCGGCGAGGGCGATGCCGAGGAGGACGAGCCACATCGTCTTGGTCTGCTTGCCCGCGGCCTCGAAGACCTCGGGCTTGTGGGAGACGGCGTCCACGAACGCCCACGCCTCGAGCGCGAAGAGCACGAGAGCGCCGGCGAGCAGGATCAGGCTGGTGATGTCGGTGACGAGCGGCACGGGCCAATCCTACGTGGACAGCACGAGGCCCCCACCATGTGGCGGGGGCCTCATGTCACTCTTGGGCGAAGGTGTCAGTCACCGACCTTGTCGGCGGCGTCCGAGGCAGCCTTCGAGCCGGCAGCGGCGGCCTTCTTGGCCGAGGTGCTGGCCGACTTCGCGCTGGTCTTCGCGGTGCCGGCGGTCTTCTTGGCCGACGCCGAGCTGCTCTTGGCGGCACTCTTGGTCGTCGAGGCGGTGCCCTTGGCCGACTTGGTCGTCTGCGTCTTGGCGGTCTTCGCCTTGGTGGAGGCGCTCTTGGCCGCGGCCTTGGCGTCCTGGGTCGCCTGCTGGCGACGGATCCGGGCCACGAGGGTGCGACCGCGCTCGGCGAGGTCACCGTAGGTCTCGGTCACCTCGGCGACGGCCTCGTTGACGAGGGACTCGAGCTGGGTGCGTGCCTCCTTGGCGCGCGACTCGGCCGTCGTGCGAGCGTCCTTGGCGCGCGACTCGGCCGTGGTGCGGGCCTCCTTGGCGCGAGCCTCGAGGGTGCCGCGGGCCTCCTTGGCCTCGTCGCCGAGCTCGTCGATGCGAGCGGTGACGACGGTGACGGCCTGGTCGCGCAGGGCCTTGGGCTCGAGGTCGATCTTGGCGATGCGGGCCTGGACGTCGGCGCCCTGCTTGCGGGCGTACTCGACGACGAGGTCGCCGGCGCCGACAACGGCGTAGAGCGGGCGGGTTGCGTCGATCTTGAGAGTCATCTGCTTACCTCCTGGGTGCCCCGGCAGGATCGGTCTCCTCGCCGGGTGTGGTTGGTTCGGCCGACTCCTCGTACAGGTCGGCCGACGTGCCATTGGCTGCGCGGAAGGACTGGTACACATCCAGCAGCGCCTGCTTCTGCCGTTCGGTCAGCTCCGGGTCGGCCAGGACGGCCAGCTCCACGGAACGGATCCCGTCCTCGTCCGGGTCGAGGATCCCGGCCCGGACGTAGAGGGTCTCGGCAGAGATGCGGAGCGCCTTGGCGAGCTGCTGAAGCACTTCCGCGGATGGCCGGCGCAGACCACGCTCGATCTGGCTGAGGTACGGGTTGGACACGCCGGTCTGCTCGGCGAGCTGACGCAACGAGAGCTGTGCGCCCACGCGCTGCTCCCGGAGGTAGTCACCGAGGTTCTCGACGGTCTTGCCGACCTTCGTCTTGGCCATGTCTCCAGAGTGCTAACTCTTGCAAGCAAACACAAGGGCCACAGAGGTGAGACAGCACACAGTTGGCCTGAGAAAGGCCTTAGAAACAAAGAGAATTCTCGTCGTAGGGGGTTGCTAGCTGCTGTTGCAAGCAGAGGTGCCGACCTCGCCGACGCCCGATCCGCGCACGCCCGGGGTGACCCGCAGGTCGACCTCGCCGTCCTGGTCGAGCCCCGTCATCACGGTGTAGGTCAGCTCGCGGGTCTGCCCTGGGGCGATCTCGACGGTCCGGGAGCCCACGGGGTGGCCGTGGTGCTCGACCTCGTGGAGCGGCCGCTCCTCCCCGTCGTACGCCGAGGAGGCGAACCACCCGCCGATGGGGGCATAGAGGTGGGCGTTGATGCGCATGTGGCCGGGCCGCACCCCGAAGTACCCCTGGCCGTCTTCCCGCGGACCGATCACCGAGGCCGGCAGCTTGCGGGCGTTCTTCGGCGCGTAGGAGGTGAGCGTGACGGTGACGTCGAGCTGCTGGCGTCCGCGGGCGTTGCAGGAGACGGGCTCCACGTCGACGCGGTGCTCGAGGTAGTACTGCATCTTGGCGGCGGTGCCGTCGTTGAGGAAGAACCCGATGTACGGCGACGGGCCGGCCTCTCGCGGGACGGCGCCACCGAGGGCCGTCTCGGCGATGAGCGACTGCTCCTCCTCGCGCGAGGACCACGCGTAGAGGCGCCCTTCGTCCGCGCTGCGGGCCAGGCCCTTCAGCACAGCGGCGGGGTCGCCCTTGCCGGAGGCGACCGCGTCGAAGACCTCGCGGGCTGCGGTGGCGAAGAAGACGTTCTGGAGCTCGTTGTCCGGCTGGGTGCGGTAGATCTCGCTCAGGAGCAGGCGGACGGCGTTGTCCGCGGAGAGCGCGGGACCGCCGGGGACCTGCACCTGCCCGGTGCCCTCGAGGAGGTAGGACAGAGAGATCGGGTCGGCGGAGAGCACGCCGTCGATGTCCTCACCCTGCGTGGCGCGCCACATGGCCCGGGCGAGCTCGGCGGTGCGCGGGAAGTCCGGGGTGAAGGTGATGTCGGCGGCGAACATCGCGAGCTTGCGCTCGTAGAGCTCGACCTCCTCGCGGGCGAGAGGCACCACCGGCGGGTCGTGGTAGCCGAGGTCTCCCGCGGTGCCCTGCTTCTCGATGGAGATCCGCCCGTTCTGGGCGCGGAGGACGGCCAGCGCACCGGGCATGCCGCCGGTGGCGCGGATCTCGGCGTTGTTCTGGAAGAGCACCAGGTAGTTCCGCGGGCCGCCGTCGCCGAGCATCGGCGGGAGGAGGCGGACCGCATAGGAGGCCCGCGACGAGAGGGTGGCGGCCTCGTCGAGCCGGTCCTGCATGTCGGCGACGGGGGTTGCGAGCTGCGAGAGGAGGCCGTCGGTGTCGATCTCCGCGACCCGGTCGGCCTGGCGGCGCAGCTCCTCGTCAGCGGCGACCACGGAGGGCCGGACCTGCTTGAGCGGTCCCAGGGCGATGCGGCCGTCGCGGGGACGCAGCCGTTCGGGGTCGAGCGCGTCGGCCGCGGTGACGACGTCGTCGAGCACGTCGTCGGCAAGGACGTGGGCGACGTCGGCAACGGTGCGCACGGCCAGGACGTCGTCACCGATGACAGGGGCGCGGGAGCCGGCCCGCCACAGCAGACCGTCGGTGGTGTCCTTGGCCTCGCGGGCCCGGTCGCGGGTCGAGGCGAGGCTCTCGCGGGCGGCGTCCGCGTCACCGGCGCGCAGGTCCGCCGAGACCTGCTCGAACCCACCGGCCACGTCGAGGAGGGCGGCGCGCGCCTGGACCGCCTGGAAGGCGGCGAGAACTCCCAGGACAACGACAGCGACTCCGGTGAGCCCGAGAGCCCACCGGAGTCGCGACTTGTTACGACGTGCCGGCAACTACCTCACCAGGTCAGCGCGTGACGCGGAAGGTCGTGTTGCCCGCGCTGCGCTTGAAGTTCTTCGCGCCGAGGTAGACGCCCCGGACGTTGAACTTGCCGACCGCGAACTTGCGGAAGGTCGCGGAGACCTTGCCGTCGTTGAGCTGGCGGACCTGGCGGGCCACGACGCGGTCACCGCGCTTGACGACGATGCGCACCTTGCCCTGGGGCGTGAACGGGCTGCCGGTGCGGAGCCGGACGTTGACGCGTCCGTTCTCGCCACGCGTGCGGTCAGGGGCCCTGACGACGGTGCGCGTGCCGGCCTTGTTGACCGTGTAGTAGGCCGGGGCGGAGGCGCTGCGCTGGAAGATCGAGCAGTCCGGCGGGATGTAGTTGGCCCGGACGGTGTAGGTGTTCTGAGCCCCGAGGCGGCGCGGGAGGCCGACGGTGGCCTCGCCGTTGCGCAGCTGGATCTTCCAGGCCCGGCGGAGCGAGCCGTCGGGGTTGAAGAGGCGGAAGCGAACCTGGCCCACGGGGGTCTTGGCCCCGGCCTCGTCACGGGAGACCCGCGCGGTGGCGAAGTTGGCGACGCCGTAGGCCCCGACGTAGCGGCCGAGCGAGAGCTGGGTGGTCGTGGAGACGCTGCTCGCGTACTTGTTCTCGCAGGCGACGTTGCGGATCTCGGGCGCTGTCGTGACGACGGCGGGGGTGGCGACGAGCGAGACGGCCAGCGCGCTACCGATGGCGGCCGTGCTCGCGACGGAGCGCAGCAGGATCTTCTTGAACAAAGTGTTTCCCCTCAGGAAGCAGCCGACGGACGTGCACCTGGCAGATGTCAGGCTCAGGTTCATTTCCCCCGAGTGAGTCGCGCTGCGAAGGGTGACTTTACCAACGAATCCGGACGAAAAGACAATGAAACGTCCGACAGGCGCTCAGAACACCGCGCGTAGGCCGCCCACGGCCTTCCCACCGCCATAGAGCGGCACCTCCCCGGTGGCCACGACGACGTCCGCGTCGACCCCCGACATCTCGAGGACCCCGAGCCTGCGAAGCGCCTCCGCCATCAGGACCGGACGCACTCGTCCTGCCCCGTCGTCGGTCTTGAGCGCGACCGCGCGTCCGTCGGGGAGGCCGACTGCGTAGCAGGACTCCGCTCCCGCCTTGCCGATCGCACCGGGAATCGCACGAAGGAGCCGGACCTCGTCGCGGCGGGTGCCGGAGACGTACTCCGGGTGCTGCCGGATCGCGTCGGCGACGCGGCGTTCGGGCCCCTCCTCGGCGAGCGAGAGGGGGCGGAAGGCCCGCGCCAGCCCGGGAAGCGACGTGGACAGCAGGGGCGCGCCACAGCCGTCGACCGCGACCTTCTCGACGGGCTCCCCGGTCAGCTCGACGAAGGTCTCACGGATCCTCACTTGGAGCGGGTGGTCGGGAGAGAGGTACGTCGAGGTGTCCCAGCCGTTCACGACACAGGTCGCGAGCATCGCGGCGTGCTTGCCGGAGCAGTTCATGGCGAGGGGCGTGCGCGACCCACCCCTGCGGAGGACCTCGTCGCGGGCCTCGTCGTCGAGGGGGAAGTCCGGCGGGGTCTGCAGCGCCGACTCGTCGAGGCCGACGTCGGCGAGGATCTTGCGGACCCCGTCGAGGTGGAACGGCTCGCCGGAGTGGGAGGCGCAGGCGAGCGCGAGGAGCTCGCTGTCGAGGTCGAGGCCCGCCCGGAGCATCCCCAGGGCCTGGATCGGCTTGTTGCACGAACGCGGGAAGACCTGCGACTCGTCGTCGCCGACGGACCAGGCGACCGACCCGTCGGCCTCCAGGGCGACGATCGAGCCGTAGTGGTGGCCCTCGACGTAACCGGAGCGGACGATCTCGGCGACGACTACTGGTGCAGGCATGGGCGCAGGCTAACCACAGACGCGGTCCGGCCCCCAATCGAAAGGGGG